>NZ_JANQOY010000067.1 GCF_028285565.1 Acaryochloris sp. IP29b_bin.148
TCATTTTGGCCTAGAAACCCTGGATATTATCGAGAACCAGATTGAGCGCCTAGCCGAAGTCCCCGGTATTGCCAAGAAGCGAGTCAAACTGATTCAGACCGCTTGGGATAGCCAGAAAATCATCAAAGAGGTGATGATCTTTCTCCAGAGCCATGGTGTCTCCACTACCTATGCCGTCAAAATCTTTAAGCAGTATGGGGACGAAGCCATCGATATCGTTACCCAGAACCCCTATCGACTGGCAACGGATGTCTATGGCATTGGTTTTATCACTGCCGATCAAATTGCCCGTAGTCTGGGCATTCCTCCCCACTCAGAGTATCGCTATCGCAGTGGCCTCTTACATGTCCTCAGCGAGTCCGCCGATGAAGGGCATTGCTATCTACCTCAACCTGAGCTGATCGAACGGGCTGTAAAGCGGTTGGCCCTCCCCGAATATCAACCCAAACCCGATCAAGTGGAATATTTGATCCATGCTATGGTCGCGGACGCTGAGCTGATTGTTGAACAGTTTGAACGGGAGGATGCAACGGACCTACTATGCTATGCTCCTCCCTTCTTTCGAGCAGAGTTTCATTTGTCTCGCCGATTACTCCAATTACTCGCCCATCCCCTGGAAGTTGACAAGGGCCGAGTCCGCCGTTGGCTCGATCGGTTTATGGCTCAAACGGGGGTTAATCTCTCGGAACAACAGCAGCAGGCCGTGGAGTTGGCCGCTAGCCAGCGAGTCATGATCCTCACGGGTGGACCGGGAACGGGGAAAACCTTCACCACCCGGACCATTGTCGCCCTCTGGAAAGCCATGGGGAAAGAGATTGTATTGGCTTCTCCCACCGGACGGGCTGCGCAGCGACTGAGTGATGTCACGGGCCATGAAGCGAAAACCATCCATCGCCTCCTAGAGTTTGACCCTAAAACCATGAAGTTTCAGCGGGATGTAGACCATCCCATTCCTGCTGATGCGGTGGTGATTGATGAAGCATCCATGCTGGATTTGTTTCTAGCCAATTCTTTGATTAAAGCCATTGATACCAATACTCAACTGCTGCTTGTGGGCGATACAGATCAGCTACCCAGCGTCGGACCCGGAAATGTGCTGCTGAATCTGATTACCGCCCAACGGATTCCCGTAATGGAACTAACGGAGGTTTTTCGCCAGGCCCAAGCTAGTCAAATTATTCAAAATGCCCATCAGATTAACCAAGGCAAGTTCCCCTATCTAGAGTCTGTCAGCCCTGCACCCAAGACGGATTGCCTTTGGCTGGGGGCACCTGAGCCGGAGCAGGGTCAGCAAGCCATCCAAGAACTAATCAATGATCTGATTCCGCAATTGGGATATGTGGCGGCACTGGATGTGCAGGTCCTTTGTCCTATGACCAGAGGAGAGGTGGGGACTCGCAAGCTGAACCAAGTCCTGCAAGCGTTGATTAATCCCCCCAGTCCGAATAAGGCCGAAGTGACCCGAGGGGGACTCATTCTTAGGGTGGGCGATCGCGTACTTCAGCAGGTCAATGATTACAACCGTGAGGTTTTCAATGGTGATATGGGGGTGATCGAAGCGATCAATCTGGAAGAGGTTGACGTGACGGTTCGGTATGCAGAGCGGTCTGTTTCCTATGATCTGGCGGACTTAAATGAAATTGGGTTGGCCTGGGCCGTCACGATTCATAAAAGCCAGGGGTCGGAATATCCCGTAGTGATCTTGCCGATGTATATGCAGCATTACATTATGCTGAGCCGCAATTTGCTCTATACGGGTTTGACGAGGGCTAAGAAACTAGCGATTCTAGTGGGTCCTAAAAATGCAATTAGTATGGCAATTCGGCAGGTGAAGGATAAGCAGCGATATACTCTGCTGAACAGGCGATTGAGCCTTGTTGCTCCCTGTTAGTAGGGTGGCAACTTCTGATTGCTAGGTTCCGATGAGAGTTTGGACGTGCACTCGATTTATTGAGCGTATTGTGGTGTGATCGCATATATCGGTCGATCCGGACATAGCTCATAACAACATCAACCCTAGTTTCCAGATGATGGCATCAGTGGCAAACAAACGTTCTAGATGCAATAGAGATCTGATGGAATAACAAATTCTTGGCTTTTGGTCATAATGGGTGAAATATCGAGATTTTCTTCACCGCTACTCACGTTCTAAAAAAATTGGCTGACAGGCATAATCTCCAGATTTATGAGACGTATTGAGGCATCAATAATAATTCCCAAACAGAATAAATTAAGCTACCTAGCATAGGATTGATCTCAAACAACTATCTGGTGGCCAGTCTACTGCTTCTAATATGTAAATTTTTATATGAGTTTCAACTATTTATAATTTTTACTTTTGATAATTTATGAAAAACAATAGCCATGTCTTTGGTACCATTCTTAAAAAGTTTATAGATTCCTTTTTTTACAGCACTGAAAAGAAAACAACCATAGTACAACCCTGACTAGAGCTAGGCCAATGGGCCATATCCTCTAACGAATAGAGTTCACTAGCTAGTGTTTATTTCTATTCTCGGGAATGGCTATATTTCTCAATTAAGATTGCTGCTGAAATTCATCTTTAATCTCTATTTTGGCATGATTATTGAGATTTAATCCTAGTAATCTAGGTCAACCATAACGACTAATAAGATTTCTGTCTGTCATTGTTATATAGGATTTCCTTATATAGTGATCAGATAGTGCTGGACATATTTTACTTTCCTTAAGTAAGCGCTCGGGGATGCTGCATTTCTATGCAGTATTCCCTATTCATATCTGAATATTTTGTCAGTATTTATTGCTCAAAAATATTTCAGGTCGAATCTACTAGAAGTAAATAAAAATCTTGCTTCGCTATTGTTTTGCCAATCTTCTATTGGACTGATTCAGTATCAAGACCGTTTAAATGCTCATAATCTCGAACATCTAGATTTTGAGTTGTTCAGTTTTACTCGCTCTTTTACATCTGTTTATTAGGAAGGAATTCATTCAAATGCGACTATTTATCCGCCGTTTTGCTGTATTAACTTTAGTCTTAGCAAGTTGCTTAGGTTTGACGGGTTGGTTACAGCCTGCCAGTGCACTAGATATTAATTTAGCTACGGCCTACCGAAACCCTATAGATGCCAAACTAGAAACAGACTTTGGCCAAAAAATTGACTTAAATAATACCAATGTCATTGCCTTTAGCCAATATAAGGGGCTCTACCCAACCATCGCCGGCAAAGTGGTTCAGAACGCTCCCTACAATAGTGTCGAAGAAGTCTTAAATATTGATGGCTTAACTGACGCCCAAAAGAAAATGCTGCAACAGCACCTAGGTAACTTTACGATTACGGACCCAGATCCAGCCTTAGTCGGTGGTCAAGATCGCTATAACCCAGGGGCTTATTATCCGGTTCGTCGCTCATAACTGCGAATGCACGGATGGGATATGGGGGAATTCCATCCGTGCTTTATCCAAAGCAAGTAAGTCTTGAAACGGTTGATCACGGGTAACCTTTGACTGCCCGCTTGTTTCCAATAGTGGAGGCAATTCACCATGCCAGTATTTTCTAGGGAAGGTTGGCGCTTGATCTGTCAGCAACTGATGAGACTTGTAATCGGCATTCTTTTGATCTGGAACGTTATTTCTGTAGGCTGGCTGAATCATACGGCCAAAGTGTGTTGGGCTGCTCTACCGACCGGGGATGCCGTCAATCCCATGAGTATTTTGAGGCTGGCTTTGCCCGTGGATAACGAGGCCATTCAAACGCTTCATCAATACTTAGAAGAGATGCCTCCTCAACTTGAGGATCCAGCAGCGCGGCTACAACCCAAACAATGGCTCGAAATTGGGAATAAGGTAACAAAAGCCATTCAAACCTTTAACAAAGACGCCTCCGATCTGCTGGCGGCGATTCCTACACACTTTCGGCCTCAGGCTTTGGTGCGCATGAATCAAATTAATGCGACTCTAGCGGATTTAAAGATCCTGTCTGACCAACAAAATAAAGAACAATTTGTAGCTAAGCGCACCCAAGCATGGAATTCAGTTGATTTACTGGCCGCTGCCATGGAGCCACAAATTCCTATCAACATACCGAATGACTATCAAACTCTGCCCCAGCTGAACGGACGAGCCGTCGTGGTGATTGACACCAATAAGGGACCAATCACCATAATGGTGGATGGCTATAACGCTCCCATTACTGCTGGGAATTTTCTGGATCTCGTCCAGCGAGAGTTTTATGACGATCTAACGTTTACTCGTGAAGACGAAGCATATGTGGTGCAAACCGGGAATCCAGGAGGAGCACAGGCTGGATTTGTGGATCCGGAGACTAGCCAATATCGTTCTATTCCTCTGGAGGTCATGGTCAAGGGGAATTCTGAACCGGTATATGGAGCCACTTTAGAAGAGCTAGGTGTGTTTGATCCTGTTCTTCCTTTTTCTGCCTATGGGACGGTCGCGATGGGCCATCCCGCTAGTGACCCTAACGGTGGTTCCTCCCAATTTTTCTTTCATCTATTTGAGCCTGATTCGACTCCTGAGGGATTAAATCTGCTAAATGGCCAATATGCCGTTTTTGGATATGTGGTTGCGGGCCAAGATGTATTAGCGCAATTGCAACATGGCGATCATCTGCGTTCAGCTAAGGTCGTTGATATCTCTCCACCCAATGGTTTTACCTTACGCTACCTGAATTGGATTCTTGTGCAAAAAGCTAACAGCCTTCTGCCGTTGGCTTAACGTCTGTTTCCATCGCTAACATCTTCATTCATTGCATCAGCGTTGACGTGCTATCTACAATAAACAATCCTAATCATGAATAATCAAAAATCAAGTTTCTCTATCATTGATCAGAATGACAAGAGTTATTCTTCCGTTTTCACAGTGATTGGTATCTTATTGTTCTGGGTTATTTTAGTATCGATAGTGATCACCATACTCATTTATTCAGCTTCAACTTGTTCTTGCGATACGACTGGAACTTATTTTGATATTTGGCGAATATCATGTCGCCCCTGTCTATAAGTCTTGTGCGGAGCTTAGCTACTCTTCAGAATTATCCAATCGTTGGGGACCACTTCAAGGGTTCACTAATGGAGCCCTATGATCGGGGGTGTTGCGATGAAATATTTGTTTCAGCCACTGCTTGCCGATGTGTGGAAACTGCTGGATGGGGGCATTAACCGGAGATGAAGTCGCTTTTCATAGAGCTGGATTGAGATGACTCTTTCTTGATGATGGGGGCTTTCAGCGTAGTGGCGTAATGGGCGGGTCGAATTTGGGGACCCAAGCGATTGGTATCAGAGTTGCCTTATCTGCATTCTTCAATGAAGCAAAACAATATAATGTGAATCCCGCTATATTCTCAGCGAATCCTCATCTCGATCAGCCTAAATGAAGGGTAATGACTGTAAGCCTAATTTCGCAGGTATTTGTTATGAGAACTGCCGATTCCAGAATTCCCCTGACACTTCTAATGTTACGTCTCAGTGTCTTTTTAGTGATGTTTATGTGGACATTAGATAAGTTTATTCGTCCAGAGCATGCAGCTGCAGTCTTTTCAAAATTTTACTTCATCAGTGGGTTGGGTAACACCATCGTTTATGTCATTGGTGCGATACAGTTGGCTATCATTCTGGGATTCATTGTCGGCTGGAAAAAACCATTTACCTATGGAGCCGTGACGTTTTTTCATGCAATATCTACCTTTTCAGCCTTTAAGCAATATTTTTCGCCGTTTGAAGAGGTAAACCTATTGTTCTTCACCGCCTGGCCAATGCTCGCCGCCTGTTTTACTCTATACTGCCTCAAACATTTAGATACCTATGGGACCTTGCCTGTTGCCAGTCAAAACGCATCATACCAATAGAGTAAAGCAGTATTCCCTTTGACCTAAACACCTCTAAAATACACCCAAAAGCCTCGCTTATTGAGAATAGGCGAAGTCAAAACCAAGGCATTTAAAACAACGAAATCTCCTACCAAGGGGAGTTTGAATTTAATCGGAGCAGCGGGATTTGAATCCATGCCCATACCTAAAAGTGACTATTCTATAGCTAAATCCCTTTAATATAAGCTACTGTAGCTATTCTCAATAGTGAGCATACCAATTTTATCTCAAGGCCAAAATTTTTTGACATTTGCCTTGGCTGCCTTTACTGGTTTTACCGTATTTGTGGGGTTTAGGATGATTACAGAGAGGACCTTTCTTCAAGTCTAAATATAGCCGTTTAGAGGACTAGACTACCCCGGTCCAGCACCTTCTGAGCACTAGGGTCGTTAAGGCAGATGACAACAGCTCAGCGTACACTGCTACCAGGTGTCCTTACCCAAACTTTAAGCGATGCAAACCTGGTTTCAGCTTAGCCCCGAAACAGTATTGAATAAGTTGGGAACATCCCAACAAGAGGGGTTGACTACTACAGTCGTTCAGGAACGCCTCAGACAGTATGGACTTAATCAACTGCTTGAGCCCTCGATCAGAAGCCCATGGCTAATTTTGCGGGAACAGCTTACAGCCACAATGGTATTGATCCTACTCTTTGCTGCAGCGTTTTCGGCAGCTTTGGGTGATCTGCAAGATGCTGTGGCAATTTTAATGATTGTCGTTTTTAATGCGTTATTAGGCTTTCGTCAGGAATATCAGGCAGAAAGGGCGATCGCATCCCTCCGAAAACTTGCCGTGCCCATCGTCAAGGTTCGCCGGAATAAGCAGGTTTTTGAAATCCCCTCACCGGAGCTAGTCCCAGGGGATATTGTGCTTCTGGACGCCGGAAATCTAATTCCTGCTGATGGTCGCATTTTGGAGAGTGCCAATCTTTCAGTGCAAGAATCAGCTCTAACAGGTGAATGTGAGGCGGTTCATAAGCAGTCACGGCCTCTGGAACAGACGGACTTACCGCTAGGAGATCGGACCAATATGGTCTATAGGGGCACTATGGTGACCCATGGCCGAGGTGAGGTCGTGATTACAACAACGGGCATGGCTACAGAGCTGGGACAAATTGCAGCCGCAATCCAGTCAGTCAAGTCAGAACCGACCCACCTACAAAAGCGGCTCGATCAACTGGGACGTCACTTTGCGATCGCCATTCTCATTATCGTTCTGATAGTGTTTGGCCTGGGACTCTTGCGGGGCGAAAATATTCAATCTATGTTTCTAGTGGCTGTGAGTTTAGGGGTAGCGGCAGTCCCTGAAGGACTCCCGGCAGTAGTCACTATTGCCCTCTCATTAGGCGCACAGCGGATGTTGAAGCAGCGAGCTTTAATTCGCAAACTGCCCGCTGTGGAAACGTTGGGTGCTGTTACCGTCATTTGCACGGATAAAACAGGTACCTTGACTGAAAATCAGATGACGGTGGCCTGTCTTGTCTCGGCGGGAAAGCGTCTGGATTGGCAATCGCTTTCCAGTTCCGGAATAGAACAACTGGAGCATCCAGCGCTAAAATTCTTGCTGCTGGGAGGCATGCTTTGTAACGATGCTACACTCAACCCCGATCCATCCGTACCTCAAGGCTTTTGTGTGATCGGCGATCCGACCGAAGGGGCATTAGTCGTGGCGGCAGCTCAGGCGGGTCTCCAGAAAGCCGATATTGAACAATCTTGGCCTCGGATCCAAGAAATTTCCTTTGATTCAGAACGGAAATGCATGACAACCGTTCATCGGATTGGGGAAACTACCGCTGCTCTGACAACCCTGCGATCGCTCGTTAACACCCTGCCTACTGAACACCGTCCTGATAGCTATATCGCAGTTTGTAAAGGCGCGATCGATCAGCTCCTCAATATTTCAGATCGAGTGTGGACTGCAAACGGTATTGAACAGTTAACACAGAGGGAGTGTGATCATATCCACCAACAACATGACCAACTTGCTCAAGAAGGACTACGGCTATTGGGCATTGCTTACCGACCACTCCTGTCTAACCCAGAGAACATTGTTATTGAAGAACACCTGATTTTCATTGGACTCGTCGGCATGATTGACCCAATCCGATCGGATGTCTACAGTGCGATCCAAACCTGCCTAGTCGCTGGAATACGCCCGGTCATGATTACCGGTGATCATCCCTTAACTGCTCAACACATTGGCACAGCATTAGGCATCACCTCTAATCCCTCACTCTTGACGGGGCAGGAATTGGAGCAAATGACTGACTTGGACGAAGTCGTCAACCAAGTGTCCATCTATGCCCGTGTCGCGCCCCAACATAAGTTAGAGATTGTTCATGCCCTCCAAAAAATGGGACACATTGTGGCTATGACTGGAGATGGAGTGAATGATGCCCCTGCCCTCAAACAGGCTGATATTGGTATTGCTATGGGTATCACTGGCACTGACGTAGCCAAAGATGCTGCTGACATCGTGCTCTTGAATGACAACTTCAGTACTATCGTGTCTGCCACCCGCGAAGGTAGAGTCATTTACGATAACATCCGCAAATTCATTCATTACACTCTCACTGGCAATCTCGGTGAGATTTGGGTAATCCTATTGGCACCCTTTTTAGGGATGCCGTTACCGCTCTTACCCTTGCAAATTTTGTGGATTAATTTGCTTGCTGACGGTATCCTCGCCCTTTCTTTGAGCGTAGAACCGGCAGAGCACAGCATAATGCGTCGGTCTCCCTATCAACCCAACGAAAGTATTTTCAGCCGTGGTGGAGGGATCAGAGTGATTTGGATCGGTCTCTTCTTAGGCTTTATTTTACTGGGTGTAGCATACCGCTACTGGGTGTTTGATCCAGCAGACTGGCAAACGATGGTCTTTTGTACATTGGCCTTTTCCCGAATCTTTATCGCCCAAGCACTGCGCTCTGAACGGGACTCCCTAATGGAAATTGGCCTCTTGTCCAATCCCTTCGCCCTTCTATCCGTACTGCTCACTTTCGTCTGCCAACTGGCGGTTATTTACGTGCCTGCCCTGCAGCATCTATTTAAAACTGTGCCGCTTGCCATCCCAGACTTAGGCCTAAGTCTGGGTCTCGGTGCTCTGCTTTTGATCAGTGTTGAACTCGAAAAAAAACTACGTTCTCGCACTTAACAAAGCAGTCAAAACTGATCATAAACCCAGCCTTTGGCCGCAAGTTTGAGTACTTGATTCTGCGTCCTCTCATGGCTTTTCAGCTTTTTCCACGATTGATTCCCTTGCTTTTTGGTCTCTGGGTCAGTAAGATTTTGCCAATCTTTTTGGTCAAGGTCTGTTTATGAAGACAGTTCAGTTGAGTGCCAATCGCGCATTGCTCCCTCTCCACCGAGGAGTGGTGACTTGCATCGCCATAGCAACAGGATTACTCGGAGTTGGAAGTACACCTCATATCGCTAGTGCCGAAACCGTTCTTGAAAAAGTGTCACGCACTGGCACGTTAACCGCAGGTACTAATCGTGAAGCCCTCCCCTTTGCCTTTGCCAACGAGCAGGGGGAACTGCAGGGGTATTCCGTAGATATGTTAAAACTCATTCAGTCACAACTGGCTAAGGAACTGGGGAAACCTGTGGAGCTAAAGCTGGTGGCCTTGACCCCGGAGGCCCGTATTCCTAAGCTGATGGCTGGTGAAGTGGATATTGTCTGTGATGCCAGCAGTTATACCTGGGAACGAGAAAGGCAAATTGACTTTTCGGTCAGCTATGGTCTAACGGGTACTCGCCTACTGGCCAAGAAGGGTACCGTCGTTTGGGAGCCAGAGAACTTAGTGGGTAAGCGCATCGCTGCTGTTGCGGGTACGACCAATGAAATGGCCATGCGTCGACAACAGCAAGTTCAAGTTGTTCCCGTCCAGGATCATGATGCAGGCTATGACGCGCTAAAGCAAGGCACGGTAGATGCCTTTGCTGCTGATGGAATTTTGCTGGAGGGCTGGCTCCAAACCATTGATAACCCTGCTGATTTTGTGTTGGCTGGGTATTACTCTAAAGAGGGAATCGCCTGTATGGTACCGGAAAACAATTCCAAGTTTGTAGACCAAGTGAACTACACTCTGGTTCGCTTTATGGAAGGGTATTTAAAGGGCAAGGAACCCTATGTCACCACCTTCGATCGCTGGTTTGGACCACAGGCCAAAGTGCCGCTGTCTAAGGACTTACGAGGGCTTGTTTTGGAAACCATGCAGCTCGTGATTGATTTTAAGGAAGAGATTCCTGAAGATGATTTGTAGACGGGTTGAATCGCTTTATTCGGGCTGCTATTGCCCCAGTACTTCTGATAGGTGAAGCGTTAGAGAGAGTTATTTAACAATTCAACCCTGACAGATTTGCTGAAGTTGGCAATTGCTTGTAGATAGCTTCAATCGTATCTCCCTGGTGCTTGAGCTGAAATCCTATCTTTTGGCAAAGAGACTGCATTGCTCTGTTGTCAGGGAGAATATCAGCTTTGATGGCTTCTAAACCTTCTACTTCTCCAACCTGTAGCAGTGATTTAAGCAACTCTGTTCCTAATCCTTGGCCTTGAAATTGGTCCTGAACCAGCATGCCAAACTCCGCCGATTGAGTGCTATGCAGTTTACTCAATCGGGCGACGCCTAAGATCTGATGCTCTAGGGATTGGGGATCTTCATACTCGGCGACCAGAGCAATTTCACAGTCATAATCCACAAAGCAGATGCGAGTCAGTCGGTCATGAGCAACCCGAGTTTGTAATTTCATCAGATGAAAGTAGCGAAAATACACGCTTTCTTCTGATAGATGCTGATGAAACTGAGCGATCAGAGGCTCATCTTCAGGACGAATCGGTCGTATTGTAACGGGCCAGCCATTTCTCATGGTCCACGGATGGACATATTGAGAGGGGTAGGGTCGAATCGCGGGGCGAATAGGCTGCTGTTCCGTTTGGGGATAGAGAATGATCCGGGCATCTAAAGCGACGATCTGCTGCTCTGACACCAGGAGAGGATTAATATCAATTTCCTTGATCTGGGGATACTCAACAATCAGGTGGCTAAACTTGACTAAAATCTGTTCCAATTGCGCCAAATCAACAGACTGATGGCCCCTGACCCCCTGCAACGCCTGATAAATTTTAGTTTGTTCCATCAGGCGGCGGGCTAAAGTGGAATTAAGAGGGGGCAATCCTAACGCTCGGTCTTGAAAGACTTCTACTAGCTGTCCCCCCAACCCAAAGAGAATAACAGGGCCAAACTGCGGGTCGGGACTACTGCCGAGAATCAGTTCATAGCCATCGCAATCCAGCATCGGTTGAACCGTGACGCCCAAAAAGGCGTGCTCACCGTAAGGCTGCATATTCTCTTGAATCGCCGCAAAGGCCCCTTGCACAGCAGCGGCATTTTGGAGATTGAGATGGACACCCCCCACATCGGTTTTATGGGTAATGGTGTGGGAGTGGAGTTTGAGAACGACGGGATAGCCGAGGGCCTCCGCATACGCGACCGCTTGTTCTGAGGTTTGAGCCAAATGGCTGGGCACCGTCGGAATGCTGTAAGCCTGGAGGAATTGCTTGGATTCCCATTCGCTCAGGAGGGTGCGATCGCAAGCCGTAGCATCCCCTAATATCTGCTCCATGCGCTGCCGATCCAGATTCTCAGCACCTTCAATCACAGGGGTTTCATAAAGAGACCGCAGCCGATAGCTATATTGACTCATTAGGTTAAACAACTGAGCAGCGGTATCGGGATAGGGCAGCGTAAACAGCCCCGCTTGATTGAGGAGGGCTTCCCCTGCCGCGACATCCTCTCCACCCATCCAGCTCGCCAATAGCGGTTTATGGGGAATGCCTTGGGCCGTTTGGATCAGGGTTTGGGCCGTTTGCTTGGGATCGGTCATGGCTTGGGGGGTCAGAATCACCAGTAGGCCATCACTGCCTGGGTCTTGGGCGGCAGCTTCGAGAGCTTGGGCGTAGCGTTCGGGGGTAGCATCTCCCAAAATATCAATGGGATTATGGTGACTCCATTCAGCGGGTAAACAGCGATCTAAAGCCTGGTGGGTTTCGGGTGCCAGGGGGGTGAGATGGCCCCCTCCCCGAATTAAGGAATCTGTCGCTAGGACACCCGGTCCCCCAGCATTGGTGACGATGGTCAGGCGATTCCCCTGGGGTCGCGGCTGCTTCGCCAACACCTCGGCCATATTAAAGAGTTCATCAATGGTATTCACCCGCAACACTCCACATCGACGGAAGGCGGCGTCTAAAACATCGTCACTGCCCATCAGCGCCCCTGTATGGGAGGCAGCTGCTTTAGCGGCTTCTTGGGTTCGCCCCCCTTTGATCACAATAATCGGCTTACTCAGGGCAACTTCCCGTGCTGCCGACAGGAAGGACCGGGCATCCCCAATCGATTCCATATAGATGACAATGCTGTGGGTATGAGGGTCGTCACCCAGATGGTAGATTAAGTCCCCCCAACTGATATCCAACATGGAGCCAATGGAGACAAAGGCACTAAATCCGACATTTTCCCGGAGGCTCCAGTCTAGAATCGAGGTACATAATGCGCCACTCTGACTCAAGAATCCGACGTTTCCAGGGCGCGCCATTGTACTGGCAAAGGTAGCATTCAGACCATAGGGTGGACACATAAGGCCCAGGCAATTTGGACCAATAATTCGTAAGTTGCCCTGACGAGCGGTGTGCAAAATCTCCTGTTCTAAGTGCAGGCCCGCTTCACCCCTTTCCTTAAAACCCGCAGAAATAATAATCGCCCCTTTGACCCCAGCTTGGATACATTGCTGGACTGCAGACAGTACTCGGGAGGCAGGGATGGCAATAATGGCCAGATCGACGGGCTCAGGAATCGAGAGAATATCTGCATAAGCCTTAATCCCTAGCACACTAGACCGCTTAGGATTGACAGGAAACACTGTGCCGCCAAAGGGACTACTAATCAGATTCCACAGGAGAGTCCGACCGACACTATCGGGTTTCTCTGTCGCGCCAATCACAGCCACCCGTCGGGGGGTAAAAAAAGGCTGTAGGGGAGTGTAGTCGTAGCGAAGAATATCATGGGCCGGATCAACGGCGTTCGTTGTCATCATGGGCTTATGTCAGGCAATGAAGAGGTCGGTAGGGTGGGTTTAAGAAATAACGGGCTGAGTGAGACCGGGACTGAAGCTTTGATTTAGATCAACTTCAAGAACTAGGGATGGCCGCTGAGGCGATGGCTGCCTCGACGAGCACTGGATGAAAGCGTTGTAGAGCATCCGTGAGTCTAAAGTCTATTTCATGGCGATTGCAACGGACAGGCCGAATTATAATCACTACTAATTAGATTGAGTGTCAGCAAAAATACAATCACCCCTGTAAATTAAAAGAACATATAAATATTAGACGGAAGCATTTTTGACTTAAGTCAATTAAGTTACTAATTTACATATAGATCAATCTTTTTAACAGAGGGTTAAGACCTATCACTCATCAGGTCTTAAGAGAAGTTCTACAGCCATATCATCATCAGATCTATTCGAGCTGTTCCTTCTCGATGCTTCTGAGATGTTATATCAACACTCTCTTAAGACAACTATCCTACAAGGGATAGAACGGCTCCTTTAAAATCTGAAATATGGCTTGGCCTAATCATTATATTCTCTTACCTATAGAATAAGCTGGCTGCAAAAACAACAAAAGTATTGTTTTAATCGATCATTTGAAAACACTAAAGTTGTTAATTAAGAAATAATTTAAAGTGGGCTTTTGTTGCTCAAATCACGGATCTTTAGAATCGAATTTTGTATATTAAAAGCAAGGATAAATACGCGATTCACAGAAGCGTCACGAGCAACAATAATTCACTATTTATGATCACTTTTGTGTGATAGCTGGAGGTACCTGCACGATGTTTAAACAGTGGACAGGTTTTCAGGTCGGACAGTGGACGAAAGAGGTAAACGTCCGTGCCTTTATTCAAAATAACTACACCCCTTATGTCGGAGATGAGACTTTTTTAGCAGCAGCGAGCGAGCGCACCTCGTTACTCTGGGACAAAGTCTCTTTTTCCATGGATGTGGAACGGCAACAGGGCATTCTAGATGCCGACACTCAAGTTCCGGCAGGGATTACGGCCCATGCACCGGGCTATATTGCTCCCGATCTCGAACTCATTGTCGGCTTACAAACAGATCAGCCGCTTAAGCGAGCCATTATGCCCCTCGGGGGGATTCGGGTGGTGCAGAAATCCTTAGAAGCCTATGGCTATCAACTCAATCCAGACACTCTGAAGACCTTTACCCAATACCGCAAAACCCATAATGATGGAGTATTTGATGCCTATACCCATGAGATGCGGTTGGCTCGTCACTCCGGCATTATCACCGGGTTACCTGACGCCTATGGTCGGGGACGGATTATTGGCGATTATCGCCGGGTAGCGCTGTATGGGGTTGATTTTCTGATCAACGATAAGCAGCAACAGCTGCAATCTCTGGAAGTAGACGAACTCAACGAAACCGTGATTCGGCAACGGGAAGAACTTTCGGAGCAGATTCGTGCCCTGCAAGAGCTAAAAGAGATGGCCAAGCAATATGGGTTTGATATTGGTCAGCCTGCTGCCACCGCCCAAAAAGCCGTGCAGTGGACCTATTTTGGCTATCTTGGGGCGATCAAAGAGCAAAATGGGGCGGCCATGTCTCTGGGTAGAGTCTCCACCTTTTTAGACATTTATATTCAGCGAGATCTGAACCAAGGCACCTTAACGGAAACCCAAGCCCAAGAACTGATTGACCACTTTGTCATGAAATTGCGGATGGTCCGGTTTCTACGCACCCCGGCCTATAATGAACTG
Source organism: Acaryochloris sp. IP29b_bin.148 (assembly GCF_028285565.1). GTDB lineage: Bacteria > Cyanobacteriota > Cyanobacteriia > Thermosynechococcales > Thermosynechococcaceae > Acaryochloris. Next base: position 14,701 of record NZ_JANQOY010000067.1, read on the forward strand.
TTTTCCGGTGATCCCGTATGGGTGACCGAGTCGATTGGGGGCATGGGTCTGGACGGACGGACCTTGGTCACCCGCACCAGTTTCCGCTTCCTCCATACCCTCTATAATCTTGGCCCTGCACCAGAGCCCAACTTAACCGTGCTGTGGTCGGAACAGCTGCCCAACAACTTCAAGCGGTTCTGTGCTCAAGTTTCCATCGATACTAGCTCTATCCAGTATGAAAACGATGACTTGATGCGAACGGAGTATGGGGATGACTATGGCATTGCCTGCTGTGTGTCCGCCATGCGCATTGGTAAACAAATGCAGTTCTTTGGAGCCCGGGTGAATCTGGCGAAAGCGCTGTTGTATGCCATTAACGGCGGCAAGGATGAAAAATCTGGGAAGCAAATCGCCCCTGCCTATGCACCGATTACCGCAGATATCCTGGACTATGACGAGGTGATGGCCAAGTTTGACGTGCTGATGGGCTGGTTAGCCAAGCTCTACGTCAACACCCTCAATGTCATTCACTATATGCATGACAAGTATTGTTATGAGCGCCTGGAAATGGCCCTCCATGATCGTGATGTGTATCGCACTATGGCTTGCGGCATTGCCGGGCTATCGGTGGTGGCGGACTCTCTCTCTGCGATCAAACATACCCAAGTCAAGGTGATTCGCGATGACGCCGGACTGGCCATCGATTATGAGTTAATGGGCAACTACCCGGCCTTTGGCAACAATGACGAACGGGTGGATTCGATTGCCCAGGAGGTGGTGCGGCGGTTTATGAATCATGTTCGCCAGCACTCAACCTATCGAGATGCAGTGCCCACCCAATCCATCCTGACGATTACGTCCAACGTTGTTTATGGCAAAAAGACGGGTAGCACCCCCGATGGCCGCAAGGCGGGCGAACCCTTTGGCCCAGGGGCGAACCCTATGCATGGTCGTGATACCAAGGGTGCGATCGCAGCCTGCGAATCCGTCGCCCAGCTTCCCTATGAACATGCTCAAGACGGCATTTCCTATACCTTCTCCATCGTGCCCCAGGCCTTGGGCAAAGGGGAGACTGACCAAGACCGTAATCTCGTCGGCTTATTGGATGGCTACTTCCACAATACGGGCCAGCATATCAACATCAATGTGCTCAACCGTGACACCCTACTGGATGCTATGGAACATCCCGAGAAGTATCCGCAACTGACCATTCGGGTGTCTGGCTATGCCGTCAACTTTATCAAGCTGACTCGCGAACAGCAGCAGGACGTGGTTAGCCGTACTTTTCACAGTCGATTCTAGCTACCCCTGCTTCCCCTCAATCTGCTGAGGGGAAGTTTCCCTCCCGTTCGAGTTCTCTGGAGGTTTGAGATGAATATTGCCCAAGTTGAAGTTCAAACGACGGGTGTCGATCAAAACTGACGGTTGGTCCATGGACCGGATGTCACAAAACTGCAAGGAGAGACCAGATGCAATATCACTCTGTGCCCCATCGAGATCAGCGGTCACCGTCTGGTGAAACAATCTCAGCTCCTGCCTCTCTCCTGGCAGTTTCCTCTCCCGACTCCAGACTGACAGGTCGCATCCATTCTGTAGAAACCTGTGGTAGTGTCGATGGCCCAGGGCTGCGATTTGTAGTGTTTATGCAAGGCTGTCCCTTGCGCTGTCTCTACTGCCATAACCCAGACTGCCGAGATATAACAGGTGGACAGGTGACGACCGTCGAGGCATTGATAGCAGAGATTCAACGCTATCGATCCTATATGCAGGCATCTGGTGGCGGCGTCACTGTGAGTGGGGGGGAGCCCTTACTTCAGCCTGAATTTGTCGCGGAACTGATGCGCCAATGTCAGGCATTAGGGATTCATACCGCTTTAGATACCTCAGGCTTCTCAGATTTAACCAGCGCTCAGCAGGTCCTGCAATATACCGATCTGGTGCTATTAGATATCAAATCCTACGACCCCCAGCGGTTTATCCAGGTCACCCAGGTGTCGCGAGAGCCCACCCTCTGTATTGCTCGCTATCTGCATCAAATTGGCAAACCCACCTGGATTCGGTTTGTGTTGGTGCCAGGTCTAACGGATGACGGAGAAAATGTGGCGGGTCTGGCTCAGTTTGTCGCCTCCCTCACCAATATTGAACGAGTGGAAGTTCTGCCCTTCCACCAAATGGGAGCCTACAAATGGGAGCAGTTGAGCTACGACTACCACCTCAAAGAGACTCCGCCCCCCTCCCCTGAGCTAGTTGAACGGGTTCGCCTCCAGTTTCGTGAGTATGGGGTATCGGTCCGCTGACCCCGCGCGATTTGAACCGGATTGCCTTTACCTAAGGAGCACACATGATGACAACTTTATCCCAGCCTCAAGTAATCGACATCCCTTCCCTAGAAGATCTGATTGCCCGGGTAAAGCAAGCCCAGGAAGCCTATGCCACCTATACCCAGGAGCAGGTAGACCATATTTTTAAGCAGGTTGCGATCGCAGCCAATGCCGAACGCATTCCCCTAGCTAAACAGGCTGTGGCTGAAACGGGAATGGGGGTGATTGAAGACAAGGTCATCAAAAACCACTTTGCGTCCGAATATATCTATAACAAGTACAAACACGAAAAAACCTGCGGCGTCGTGTCAGCGGATGCCCATTACGGCATCCAAAAAGTGGCGGAACCCCTAGGCATTGTGGCCGGGATTATCCCCACCACCAACCCCACTTCAACCGCTATTTTTAAGGCGTTGCTCTGTCTCAAGACCCGCAACGCCATTATTTTTTCTCCCCATCCTCGGGCCAAGCACTGTACGGTGCGAGCGGCTGAAATTATCCGCGATGCCGCTCTAAAAGCCGGGGCACCCCCCGATATCGTCGGCTGGATTGACGAACCCACCTTGGACCTCTCTCAAGCCCTAATGCAGCATGCCGATATCAAATTGATTCTGGCTACCGGTGGTCCCGGTATGGTCAAAGCGGCTTACTCGTCGGGACATCCTTCCTTAGGGGTCGGTGCAGGCAATACCCCTGCGGTGATTGATGAGACAGCAGACATCCAAGTTGCAGTTAGCTCCATTTTGCTCAGTAAAACCTTCGACAATGGCATGATCTGCGCTTCCGAGCAGTCAGTGGTGGTGACCGAGGCGGTCTACGAGCAGGTTAAACAGGAGTTTTGTAAGCGAGGGGCTTACTTCCTCACGCCAGCAGAAAAGGATAAAGTCGCCCAGACCATCTTGAAGAACGGCAAGTTAAATCCGGCCATTGTGGGTCAGCCTATTTCAAAGCTGGCTAACTTAGCGGGAATTGAAGGTCCCCAGGGCCATAAGGTCTTAATTGGCGAAGTCTCCATTATTGGCAGTAGTGAACCCTTTGCCTATGAAAAACTGTCCCCAATTCTGGCCATGTATCGGGCCACGGATTTTACCGATGCCGTGGATCAAGCCAAACAGTTGGTCAACTTTGGCGGTCGCGGCCATACCTCCGTGTTGTATACGGCGGCATCCAATTGCGATCGCATCCGCATTTTTGAAACTGAACTCGCCACGGCCCGAGTCTTGATCAATACCCCCTCTTCCCAAGGGGCCATCGGCGACCTCTATAACTTTAAGCTCGATCCGTCTTTGACCCTAGGCTGTGGCACCTGGGGCGGCAACTCCATCTCCGGCAATGTCAACGTTCAGCATCTGCTCAATATCAAAACCGTCACCGAGCGGCGGGAAAATATGCTGTGGTTTCGGGTGCCCCCAAAAATCTACTTCAAATACGGCTGTATCCCCGTTGCCTTGAGAGATCTGTCCGAGAAAAAGCGGGCCTTTATCATCACCGACCGCCCTCTATTCGATTTGGGGCTGACCAAGGAAATTACCGAGACCTTAGATCAACTGGGGATAGAGCATCATCTGTTTTTCGATGTCGAACCCGATCCAGACCTGTCCACGGTGAAACGGGGATTAGATGTCATTAATACCTTCCAACCCGACGTAATTATTGCCCTGGGCGGCGGCTCACCCATGGATGCAGCTAAGGTGATGTGGCTGATGTATGAGCATCCTGAAGTCGAGTTTGATGGTCTAGCCATGCGGTTTATGGATATCCGCAAGCGGGTCTATGAACTGCCGCCTTTGGGGAATAAAGCCATCCTAGTGGCCATCCCCACCACCTCGGGCACTGGGTCAGAGGTTACTCCCTTTGCTGTGGTTACGGATGATCGAGTGGGCATCAAATATCCCTTGGCTGACTATGCCCTAACTCCGACGATGGCCATTGTCGATCCTGAGCTAGTCCTCAATATGCCCAAAAAGCTAACGGCCTACGGCGGAGTTGATGCCCTCACACATGCCCTGGAAGCCTATGTATCGGTCTTGGCAACGGAGTTCACGGATGGACTGGCCTTAGAAGCTATTAGTTTATTAATGACCTACTTGCCCAGAGCCTATCATCAGGGTAGTGCTGATCCAGAAGCCCGAGAAAAAGTCCACTACGCGGCAACGATTGCTGGCCTGGCCTTTGCCAATGCCTTCCTAGGAATTTGCCACTCTCTGGCCCACAAATTGGGATCTACGTTCCATGTGCCCCACGGGTTAGCCAATGCGTTGATGATTTCCCATGTGATCCGCTATAACGCCACGGATGCCCCTTTTAAGCAAGCTATTTTTCCCCAGTATGAATATCCCCAGGCTAAGGGTCGCTATGCTGCGATCGCAGATTCCCTCAACTTAGGGGGAACCACCGCCGATGAAAAAGTGGAGCACCTAATTGTCGCCATCGAGCACCTGAAGCAAGAGCTGGATATTCCAGCCTCGATTCAGGAGGTCCTATCCGTCGATGAGCAGACCTTCTTTGAGCATCTGGATCTAATGTCAGAACAAGCCTTTGACGATCAGTGCACAGGGGCCAATCCTCGCTATCCTTTGATTCGCGATCTAAAAGCCCTCTACCTAGAGGCTTACCACAACCAATCCCCATCGACGACTTTAGCCACGGAGATTGCTTTGGAAGCCGCAGCTCATAATCAGGCCCTGCTCGGTAAAAATATCAACCTCACGCCCGTAGAGAACGGTTGAGCAATCGAGACTGAGAGCAAGTACCTGTCTCCCAGTCTCAATCTGGGCTAATACCTAATATATTCCTCGGAGGACGAAAAGAAGATGGTTCACACACCTATTGCCCCAACATCCAACCCCCTCAGCGAGTTAGAGCTGCAAAATATTGATGCCTATTGGCGAGCCTGCAACTATCTGGCCGTAGGCATGATCTATCTACGCGATAACCCCCTGCTGAAAGAACCGCTCCAATCTGCCCATGTCAAGCATCGCTTACTGGGACACTGGGGTGCCTCTCCAGCCCTGAGCTTTACCTATATTCACTGCAACCGACTGATTAAAAAATATGCTCTGGATATGATTTTTTTGGCGGGTCCAGGTCACGGTGCGCCGGGTGTCCTGGGGCCTGTCTACTTGGAGGGCACCTACTCAGAAATTTATCCCGATAAAAGCGAAGATGCAGAAGGGATGCGACGGTTCTTTAAGCAGTTTTCTTTCCCTGGCTTTATTGGCAGCCATGTCACCCCGGAAACCCCCGGTTCCATCCATGAGGGGGGAGAGCTGGGCTACAGCGTGTCCCATGCCTATGGTGCCATCTTAGATAATCCCGATCTGATTGTGACCTGTGTGGTGGGGGATGGTGAAGCGGAGACCGGCCCCCTAGCAACGTCTTGGCATTCTAATAAATTTATCAATCCTGCTCGGGATGGGGCAGTGTTGCCTGTACTCAACCTCAATGGCTACAAGATTGCCAACCCCACCCTTTTAGCCCGCATCTCCCATGAAGAACTGGAGTCCTTATTCCGAGGCTATGGCTATACCCCTTATTTTGTCGAAGGCAAAAACCCGGCGGAAATGCATCAAAAGATGGCCGCCGTCATGGAGGAATGCATTCTCACGATTAAAAAGGTACAGCGAGAGGCTCGCATCAACGGCACCCTGGAGCGCCCCCGCTGGCCCATAATTGTCCTGCGCACCCCGAAAGGCTGGACAGGGCCTAAAGAAGTAGATGGTAAAAAAGTCGAAGACTTTTGGCGATCGCACCAGGTTCCCATGGGTGGTATGCAGGATAACCCCGATCACCTGCAAAAGCTGGAAGCATGGATGCGTAGCTATAAGCCGGAGGAGTTGTTTGACGAAAACGGAACCTTAATGGCCGAGCTAAAAGACCTGGCACCCATCGGCAATCGTCGTATGGGGTCTAATCCCCATGCCAATGGAGGCTTATTGCGGAAAGCCCTAAAACTTCCTAGTTTCCAGGATCTCGCCATTGATATTGGGGAGCAGCATGGCACCGTCGCCTTTGAAAACACCAAGGCTTTAGGGATATTTATGCGGGAAATTATCCGCAAGAATCCCAACAACTTTCGGTTAATGGGTCCTGATGAAACAGCCTCCAATCGTCTTCAAGATGTGTATCAAGTCACGAAGAAAGTCTGGATGGCCGACCTGTATCCCGAAGACGAAGACGGGACCGAACTGTCTCGGGATGGTCGGGTGATGGAAATGCTCAGTGAACATACACTCCAGGGCTGGCTAGAAACCTATTTATTAACCGGACGCCATGGCCTGTTCCATACCTATGAAGCCTTTGCCCATGTCGTGGACTCCATGTTTAACCAACATGCAAAGTGGTTAGATATCTGCCGCAATCATGTTCCTTGGCGACGGTCGGTGTCATCATTAAATATTTTGCTGTCCTCCCTGGTTTGGCGACAGGACCATAATGGCTTTAGTCACCAAGATCCAGGCTATGTGGACTTGGTGACTAATAAGAGTCCAGATGTGGTGCGGCTTTACTTTCCACCGGATGCCAACTGTTTGCTGTCCGTCGCCGATCACTGTTTTCGGAGTGTGGACTATATCAATGTGATCATTTCGGATAAACAAAAACATTTACAGTATCTATCCATTGATGAAGCGGTTGCTCACTGCACTAAGGGCATCGGCATTTGGGAATGGGCCAGCAATGATGACTGTGGCACTGAACCCGATGAGCCCGATGTGGTGATGGCCTCCTGTGGCGATATTCCCACCATGGAGGCCCTAGCGGCAACGGCTATTCTGCGGGAGGAGTTTCCTTGGCTAAAGGTTCGCTTTGTCAATGTAGTGGATCTGTTTAAGTTAGTGTCTGAAGGCGAACATCCCCATGGGTTATCCGATCGAGACTTTGACTCCCTGTTCACCCCTGATAAACCGATCATCTTTAACTTTCATGGCTATCCCTGGCTGATTCATAAGCTGGTCTATCGCCGCTCTCACCAAGAGCGCATTCATGTGCGGGGCTATAAGGAGCAGGGTAATATTAATACCCCCCTGGAGTTAGCGATTAAAAATGAGGTGGATCGCTTTAACCTGGTGATTGATGTGATTGATCGGGTGCCAAAGCTGGGGTCAGCAGCGGGCCATGCTAAGGAACGGATGCGCAACAAGATCATCGAATGTCTCGCCTATGCCCATGAGCAGGGTAAGGATCAAGATGAGATTGTCAACTGGACATGGCCCTATGTTGGCGTCTGTGAATAATATCGATGCTCCGCGCATTGAGAGTGCCATTCGGGCGCTGGAACAGCTCAAAGTGCGCGCCTTAATCATTAGAAATTGCTCTCCAGCGCATCGCTCCCTCTCATCGCAATAGTGCTCGTAATCTCCTCCACTATCTGACACTGCGCCACCATGATATCCACGAGCTGCAGCTTGAACTCAGCCATCTGGGCCTCAGTTCCTTGGAGCTAACAGAACTCTTACCGGATGGCAAGGCAGCGGATGCAGGAAAATGTGGCAAAGAATATGGCCATCCTTCACAAACTCCGGGTTTCCGAGATTGAGGCTGAGTAGTCTCGTTTTCATGCCAAGTCTTCTTGGACATTGCAGAATAATTATTTGTCCGTTTTGCACGATTAATGTCTAAAACAGAAGTGCAAGATAAATAGCTCTGAGATAATTTTGCAATACCAATTTACAAGGGAAAAGTCTGTATCCCTTTTGCTAGCAGTTCACTAAAAATTACTGTTGGAAGGCCAAGATTTCTTCCCACGTTCTAGACTCTCAGTTCTATTTTAAGATTTGCCAGTGTTGGCCTCGAAGAGGGCAGCATCGTGGAGGTTAGCACTGCTGAGATCGGCCTCGCTTCTAACGGTCGAGATTTTAACCGTCAGCTACTACAAGGGAACACTGCATACAACGACCCAATGCGTCCAGGCACCATTATCTAACAGATCAATGCAGACGTTGGTGCGCCGCTTCACTGAGTCATAGGCTTATCAACATATGAATTACCAACATTTATATATCCACTATCACGAGATACCATTTATGACCCAACAAAATCCATCCGAACAAAATTCAACCGAACAAGACGCTACATCTACAGCGCCACAAACTGCGTCTACGAATGGATGCTTAGGATGTTTAGCCGTCGTCTTCGGTGTTCCTATAGCACTCATGGCAGTTTCATATATTTTTTCTGCTATAGGATTCTTTGAGCCTAGCAGCACCAAGTACAGCTCGAACAACTTTGACCTTCCAAGAAGCGTACCTAAAGTAGATCAAAATAAATGCAAAGCCGTTGAGGATGCTGTTATATGCGATTACTCCAGGGGAGGTGTTTGGTGTGTCACTGGAGGTGGTGTCGCAGATGGCACAGATCTGTTTAGACTGAAGGATTTTGGTGATCCAATTCCACTCGCTTCTAACTCTATTTTTGTTCCTAATGGCAAGTGCATGGCAGCTAAGGGGGTGCTTAACGTGAGGGGTAAAACAGCCATCATTTTTGAGGAAGGCGGCGAACGTCGACTCGCCTGGTCGCAGTACTTAGAGCACGACAGTTAAACCACTGAATCACTGAACCACTGGCTCATTGACATTTATCCGGGCAGGCCATCGACTTTTTCAATTGTGGTCAGCGTGTCACGAGACTACCTTGAAAAGGAACGACACTTAATTTCAGAAAACTCCGAAATGCTCTGTGAACAAATGGCACTTAATTAAAGCAATACCACCTGAATGTGGGAAAGGGGCATTATGCATCAAACCCTTTCCAGGGTGAAGTTTTTAGGTTTTAGTCTTGCAACACTAATTCTGGAAAAGCGTCATTTAACGCTGCAATGTACACTTCTCGTTACCAGCCATCTGTGGGCCAGACCATGAAGATTTTAGTTCTCAATGCCGGTTCTAGTAGCCACAAATGCTGCCTTTACGCGATTGAAGGGTCTCTCCCTGATCATCCACCACCTCCCCTTTGGGAAGCCCAGTTAGATTGGCATGATCCAAACCATGCATCGTTAAGGGTCACAACAGAACGAGGAGACATCGAAAAAGACCTCTCCTCGGTATCACGTTTTGATGCACTCTCAAATCTCTTGATAACCCTATGGCATGGACCGACCCAGGTCATCCAAAACCCACAGGACATTAATGTCGTGGGTCATCGTGTGGTGCATGGGGGGCAAGATTATCAATCTAGTGTGGTGGCGACATCGGAGGTTAAAACTGCGATCGCAGATCTGATTCCCTTAGCCCCCAACCATAATCCCGCCAACTTAGAAGGGATTGAATTGATCGAACAGCTGTTGGGAAATGTTCGCCAAGTAGCCGTCTTCGATACTGCTTTTCACAGTCATCTTCCCGAGGTTGCAGCCATCTATCCCGGTCCCTATGATTGGCAGCAACAAGGCATTCGTCGGTATGGGTTTCATGGCATTAGTCATCAATATTGCACGCAGCGAACGGCAGAAATTCTGGACCGAGGTGTGGACCGCCTGATTATTTGTCATTTAGGAAATGGAGCATCTCTGACAGCAGTCAAGCAAGGTCAGAGTATCGACACCTCGATGGGCTTCACCCCCTTAGAAGGATTGATGATGGGTACGCGTTCGGGGTCGATTGATCCAGGAATTTTGATTCATCTGATGCGGCAAGGACATGATGCCGATCAGCTAGATCACATGCTAAATAAAGCCTCTGGCTTAAAGGGGATCTCAGGGATTTCCCATGACCTGCGGGAGATTGAGCAGGCCATTGCTCAAGGCAATGCCCAAGCTAAGCTAGCGCGAGACTTATATCTCCATCGCTTGAAAGCTTGTTTGGGGTCCATGCTGATCAGCTTAGGTGGAGTTGATGCCTTAGTGTTTACGGGCGGTATTGGAGAGCATTCTGCTTCAGTGCGAGCTGAAACTTGTAAAGCGCTCGCTTTTTTGGGGCTAAAGCTAAATCTGAGCCTGAATCAAAATTCTCCGGAAGATCAAGATATTGCGACGGTTGACTCAAAAGTGAGGGTATTGGTGATTAAGACCCAGGAAGATTGGGCCATTGCTCAGTCTTGCTATGAACACTGTAGTTGAGTCTACAGGGGGATGTTACTGATGTTAGGGAGCAGGCTGAGGGGTGTGCGATGGCTGAAGGCCGCTCCTTGAGCATCGCACCTGCAATACCATCCGCTAACCAAACTAGCTGAATCCTGAACCCAATCTAAATCAGGGTTTCTAGGAATTGAAACCCTAAGCAACCAGATGCATCTTCGCCGTTTCGGGGTGAAATCCTGTGGGGAAATGGGTATTGCGATCATAATCCGCAGCAGCCAATCGAGCCTCATCCAAATCGGCTTCTCTCAGATCCGTCCCCATCAAATTAGCCCCACGCAGATCGGCTCCTTTAAGATTGGCATTTTGCAAAAAGGCTCCTCCCAAGTCTGCTCCTCTGAGATTAGAGCCTTGCAAATTGGCTTCGCCCAAATCTACAGACTCTAGATCTGCCCCTGCCAAGTAGACATCTTGAAAGTTCACTGCACTCAAATCCATTTCACTGAGGGCTATACCACGCAAATTAACCCCTGAAAAATCTCGTTTCCCTGAAGCGTATTGGGCAACAAAATCTTCTCGATTCATCCCTGTCATCATGGCTTCATCCCTGTCTAGATGGATCGCTTTCAAGGCACAGTACACTCTACTTCGATCTTAATCGGAAATACCTGCACAGCCTGCAATCTCAAGAACTCTTTATGGATCTGCTACACAAGATTAATCAGCTCAGATTCTCAGCTATGGATGGGCTGATCTTGGCAGCAAGGAATAGAACATCGAGACCCATGAGGCGATTCACGTCTGGTTCGCTCATCTATCCATTCATAAAACGTCAGAGCACGGTCATCACAAGCAGTACACCCATGACACTTGGTAGGAACAGGGGTTCGCCGTACCCGCCCTTTACGAATCAGTTTGAGGATCATTGGCTGCAGGGCGTCGCCCTCCATATGGAAATGCAGCTCCATCTCCGCCAAAGAAACGAGATGACCGTTATGGATAAAGTCTTGAACGTCCTGCAAAATCATAATGGTCATCCCTCAAATTGCCATACAAGTCGGGTTGTCACTTAGTTTTTGCCTGCAGTCGCTTTCGGTCTACTTGTCGTTTGCTTAGGGCTGATGGTGACCGTAGTACGGTTGGCACCAAGGGTCTTAAGCAAGCCAATCACCGCAACCATGGCCACTATCCCGCCACCAATCCAGACAGTCGAAAATCCTGGATGCTGGGCAAACGTAGCCATCTGATAAAACATGGTCGCCACCCAATAGGCCAACCCCGTGGTCCAAGCGGCGACCAAGGCCGTCCACCCTAAATTGGTCTCTCGATAAACCGCCCCGGTTGCTGCGACACAGGGAAAATACATCAGCACAAACAACAGGTAGGCAAAAGCCGCCGTTGAAGTACCAAATCGCTGCGCCATTTGACCAAAGGTACTCGTAGAGAGTTCTTGTTCCTCAGCCACTGCACTCTGATCTTGGACATCACCAACATTTAATCCCAACGGATCGAGCAATTGATTCCCCAAACTGACCATATTGGTCGGAATGCTAACCAAGGCAGCCTGAAGATTCTCACCAAAATTAAAGGGAGGATCTACCTCGCTGGGTGCTGCTTCTTCCGCCAGTTGACCATAGAGAGAATCCAACGATCCCACCATGGCCTCCTTGGCAAAGACACCTGTAAAAATGCCCACCGTCGCTGGCCAATTCTCAGCTTGAACGCCCATAGGGGCAAATACAGGTGTAATGGTGCGACTGCTGGCTGACAATACCGATTTCTGGCTATCCTGCTGACCAAAGGAGCCATCGGTGCCCACGGAATTTAAGAAGGCCAGAACCATCACCATCAGCACAATCATCTTCCCGGCCTTCAGCAAAAAGGTTTTGAGTCGGTCTCCGGCTCGTAGAAAAACCCCTTTGATTTTTGGGATGTGATAGGGGGGCAATTCCATTACCAGTGGGGAGGCCTCGCCCTGCATAATCGTGTTTTTCATCACAAACCCGGTAAAGACGGCAGCAGCGATCCCAATTAGGTATAGGCCAAATACCAAATTCTGACCATTGCGAGGGAAAAAGGCCGCTGCAAACAGCGCATATACAGGCAACCTGGCCCCACAGGACATAAACGGATTCATCATGATCGTCATCAGACGATCGCGTCGGTTTTCCAAAGTCCGAGTCGCCATAATCGCGGGGACATTGCAGCCAAACCCCACCAGCATGGGAATAAAAGACTTACCCGGCAAGCCCACAAACCGCATCAGCCTATCCATCACAAACGCGGCTCTGGCCATATAGCCTGAATCTTCTAGCAACGCCAGAATCAGAAACAGCAGGCCAATTTGGGGGATAAACGTTGCGACGGTTTGGATGCCACTCCCCGCTGCCGTGACGATACCCGTGAGCCAGCCCGGTGTACCGATGGATTCCAGCCAGGTTTGAGGCGCATCAACAAACAATGTCCCCACGGTAATATCGAAAAAGTCAATAAAGGCTCCACCGATATTGATGGCGATAAAAAACATCAAATACATCACCAACAAAAATAGGGGAATGCCAATCCAGCGATTAAGGACGACCTGATCAATCTGATCCGATTTGGAGTGGCTGACCTGATGGGTTTGTTGAACCGCTGCTTGCATGAGACTGCGGATATAGCCATAGCGGGTATCCGCCACCAAAATATCGATATCTTCATGCAATAACTGGTGAACTTGGCGGCGATGTTTGGCAATAATTTGCTCCAGCTGCTGCCCCTGCAACTCTGGGGCCACCCGATTTTCATATTCCAGCAGCTTCAAGGCGGTCCAGCGAGGGGCAATTTTGGAATTATGCCCCTGCTGCTGGACAATAGGCTCTAGCTGATGAATGGCATCCTCAATCACCGCAGGGTAGGTAACAAAGGTGGGATGATTTTTCGGATCATCAACATAGTGGCTAATAATGTCCTTGATTTCGTGGATGCCCTCCCCTAGGAACGCACTCATGGTACTCACAGGACAGCCCATCCGCTGGGATAACACGGGCGCATCAATATCCAAGTCGCGATCTTGAGCAATGTCCATCATGTTTAAGGCCACCACCATGGGCAATCCCATTTCCATAATCTGGGTGGTGAGGTAGAGATTGCGCTCCAGATTGGAGGCATCAACAATATTCAGGATTAAATCGGCTTTGGTGGACAGCAGATAGTCGCGGGCAATCACTTCATCTAACCCCGTACTGTCATCTTCGCCATCTAGGGAATACACCCCGGGCAAATCCACCACCGTCGTTTTGGTGCCGTTGTAGTGATAGTGTCCCGTTTTTTGATCAACGGTCACCCCTGGCCAATTCCCCGTTCGCTGGTTCGTTCCGGTTAAATCGTTAAAAAGAGTGGTTTTACCACAATTAGGGTTACCAATTAAGGCAATGGTCGGTGTTGACATCGCTATTCCTGCACCTCTTGGACAATCAATAAAGCCGCTTCCGCTTGACGAAGGCTAAGCCGAAACCCTCGAATTTTGATTTCTACGGGGTCACCGAGGGGGGCAATATGGGTCACAGTAAATTCAGTCCCTGGGGTGAGGCCCATGGCCAATAGCTTCTTTTTATAGGCTCTTAGGTCTGGGGTATGGGTATCGGCAAAGCCTTTGACCTTGCCGGTTTGATAAAGCTGTAGATCCTTAAGGGTTAAGGGGGCAGTTTGTTCCATCTTGGCGGGGTCTCCCATGGTTTGTTCTGGATCCTTCAACGGCTGATCCGTCACTAAAATTTGCTCGGCAATTTGCTGATTGAGACCAATACGGGTTTCGCCAATACGAACCACTAAATTGCCAGCTACCCGCTGCAAGATTTCAATGGCGGTTCCAGGGGCTAGGCCCATACCAATCAGTTGAGTCGTCTTGGCACCATTTCGATAGCCAACAATCCACAGGTGTTGTGGTGGTTGAGTTTTGGCCAGGCTTTGGTAAAAACTGGCGGAAATGTGGGAATTTATAGTCACGAATAGAATTTCCGAAACACAGAAATAAAGAAGTTACTGCTCATACAAATAGCCAGCAGCATTCAAAGCAATATATCTGGTGCAACAAATTAAGACTTCACTGCAGATCGCAGTAGTTAGCTAGAACCCAATTGATAGCTATCCTCATCTCACTCATCCGTACCGGGATGAAATCAAACAAGCAAGGTTCAGTTAATTAATAGTTATTATCAATAAGTAGCCTTTTAGTGTCTACACTTTTTAGACTGTTTTAACGAACTCATTACTAGTTAGAACTCTGAAATACCCTCACTGCAATTCATTCATGGGAAGCATAAGGTTTAGAGGCTCTATAACAATGAATAATATTTTTGATTTAAATCAATAAAATCACTGGTTCTATTTGCTTCTATATAGTTGCAGTAAGCCGTATTTATGACTGATGATGATCTCAATAGCAGTTCCTAAATAAAAGCAGCCCCAGTAGCCCTATGACCCTCGATAATCGCCAAGATGTGCGCAATGTGCTCGTCACAGTCCTGTTTTTAAATGTGACCGTGATGCTAATTAAGGCTGGCCTGGGATGGTGGACAGGGTCCCTTAGTTTATTTGCCGATGCCCTTCATAGCATTACTGATAGTGCCAATAATGTTCTGGGATTGACGATGAATCGACTGGCGTCCCCCGAACCGGATCGCGAACATCCCTATGGACACCAGAAATTTGATGCCATTGGAGCTTTGGGCATTGCGGCATTTTTAGGAATTGCCTGCTTTGAAATTTTAGAAGGGGCGGTGGGACACCTCTTCAACCATGAATCTCCTGTGGAGATGTCTCCCCAAGTCTTAGAGCTATTGCTGGTGGTATTGGGCATCAATATTGTGGTGGCGGTGTACGAACGCCGTGTGGGTGAGCGGGTCGGCAGCAGTATTCTGCTATCGGATGCACAACATACGATGAGCGATATTTGGGTCACCGCCATGGTCATGCTCGGTCTTGTGGGTGTGGGGTTTGGCTATCAGTGGGTTGATGTGGTGTTGGCCTTCCCTGTCTGCGTTTTAGTCTTTGCGAGTGGCTGGTCTGTGTTGCAGCATAACTTGCCCTGGCTGGTGGATGAAATGGCCATTGCCCCAGAAGCCATCCATGACGCGGTGATTAATGTACCTGGGGTACTCAACTGTCACGATATTGCCTCTCGGGGATTGTTGGGACGTCAATCTTTTATCGAAATGCACCTGGTAGTTGACTCAGATAGCGTTGAAGTGGCCCATAACATCACGGAAGAAGTGGAATCGATTCTGGAGCAAAAGTATGCCCCTGTCCGGGCCACCATTCATATTGAGCCCCAGTCTTATTCCTCTGAGCAAATTAGTTTTGGTGAAGTGTCTGCCACGGAACAAGGCATCTAATCGGAAGCGTCTGGGGACTGACTCAAGGCGACCAGGCGATCGCGATCGAGTATCGTCACCTTGGGACCTGCGATCGCAATAATGTCATCATGACTGAGCTGATAAAATGCCCGAGACAGGGTAGCGGGAATGGTTCCTAGCCGTGCCGCCAGTTGACTTTTAGTTAAATCTAGATACACCGTGTCAGGGGCAGTAGATCGGGATCTCGCAGCGGTATCCCGGAGCGTATCCGATACCGTATCGCCAACCGTATTGCCCAGGTTTAATAGGTAGGTTGCCAGTCGCTGAGGCACACTTTTAAACGACAATTGCTCGACCAGTTGGGCCAGATGGCGCAGGTGACTGGAGAGGCTAATCAACATTTTTACCGCCACCTCGGGGCTGTGGTGAAGAAAATCCAGGAAGGGGTAGCGGGGAAAGAAGATAAGATCCGCAGGTTCCAAGGCTGCAGCGGAAGCTGGGAAGACCTGACCATCTAAAGCGGGAACATCCGCAAAGTTATCGCCTTCGGTAAAAATATTCAAAATCTGTTCTTTACCATTGGCAGACATCTGAAAGACTTTGACCCGGCCCGTTCGCACCACATAGAACCCCGTTGCCTCTTGGTCTTGGCGGAAAATCTGCTCTCCCTTTTTAAAGTGTTGCAGTTGAGCAATTTGGGTTAGGGATTGACGTTGTTCTGGAGATAAACCTCGGAAAATCAAGGTTGTCTCCAACCAAGTAGCCACGTTAGCGGTATCTATCATCTACCTACACTCTGCCCAGAATTCAAACGATATATGGCTCGCAATCCCTTCAGCACATTAGTACTCCCCATAGACTCCGCATTATCCTGGCCATGTTTAGGGATCAGACCTCAGATTTAAGCATCTTTTAATTGGCCCCTTGACTTAAGTCAAAGATTGAGTCGGACTGGGTCTCCTACAGTGAGAGACATCTCCTCCAGCCCAGCACCGGACGATCCTCAGGGCTCAACTCCGCTCTGCTCAAGCAATTGGCTGTGAGGAGCAATACCGTTTTTGGGGATAGCAACAATGGCCAACCCAACCTTAGATACCAATGTAGCGACGAACTTGCGATCGCGTCGCCCCTCGATGGGCTTACCCGCATGGCTAGCCCTGATTTGTATCGTCACCTTTACCGTTCTACTCACAGCGGGGGCAGCCATTTATAAAAATGCACCGCCCATCCCCGCTCAGATCGTGTCCCCTCAGCAGGAAACGATCCTTACCCAAACCGAGATTCAAACGGGTCAAGAAACCTACCTGGCCCGAGGTGGCCAGCATATTGGCAGCATCTGGGGACATGGCAGCTATCTAGCGCCAGACTGGACCGCAGATGTCCTCCATCGCTGGGGATTAGCCACTGCGGGTGTCCTATATGACGGTGATCCGGACTTCAGTCAAGCAGATTTCGAACAATTATCAGCGATTGACCGCGCCACCCTGACCGTCCAAGTCCAGGAGGATTTTAAGGCCAATCGTTACGATGCCAACTCAGACACCTTGGCCCTAACATCGGCCCAAACCCAAGGGCTACAACAGGTCTTTGAAGATTATCAAACTCTGCTTTCTCAAGGCTCTTCCATTCACTCTATTCCTAGTGGCTGGTTTACTGATGAAGGACAAATCCACTCAGTCACTGCCTTTTTTAGCTGGACGGCCTGGGCAGCCTCAGCCAACCGGCCCAATGCGCCCTTTTCTTATACCGCTAACTTTCCCCACGATGATTTGATCGGCAATCAAGCCCCAGGGCAATTTCTAATCTGGTCCATTGTGTCAGTGGTGGTCTTAATTGCGGCCATTGCCTTTTTTCTGTTCGTCTACATTACCCAAGAAGATGCGGAAGACGTGCAGCCCGTTACTACCCGCCCCGCTATTCGCCTCGCTACCCCCAGCCAAAAAGTGACAACCCTCTTTTTTGGGGTGGCCATGATCCTATTTTTAGTCCAAATCTTGATGGGCATGGTGACCGCCCACTATGCTGTCGAAGGCGATGGTTTTTATGGAGTCCCGATTCAACAATTTATGCCCTACGCCGCCTCCCGCACCTGGCACCTACAGATTGCAGTCTTTTGGATTGCCACCTGCTGGTTAGCGGCAGGGCTTTACTTTGGCCCTCGCTTTGGTAAACATGAACCCAAGTTTCAAGCCTGGGGCAATGGTGGACTGTTAGTCGCTCTCACTGTTGTCGTTGTTGGCTCCCTGGTGGGGACTTGG
>NZ_JANQOY010000250.1 GCF_028285565.1 Acaryochloris sp. IP29b_bin.148
GCAGAATATGTCCGCCGTTTGCGAGAAGGGTTAGGGATGACTCAGAAGCAGGTTGCCTTAAAAGCGGATCTGCATGTCCAAAGTCTTGGCAAGTTAGAACGAGGCAAGACAACTAAGCTGAATCGTAAAACCATCAACGGTTTGGCCTATGCTTTACAAGTCCCTGGAGAGTATTTGGAGAGTGTGTATAAAGGCAGTTCAGTTGAGGTGGTTCATGCCATAAAATTCTGTCCAAAATGCTGGGTGCCCGGAACGCCTCCTGATGCTCTGTGGACGAATGTAAGAGCGAAATTTTGTTTTGAGTGTGGTGAGCGTTTACGAAATCGCTGTGAAAGCTGCAATGAGCTAATTACATCTCTAAAACATCGTTTCTGTCCTTATTGTGGTCAGGCTTATAAATACACAAAAACCTAAATTTTGCAGTCTTAAAATACTGCTAATTTAGGTCTACAGCGATCTTGTTGCCAGTTCTGAAGCCTTTTGTAATTGCAGATGAGGCTGCATAGCTAATAGTCTGCGGAACAAAAATCTCTGGCTATATCTAACGGTTTAGTAGGAGAGTGTCAACTGGCTGCCTATCTTTGTTGGAGCAGATAACCACCCACCACAATTGCGATAAAGACGGTCACGTACATCTGCCCAATAATGGCTTCCAAATTTGTCAGGATTAAGGCAATTTCACTCACCGGCACAATGTCCCCATAGCCCAGAGTAGTGAGCGTTGTAAAGCTAAAATGTAGGGCCTTCAGAAAGGAATGTTGTTGCACAAGGGGTTTAGAAAAGGCATAGGGATCGAGCGTTGAGACAATGCCATACAGTAAAGCCCATACAAAACCAATGAGCATATAGACACTAATGCCACCCCTAACTGTGTCTAATGTCACTTTAGGAGTACGAAAGATGTCTCTCCCAATCCAATAGGCAGCGCCACTAAGGTAAGCGGCAAAGATGACTTGACTGATAACTGCAAATGTTTGATTCAATCTTGGAATCCAACCCAAACTGGCACATACTTCTAAGCAAGCAGCCATAACGGCAATCACGATATAGAGATACAACTGCAGTTTGGGCAAAGTAAAACTGTAGATAATCACCATGATGGTGTAAAGCAACAGTAAAGTTGTCACAATCCTGCCTATACCTGACTGTAGAAATGGAGACACTGAGAAGACGAGGATTAAGACAAAGAGAAGTTGTCGATATTTATGGCTTCTGGGCTGTTCGGGACGTTTCATTATAGATTCAGGTTTTATTGTCTTCATAAAGAGTTGTAACTAAGCCTCTTACCCCAGAGCTAACACTAGAAGAGCTTACCCGTAATCTTTCTGCATAAGTACATGACTAAAATTTACGACTGGTAAAACATCGGTTCTGTCCGTATTGTGGTCAGGCTTATAAATACTCAAAAACCTGAATTTTGAAGCTAAAAGTACTGCTAATTAAGGTCTACAGAGATCCTGAGATAAGAATTATGTTTATGTCAGCATGGAGTGTCATTTTGCTGGCATTTCAAATCAGTTGAGATTTAACAGTCCATTCAATCTCTATTCATTGATCGTCGGAATAGTTGAGTTTGCTTCAACAGAACAATCTTCTAAATTGACATCAGCATCAGTTAGATCTGCACCCAATAGATTAGCCTCACACACATTGGAACCTTGTAATTTTGCACCACGTAAGATCGCCTGTGTAAAGTCGGTACCGCCCAACCTCGAATTTTCTAAATTGCTGCCATATAAGTAGGCTGAAGTTAGATTTGCATTTTCTAAGTTAGCCTGTTCCAAATTACTCAATAATAGTGATGTATTGCGGAGGTTCGCTCCCTGTAAATTAGCCTTTCGAAGATTAGCATGGATGAGAATCAATCCGCTTAAATCTGCACCACTGAGATCACAGCCTTCGCAAGCATTGGACTGCTTCAACTGAGCAACATGCTCTGGATCTGCAGCTTGGGCTGCACTATCCAAAATTGTTCCCAAGGAAAATGCAAGCATTAATACACAAAATTTCTTGTCTCTTACTTTAGTCAGGATAGTTCCAAATCTCACTTTGAATATGTCTTTAATGTCGATACTCATCATGGCTGACAATTTCACACGTTTCCTTCGTTATTGGGTCCGGTTTTTTCACTTGAATGGATTATTTTTAGGAGTTAGTTGTAAGTACAACCCTGGTACTACTAATAAGGCAATTAACGTGGCAGAAAGAAGACCAAAAATAATGGCCATACAGAGGGGAAACCAGTTAGCCTCACTCAATGCAAGCGGAATTAAACCAATTATTGTCGTAATGGAAGTCGTTAGAATAGGTCGCAGTCTATCACTGGCACCATGAGCCGCAGCCTGACGAACATCCATGCCTTGTTTACGCCGCTCATTCATCGTTTCTACCATCACAATGGCATCATTCACCACGATACCCGTCAGAGCAATCACACCAATTGCAGCAGGGAAAGAAAACGACAGATTTAACAGGAAAAAGCCGATAAAAGTGCCAATCAAAGCAAAGGGGATCGTCAAGATAATAATCAAGGGTTGAGAATAGGAACCAAACTGTAAGACTAAGACAGCAAAGACTAGAAAAATAGCTACGACTAGCATCTGTGTAGCAGAACCAAAAGTCTCATCACTGGTTTCTGCATCCCCGCCATAGCGATAGGAATAACCCCGCGGCCAGGATTTCCGAAGGTCTTCCAGCTTAGGAGTTAAGGCTTCAAGGATATTGGTGTTGTAAATACCAATGCCAGGGATATTTTTCGCTAGTACGGTCACTGTTCGCTGCCCATTCCGATGGGTAATGGAAAGGGGGACCGCATCAGGAGAAGGTTCAAGCACTGCTTCGGCGGGAATCGTTTTGCCGTCTGGCGTGACAAACCGAATCGTTTGGAATTCATCTTGCCGGGATGGTCCCCCTACTTCCCCTTGACGCGAGGGCCAAAGGGTACTCATGCGAATTTCGATATCTTCTTCACCACTGCCAATTGGGAAATCACCAATGTCGTTGTCGAACATCAGAAATCGCCCTTGTGCGGCCAGATCATCCTGCGTCAGACCGTAAAAATTAAGGGCCTCTCGCTTGGGAATTAGCTTGTAATCCTCTCGCAAGTTGCCTAGATCATCGCGTACATCCATGGTGCCTGGAATTTCCCGTAATGCTTGCTGGACCTGCACCGAGATCTCACGGAGAACCTGCATATCATCACCGCTAATCTCCACCTGGATCGGATCATCACCTCCTCCTGCAATGGGATATTGCATGGATAAAGTAGATCCTGGATAGTTACGAAGAATTTTCTCTTGCAGGTCTTGTCGTAAGTCACGCACATATTCATAGGAATTTCGCTGGCGTTGATTTTGATCTACAAATACCGCAGAGAAACCAACAAAGTAATCCGCATTTGCAGGCTTGAGTTCACTGGAGGCCACCAGTCCGCTGGGTTTGCCGACCAATTTTACTAAGCTTTTGAAAACTGGCTTCCCATCCGGATCTTGGTAGGTGCGCAGCAATTCTCCCATTTGGTCGGCTACGTCTTGAGATCGCGCCAGCGTTGCACTAGGAGCCATCTGTACATTAATACTGAGCTTAGTATCTTCATTGACGGGAAACAGGTTTGGGGGCAGCGTTGCGAACAATACGCAGGCAAACACAAACATCCCCAACGCAGCCAAGGACCAAAGACGAGCTACAAGTCGGTTGGGTACAGTGAACCGCAAACTCCATTCTGCAAAGCGAGCAGAAGCTAATTCCGTAAGCCGATCAACAAAGGTTTTAGTGTCTCCTCCTTTGACATTGCCCAGCAACACTTTTGATAGGGGAATCACCACCAATAGCGACAAGGCATAGCTAAGAACTAGACAGGTAATTGCACTAATCGGAATTAGCCGAATAAACTTGCCCAATGTTCCTGAAATCGCCATCAACGGGGCCAGAGCAAAAATAGTGGTTAATTGACCCGTAAAAGCTGGACCAGCATAGGACTTAACCGTTTTTAGGGCTGACTCAGAAAAGCTTAATCCCTCCACAAAAATACCTTCATGCATCCCCTCTAACATCAGGATAAAGACATCTACTAAGGCGATTTCTGGGAAAGAACTCACGGACTAAATTGGCTTGATGAGGATGTCCCATTTAGGTAATTGAGGATTTCTTTCCAATCGTTTCTCAATC
>NZ_JANQOY010000011.1 GCF_028285565.1 Acaryochloris sp. IP29b_bin.148
GAGGAGATGCAATTGCCTGATTTATCTTTTTTAGTTATTCATATTAGGTTTATCAGCCTATATTTCAGGCTAACTGGATAAAAACCCGAAACCAGTAGAAGGCTAGCTTATTTTTGATGCTAGCGATCGCACCTATTTTAGGTATCTTAGATTTTTTTATTTGGCCTAGAAACGTATTCCATTCAGAGACAGGTGATCCTCAGCAAACCTTGATGATGCTGTTTGTGGCAGTCATTATTGCCATTATGGTGGGGAGTCTGTCGTCTATGCGCGAGATTGTCAAGGAAAATGATATTTATCGCCGTGAGCGCATGGTTTGCTTGCAGCTTTGGCCCTATATCCTCTCCAAAGTGTTAACGGGTGTCTTAGTCAGTCTTTATCAAGCTGCAGTATTTACGTTATTCAAGGTTTTAGTCGTTACATTCCCTGGTGGAACTCCTGTTCTTCTAGGCATCTACATCACCCTTTTACTGGCTACGATTGGCGGCATGGTGATGGGGTTATTGGTATCCGCCATTGCCCCCAATCAAAATGTTGCGCCTTTGCTCATTATTTTGGTTCTCATCCCTCAAATCACCTTAGGAGGTGGATTATTGCCGATTCAGGCACTGCCCTGGCCAGGGCAGATGATGAGTCATGTGACGTTTAGCCGCTGGGCGTTTGAGTCAATGGTGACCATTACTGAGGTGGGCAAGAGTATTGCCACGGATAGTTGTTTTGCATTAGCTGAGCGTGATCGGGATCAACTCACCGAAGCTAAAAAAGCAGAACAATGTTCTTGTCTGGGACCCAAATTATTTACAAAGTGTGAGTTTCCAGGCATCAAGGCCAAGTTGAACAAGGCGGTCGATATGCCAGAGCCTAAAAAACCGACTGAACCTGGTACATTCCCCAGTAACCCAGAGGAGTTAGACGACTATAAGAACCAGGTTGGTCAGTACAAAAAAGATATTAATACCTGGCAAGCTGATTATAGTCAATGGAAAAAAGAGCGGGAAAGCGCGATTGGTGAAGGAGAAGGGATTATCAACCAATTTAATAACAATTATGGTCGATCTTTTGCGGTCAATCTTTCCGAAACCTGGGGGATTTTAGGAGGGCTGTCTGGGATTTTCTGTTTGTGCATCCTACCGATACAAAAGCGCAAGAGCATTGTGTAGCCCTGTTGAACTATTGATAGATGAATCTTTGGCACTCAATTAAGTTTTTCCTTATTAAGGTCTAGGCTCTATAGATTTCAATGAAATATTTATTGGCAGATATATGCACAACGGGATCCTGAAAACATCGTTATCTAAAGATACTTTAGCTGTCATATTTTCTCGAATTGTTGCAAAATTAGGATCAAAGATGAAAGAATTGTCTTAATTTCTCTGAGATAAAAGAATTTACAGTAAGATCTATTGAATAACTCTTTTTATAGTTAAGAATAAAATAATATGTTGGGTAGGGTTCTTGCATCTCGATATCGGATCGTTACAGCGCTGGCGCAAGGAGGTTTTGGGAAAACCTTTTTGGCTGAGGACACTCTACTGCCTGGAGTACCCCACTGTGTGGTTAAGCAGCTCACAGTCGGACAAGATAACGCCGCTGCTTTGCGGATCGCTAGACGTTTATTTAACCAGGAAGCAATCACGTTGCAAAAACTGGGCAAGCACCCTCAAATCCCCCAACTTTTTGCCTATTTTGAAGAAGATAATGAGTTTTTTTTGGTGCAAGAGCTAATTGAAGGCACCTTGCTAAAGGATGAATTTCAACAAAAAGGTCGCTTTTCTGAGGCCCTAAGTGTTGAGTTCCTGCAGGACTGCTTAAATACTTTGGCATTTGTCCATGAACTGGGAGTGATTCACCGGGATATTAAACCTGCCAATTTGATGCGGCGTCACTCAGATCAAAAGATTGTTTTTCTAGATTTCGGGGCGGTCAAAGAGATTGAAATTGATCAGAGTCAGCTAGCTGAGACAACTGTCTCTATTGGAACGCGCGGCTATATGCCAGATGAACAACTACGAGGGAAACCTCAGTTTGCAAGCGATGTCTATGCATTGGGAATGACGTGTCTCCAAGGGTTAACGCGAACCCACCCTCAAGACTTTGAGCGGGATGATTATGATGAAATTTGCTGGGTAGATTTGGTACCTGTGCAGCCTTCCTTTGCACAAGTACTCTCAAAAATGGTGCGGCGTGATCCGAGACACCGATATTCTCAAGTCGCAGATATTCTCACTGATTTAAACCATTTATTTAATTCGGGTATTGTTACGGCTTCTACGATACAAGTCATTCCTTCTACTTCACCGTTGCCGAAGGCCAATACTGGTACTAACCCTTCCCGCTCTGAGGTAACTTCTGCAGGGATGGAAAGTTCTGGTGCTCATGGCTTTGAACAGACGAATCGTCAAAGGGGAGACGATTATCCTAGTCAGCCTCAACCTGGTCTTTCCCCATCTTCTCTGGAGGCTGCTGATGCTTCCACTGTCGTTTCGGCTCAAGCACAGCATCTGGTCTCCCCTAATGCGCCAACTGATGTTTCCTCTCACAACAGTTCAGGGACTCAAGAGACTCTTGCGGGAAGAAATACTAATAATGGACAGCTTGTTGATTTACCTGTGATTGACACGAATCAAGATAGTTTGGAGTCGACGGTATGCCAACCTCATAGTAATAGGGCGCAAACTGACTCTCAGGATCCTATATCAAAATCCACAGATGAAGCTTTGCCTAGCTCTTCTCCCCAGGCTCTGGTTCCCCCAGATGTGCTGGATCAACGGGATACAAAGCAGCCAAAGTCGTTAAAGTGGGTTGTTCCCAGTTCGTTACTCCTAGTTGCTGGCTTAGGAGCGGGGGGATATTTTCTGCTCAGGCCCTCGACTGCGGACCAAGTATTGCAACAAATGCAAGCTTTTTATACCCAAGACAAGTTTACAGACTGTATTAACAAAGGAGAATCAGCCGATGTTGATCTAGAGGTTGAAGTCTCTATTCGGGATACTTTGGCTAAATGCTATTTAGGTGCTGCGCAATTCCAAGCCAATCAAGGTAATTTTGCCGAGGCACTCAAGATAGTTGCAAAAGTCCCTAGTAAGAGTGCCCAGTATAACCAAGCTCAACAAAAACTCCAGGCTTGGTCTAATCAGCTTTTGAGTCAGGCCAAAGTTCTGTATGAGGAGCAAGGCAAGGTTAAGGACGCCCTTGCTAAACTGGCTGCGATTCCAAAAATAAGCCCTGTATATGATAAGTCAACGTCACTGACCAAAGAATGGCAGACAACGGCTAAAGAGAATGACAAATTCTTGAAGGATGCTCAGGCTGCATTGGATGATCAGCGGCCTAGAGAGGCGATTGAAAAGGCGGAGCAAGTCAAGCAACCTAAATTTTGGGCAGCTAAGGCCGACAAAATTATTACGGCTGCCAACAAGCAAATAGCCAGTATTCCTAAACCTGCCCCAGTTCCTGTGACGGTGAACCCAGCACCTAAGCCTGCTCCAGTATGGACCCCAGCCCCAGCCCCGACTCCTGCATGGACTCCCGCTCCAGCCCCGGCTCCCGCTTGGCGGCCCGCCCCAGCACCCGCCCCAGCGCCTCGGGCTTGGCCTTCTCCATCCCCGGCTCCTCGGGCTTGGTAAGGACTGTAGGAGTTCTTAGGTCAGTCTCTTTTTGTAAAATCTATTAGTTCAGTGTGGTTTGATGCGAAATGGGTTTCAAGATTTAGATTTATATTTTTGGCAACCTTTTTAATTGTTTAGTCTTCAGAGGATATAGCGTTTGGCTATATCTGTCGTTCCCCAACTTCGAGTAGTTAAAGCTAGTGATGACATCATGCAAACAATCCTTAAAAATATTTCTCTATTGATCCTGACTGCTGCTGTGATGGGTGGGGCCAACGGGGAACAAGTAGCCTTGGCTAACGCTGTAGAATCCTCGACGGAGGATACTGCATCGACTCGAAGGGGAGCTACGGTCCGAGAGCGCTATGAATGTGTCCAAAATGGTGACAAATACTCAACAGTCGCCCATACGGCACGAGGCCCCATTGAAATTATTGTTTGGGAGAGCACCTTCTTTGGGGCTAAGTGGACGCCTGCTGTCCGCTGTCAAGCTGTGTCCAAGAGGTTTCAGGCTTTATCGGATCAGGGGCGCTTGAAATATCTCAATGCAGGCCGGATGAATTATGAAAATGTTATCTGTGTCACTTCCAAAACCGGAAAAGAAGGATGTCTGAAAGGTGGGTTACTCCTTACTTTGGAACCGAAAGACAATCCCTTTGATGTCTTAAATGATTTGTTTTATAGTCGGCAAAATCCTTCTGCTGGAGGGACGCGCAGAAATAATGGTAAGCCCATTGACTTTGTACGTTTGCTAAACGAACGTGCGCCTATGGCTCAGTCTTCAGATGTGCCAACCACTCCCGAGGTGGTCCCTAATGGTAAAGGTTTAGAAGGAGAAAAGCCTGTTCCAGGACAACCGATTCCGTGGGGACAATAAGATTTTTGAGCGCTGGTTTGTAACTTAGGCTTAGTGAAGCCAAATACTTTATTGCGCTTGGCCCACTAAGGTAAACGGTGCCCAATTCACTGGATGCGGATATTGCTTCATAGTGTTGAGCATGGCCTGGCGCAGGGCTTGTGCTTTGTTGGGCGTTTGAACGTATTGTTTGTAAAACTCGCCCATCAGCAGTGCAGTCGAAGCATCATCAATTTCCCATAGGGTAATCATAACGCTGGGGACTCCAGTGGCCATGATCGCTCGGGATAGTCCTACAACACCATCCCCTGTCAGGTGTCCACGCCCCGTATCACAAGCACTGACAACGACTAGGTCAGCGTTCAGATTCAAATCTAAGATTTCATCCGAAGTCAGTAAACCATCGTTACTGGTATCTGGCGCTAAAGCTATGGCACCGGGAACACCACTTTTACTAAACTCACCGAGGAGACCATGAGTGGCAAAGTGGACGATTTGAGCTGAGCCTATTTTTTGTTTAATGGTGGTTTCAGTGGCTGCCCCCCCAATCAAAGCTTGAGTGCTAAGCATTTGGCTAATGGCTTGCGCTTCTGTCTCAGAACGGGGTAAGGATCCTAACCCCAGTAATGCACCTCCTGGCGCTTCGACGGGCATGGTCGGGTTGCCAACAACTAAAGCATTGCTTGGCGAAAGGAGGGTAGAGTTCTGCTGTTTGCGGGTCAGGGCTAGCACCTGGATTGCAGGCGCTGTCAGGACAGTATGCTTCTGAATGAGGTACGTACCATCTGGGGCTTGGAGTGCAGGAAACGAGACTTGGAACAGTTCACGATACGGAATAAAGATAACTGGAGCGGTTGGATCTGTGGGCAGCAGATCATCAATAGGGGCGATCAAAATTTGATAGAGATTTTGATGCAGTTGCAAAAATTCTTGCTTTAGGGCTTGTTCTCGGTCCCTGAATTCACTCCAGTCATTGGCCCATTGACCAGCTTGAGTAAGGAGCTGTGTTTGAGCTGGGGTGAGGTCCACTGCCCGAAATGCAACTTTACCGTTGGGTTGCACCACCCAAATAAAGATCTTGATGAAGGTACCATAGCGCTTTCCATGAGCCACGAATGCTTCATCGGCAACATAGGCATATTCCACCAGGGTTGCATTTTGTTGTTGAGCAACCTGCTGAAGTTGTTGGAGATTGGGCAGCCTACTTTTGACAGGGGCAGCAGAAGATGGACGGGCAGCTAAGCGTTTGTCTAATAACTCAATAAAGGCTCTGGCTCGCCCCCGTTCAGAGGCTTCTAGGGCTGCCTCGACTTTCCCTTGTTCTGCTAGGACTCGCCTAAGGAGCGCATAACTATGAACCTGAGTCTCGAAAATGGAAACTTTAGCGGTGTCGGGTAATTCAGTTCGCAATTGATCTAGCAAGTTAATCGCGAAGTTGAAATGTGTCTCTGCTTCGCTGAGTTGCCCCAGTTTCCACAAATTAGCTCCCATCAAATGGTGATTGGTTGCTTCGAGTTGGGGACTGTTGAGACTGTTGAGTAGGGTTAAGCTTTTGCGTAGCGTGGTTAAGGCTTGGGAGTGATTATCTTGAATGGTGTACACCGAGCCGATGCCTTGGAGGGCAGACACTTCTAGTCTTTTATCGTTGACTGCTTGGGCTGTAGCTAACCCTTGCTGATAAGACTGAAGGGCACGAGTGATATTACCTTGGGACAGATCGATATTGCCCAGATTATTTAGGGCCTGGGCCTGAAGGGTCTGTTTCTGGCTGGGATCTTGGATATTCTGGGTGGCCGTTAGGCTTTTTTGGAAATATTGGCGAGCTTCGTTTTGTCTATCTTCTTTTAAAGAAGATTGGATCACTCCTAGACTGTTGTAGGCATTGGCCAGCGCTGCTGGTGAGCTGCTCATTTTAGCAACTTTTAAGCCTTGTTCATGATGGTTTAGGGCTTTAGAGTATTGGCCTAAAGCGATATAAACATTGCCTAGCCCCCGACGTGCTTGTCCTTCATTGATTGGATCCTTCAGGTTTTGCCAGAGTTTGATGGATTGGTTATAAGCCGCTATCGCGTCGGCATAGCGACCGACTTTGAGGTAACTATTCCCTAAGTTTCCGAGAATGGAGGCTTCAATGGTCTGCTCACCTGTTTGGCGGAGTAGGGGGAGTGCCTGATTAAAGTATTGAATGGCTTGATGAGGGTCTCCCAAACTTTGGTGAGCTAGCCCTAAACGTCCAAACACGAGGGCTTCTTTACTTGGATCTTGTAACTGCTGAAACAAGGACAAAGCTTGCTGCCACGCTTTGATTGCTGCTTCGAATTGTCTTGATCGATAGTATTGAGTTCCTTGCTTAAGATGTTGCTGAGCTTGAGTTTGTTGTTGATTTGGACTTTGAGCGAAGAAAGTCTGTGAGGAGTTAGGTTGAGCAACCGTTTTGATAGTCGGTTTACCTTTAAAGAGAAATACCTCCCCATTAGCATGCCAAGATTGAGGCATGGCATTGGCTTGCAGGGGAGTAGTAAACGTGATCGCGAAAAGAAATAGTTTGCCTACAGAGTGGATTGAGGGCATGATTTCTTTAGCTCTTAAGGTGAAGTTATCTATTACTTTCTGCCTTATCTAGATTCAGATCAGCCTTTTCAAAAGACATTTTTACAGACTGATCTTTACTATTAAATTGCATTGCACTAGAGTTAGCAGGCGTTTCTA
The DNA here is from genome assembly GCF_028285565.1 of Acaryochloris sp. IP29b_bin.148. Classification (GTDB taxonomy): domain Bacteria; phylum Cyanobacteriota; class Cyanobacteriia; order Thermosynechococcales; family Thermosynechococcaceae; genus Acaryochloris. The sequence goes on from NZ_JANQOY010000011.1 coordinate 7,174, forward strand.
AATCTTGAATATATCCTAAGTCGTCATCACCTGTGAGAAGTTCTGGAAATTGCTCTGGTGAGATGGGGAATTGAACATTACCTTCTGCATCTAAAGGCGGATCAAATGTTAAGGCAAGTACTTTACCTGCTTGAGAACACTGAACTTGACCAGTATTTGTTACAGAACAGTTAGTGGGTAGATAATCAGATCCTTCAGTAGTGTTTTCATCATCAGAAGTATTCTGTCGGGTTTTTTGTGTATTATCAGGTGGATCGTCATTGGGTGGATCGTCATTGGGTGGATCGTCATTGGGTGGATCGTCATCTGTAATTATGTCCGTTTCGAAATTTCGACCACCGGATGACAGTTGACCATTAACAGCTGCACCATTTGTATCTGCAACTTTAAAGTTCTGAATGGACAATTCAATCCCACTATCTGTCGGTTCCAGAGTTTTCCCAATCTTGAAAGAAGTATCTTCTCGAATTGTAAATTGTATATCCGGACCTTCATAATTCGGGTCGAAGCTGCTATCCATGAAATTTCCATTTGGCGAATTTTCATTCGGCAAAATTCGTACAGTTTGTCGTGCCTTATTCTTAAATTTTTTATTTAAAAACTGCACAGAAAACTGTATCTCTGGTTGTTCCTCACCCGAAACCTTAATAATGTTCCTACGCTCCCCCACAAGATCACTACCACCAGCAGAAATAACGCCAATATTATACGCTATAGGTATAAGCTCATCTTGTCGACCTATAAGCTTGAAATTTCTAGTTATAGCTTCTTTAGCAGTAAACTTTTGAGCATCAACAACTAATGAAGCCTTAGCATCAAGGGTAACACCACCATAAAGATTTATGCTGCCATTATTTGCAGTGATTTGGGCTAAACCACCAATGCTTTCTATCTTCGTTGGTTCACTTTGAATTTGCTGATAAGTAGCGATAAAAATTTCTACAGGGTTACCTTTTTCTCCAATTGTAATATTTCCATTGGAATTTTCTAGAATTAATGACTTAGTATTTATATTGCCAAGAACTTCAATTACACCACTCTTGCCATTCTCTGGATTGACTTTAACTGTTAAAGTCTCAATATTTTTTGGTAAAAAAACAGCATCAATAGGATTGTTATTATCAAAGAAAAAACCATCCCCAAATTCTCTAGGGATTTTAGGACCTATATCAGCATTCAAAGTAACACTGCTTGTAGCTTCTAAAGTTACATCACTACCACCTGGATTTATCTCATTATTGATTATTACATTTGCTGCTGTGACAGTCAGAGGTCTTCCATTCGTTAATAAAGGTGCATTTGAGGTGAACTCCCCATCATTATCACCATCTGAATCTGCTCTAAACGTTATCGAGTTATCGGCTCCGCTATTGACAAAAGTGACAGGACTGGAAATAGTAATGTTGTTTCGTGCCTCAATGAACACTTGACCATCCACTGCGCCAAGAATCTCGGCATCAATATTGATATCACTATCGTTAGAATCATCATTACCAAATACTTGAGATGGATTGACGCCAATTGTTGTTGAATCGCCTGAGATGTTTACATTTTCGGGGTCTAGAAGTAATGTTCCGTCTACACCATTACTTGCATTTAGATCAACACTGCCCTGAAAGATCAGATTCTCTTTCCCCGACACCTCAACAAACCCACCATCTCCTGCCTTTTCTCCCCCACGAGCACTAATATTTCCATAGAACGCCGTTACACCATCCGCCCAAGCAATCACCTTACCCCCAGGCCCATTCTTCAACGCATCCGCCGTAATTACTGAATTCCTATCAATAAAAGTTCGAGTGGCATTCGGCACCTCACCTAGCCCCTTATAGTCCCCACCAAGTAACACCGTACCGCCACTATAGTCACCAGACGAATTAATATTCGCCCCCAACAGTCCCACCTTGTCTCCCAACACATGTACCGTGCCCCCCTCCGGCCCAGACACATCCACCGTACCCGCCACCAATGTCGTTCCCGGATCCGTCGGCAGAACCGCATCATTACCTGTTAAGCGCACCCCATCCGCATCAGCAATGACACCCGTTGCAATCGGTTCATCACCACCTGTCAATAGTTTTGGTAAGGCCAACGGCGTAAACCCTTCAACTCCTGGCAACAACACTGATTCTGCTGATGAGGGCAACCCTAAACTCAACAAATTGCCCTCTTGACTAATCTTGACCAACTGTTTATTCGGTACTGACGCAATCGTCACCTTACCTCCAGGTGCTTCCAGCGTGCCCGTATTGATCACCATGCCCCCCACTAAGGTAATTTGTTCTCCTTGAGGTACCGATAACGTCCCGGCGTTCATAATCGAGCCAGGGGTGTCCGAGACAAAGGCAAACCCATTGGGTTCACCCACCAAATTGGCATAGTTATTCTGG
>NZ_JANQOY010000027.1 GCF_028285565.1 Acaryochloris sp. IP29b_bin.148
TTTGTTGCAGCATGTCTTCTAATGCGTCTTCGATAATTTTCCAGTCGAAGTCTGGAAATATATCCGTGTCTTCGATGAGCTGCAAGGAGCCGTGCAGTGCGGCGATGGGCTCTTTTTGCTCGGCGGCTTGTTGCAGGCTGCGTTGCAAGACGCTCGTCATCTGGTGCAGTTCGCTTTGTTCCGCGAGGGTTAGGGGCCTGGGTTTGTTCATTGGGAGGTGCAAACCCTTGAGCGGGTGATGAAGGACGGGTAAACGTGGTCAGAGCATCTTGGAGCTTGTGCAGTAATTGGTTGCACTGAGCTGCAATCTGCTCAAAATCGGCCACTGACAAAAACCGAATATGACCGAGGTCGTCCAGTTCATCAATGTCAAGATGGATGCGTTTGTCTGTTTGCTTCCACCAGGCGACCTCTACACTGTAACCCCAGTCCTTCAGCAGTGCCCAGGTTGCCCGATATTGCCGTAGTACTGATTTGTTTTGAATGGCTCCAGCATCGGGGTAGAACTCGACAATTGGTGTCCCAAGCTGGGCTAGCGTTGCTTTCAGGGTTTCAGGGGATGCCGCGAACAATCCCCCCGCTGCACCGATGGTCACTTGGCCTAGCCTTTGAGCAAGCAAGTGAGGCTTAGCGCCTGTCCCCTCAACGAGTGCGATAGCGTCTCTGGTGATTTGTTCTGGACGATGGACGGATAAGGGTAATTCACCATTGGAAAGGTGAGGGGTGGGTCCGTGGGGTCGTTTCTTGGTTTTACCTGTGAGCCAGTAGTAGCGACCGCCCTCAGCGGTTCGTGCCCTGACTTGGAATCCGACGATAAGGCCATCCGCATCAACGATGGGGCAGAGATAGCCTGGTCTTGGGGTAATCAAGGATTGACCGTCTAAGCCAATTCCCGATAAGGTATGGGGCAGTTCAGAAGTGAGGGATTGCCACTGCTCAACTGACTTTACCCCCCAAGCGTTGATTTGCTCAGTGGTGAATCCCCGTCGATGCAAGTCAGCCCGATCTGCTGGGTGCAAGGTGAGCTGGTCAAGGAGTTGACGGTAGTGCTGATCCCGTTCAATTGCGGGTAGGGATTGGGCATGGCGTTGGGCCTCGGCTTGGGCACGTTGTTCCCGAAGAATGCGCTGCTCTTGCCATCGACGCTCCCTTTCTTCCTGGCTGAGGTCTTGCCCGTCATCTGGGATGTATTTACCCCAGAGTCCATCTTTGGATTGACCGAGGTAGCGATATCCCTCGATCTGGCCTGATAGGGTCATGCAGAGATTGAGATTGCCTGCCCTCCTGCATTTGCCTGTGGTGTCCCCGCAGAGGGCGCAAGGGTTGGAGCGATTTGTGGCGTGGAGTTTACTCGTAGTGCTCTGAAAGCTAGACATGGACTAGCTCCCATGCCCATAGCTGGGTGCGAAAAAGATGGTTCATTTATGAACTCCCTTAAGTTTTCTGGATGTAGCGAAAGGGAGCCGTGGCAAAGGTTTCAGCAAAAACTTGCATTTAGTTGCAAGCTAAGGCTAAAATCTAAGCACGGTAAAACCCAGGTAACCCATGCCCGAGGCCAATCAAGCTAAGGTTCCCGCCCTACCGCAAAATATATGTCTACGACATTCCCCTTCTGTTTCAGTTGGGGTTTGATCGTTTAAAGGGTTCTTAATCCATAAAGCACCTCCTGATTGGTTAAGTAATAGGGTTTAAATACACTGAAAGCCGTGATCGATCAAGCTTTTAGCGTATTTATATACCTAGATACACAGCACCAATTGAATAGGGTACTGTCAAGAAATGTCTCAAGAGTTTGTTCTCAAGAAAATTTTGAGGACTGAACTAGGTTTGACTACTGCTGAACGCAGATAAAGCTAATCAAAGCTTGAATGATGTTAGACAATACCAACTTCGACTGGAAGCCAAGGTCGGAGATAGGCAGAAGAGTTTTTTGGATTGGCAGATTGCTCACCGCGATCATACAACAAAAAAATAATTAGCGGAGCGTTTGGTATTAGATACCTCCGACACTTAGTAGTTTCGGTTTGATTTTAAATAATTTTGCGGGACGATCACGATCACAGTAAATGACGGGAGCTATATTCTCAATAACAAATCTCTATTGAAAATATCTATAACCTTTTCTATAGGTCAGTTTTTTCTAGAATCCTTATTCTATCTACATTATAGTAATAACCTAGAAATTAGCAGGATGATTTTTTGAATGTGAGATATTTGAGTTGGAAATCTAGAAATGCTATGTCAAAAGCTATGTCTGTCTGTCTGTAGACGAGCAAAAAGCTATGTTAAAAGCTATGTCTAACGAAAGGTTACACTTTCCTAATTGGTTGCTTGGTGACTGACCAGGCAGTGAGGGCATCTGAGCAACGCTGGGGATCAGGCTCAGCACAGTAACAGGGGCATTCAAGAACATCTATCAAGACGAACAAAGAGGGGTCAATAAGGTTGATCATTACTACCGGGTCATTTGCATCTGTTGTCCCTGACACGCAATTTTCAGTAATCACTCTTATAGTTTCTAGATGAAAGTCTTCGCCGTGTGAAGTATAGAACAGTAAGGCATTCATTGAATTTTCTGGAATGGTTTTAGGCCAGTCCTCCAATGTTTCCAAGAAGATCATAAATAACCCAATTTCACGAGGTAGTAGTCCTTGAAATTTCTTGGAAGATGGATCTCCACAAAATAAATAGTGCGATTTGCCTAACTTCCAAAGGTCGCCTTGATTAACATTTCTGGTTTGTTCTTCCGAAGGTTTGGTGGTGGCAGCCTTTTTCTTCGTCCGCTTTCGTATAGGCTTTTTCTTGTCAGCTTGAGAGCCTTGACGAAGACCAGTAGTGTCTATCTCGTAAACAGTACCACCTCTAATTGCCATGCGAGTATTGGGATCAACATTTTTTGTAGATTCATCCATCTGGCTATAGCGACCAGATAGCTCGGCTCTGATTACACCAACAAATCCATGACTCACTCCACACCGTCTAGCGATTTCTCGGTCACTCCATTTTCGCCATTCATGGTCACGAACGAGCCTATTAACTGCACGGCGCTTGTCGGCGTTTGTCCGTCTTAATCCGTGTGCCGCATTAGCTCCAACAGAGTGTAGAACAGCATCGCGTTGTGTACCCGGATGTACCTCAGCGGTAACTTCTTCTCTTCCAATGGCTTCTTTAGCGCGTACTCTATGAAACCCATCAGCTAGCCAGTATTCTTTGCCATCATAATAAATAATGACAGGTGGGAATTTTGCCCCTCGCTTCATGTCCTCTGCGTAGTCAGCTACTACCTCTTCAAATAATTTGGCACGGGGTTGTGTTCCTCCATCCATGCGAATTTTTGCTATTTCAACAGCTTGAATAGAGGACTCTGAAGATTCGCTTTGGGGTGGTGGAGAAGGCATCAAGAATTAGCGGCATACAACAGCATACCGCTATGAAAGCATCTAAGCCTTTTGGTAACAAGCTTCTCAGTGAACTGAGATTACTTCATGAAGTTGCGTTAAGCAAACATTCTTGGTGTTCCGCAGCAGCGCTGCGCCGCCTTCGCCTCCTTTGACGATTAGGTGATTTTTTCTTGAGGGTTAAATAATGTTCTGCTTCTATATAGCTTTCAGTCTCTATTGGATCATTACGATTGTCAACTGTGGTAGCTGCATAGGTGGACTGACGCGATTGATGTTGAATTTTAGGTTTCTCCACTGGGAGCTTTTGCAAAGGTTCAGGAGGTGAATAGTTTATCCTTTGCTGTGGTTGGTCATAGCATTGCGTTTCTCTCCTTTGTTGCTCAAGGGTTTCTGCATAGGCAGATTGTATCGTCCAACGCAGTCGTGAATCGATACAAGCGCGTATGTCTGCCTGTAACTCAGCCCCAGTATCTTCAAAGAAGTCTTGAGGCAGTTGGTCCAGTAATTCCTTGGGAATAGTTTGTAGAAACTGTTCCACAATGGCTTTGGCTGACTCTGATGCAATACTTTGGATGTCAGTGGGTCTTTCCATCAGCTTGCAGTTACCTCAATAA
>NZ_JANQOY010000062.1 GCF_028285565.1 Acaryochloris sp. IP29b_bin.148
CAACGATTGTGGGATGCTCTAACCACGAGTCCTGTGTTTTCGAGGGTAGTGAGTCGCTCAAAAACTTCGGCAATATCTCCTTCTCGGTCAAACACATGAATGGTAAGAGTTGAAGAACCCACAGCTTTCTCCACCGCTTGCAGTGCTTCAACCCAACGATAGGATTCCTTTTGCTCAAACAGACGCTCCCGAGAGGCTTTACGAGCTTTCGTCTGACGTTTCTTCTTTTGCCGGGATGTTTCATTCTTCGGGGGCTTGGGGCGATGCTGACGATTCCACACCTTTTGCCATAACAGGCCCAAGGGTTGGCCCTGCTCAGAGTCAACGGCTAAAGCACTATGGAGTAACAATCCATTACCTCCTCTGCCTTGAGGACCATAACCCTGGCGTTTCTGCTTGATACCCTCATAGTCCAGAAAGGTGGTGTCGCCAACACTTAAGATAATCTCTTGCGCCGCCACGATGCGAGCGGTCGCACGGCAATGAGGAGAAATGATTTTAGCAAAGCTGGTTTTCACATTCGCGAAAACTCGTAAGCCCGTTTGAGGTCTTTCCCAGTCTCAAATACGGTTGATAGGGCTTGACCAAATTTCTCGCTCAGAGAACGACCGATACTGAATGCACGGTGATTCAATCGTTGATCGCCCAACTCACAGGTTCCAAAATTTTGCTCATAACGCTCTGGACTCATTAGATGCTCCCTGGGTATCATTGCACTCACTTTAACCAAGGCTGAGACTAGAGGCTACAAGTACTAACCACTATAGGCTGGAAGACTTAGCAGGAAAAGTCAGATCCTAATTTTTCTGCATACAATTTAAAACAACCCTGATATATTTACGCTTCCAGAGAAGTATTAATTTTCCAGATTTCTGAATAATATAGTGCTGTTAACATCTCATTTTGAAATATTGGTAGATTGTTTGCCCATTGGGGCATTCTAACGCCAGCATGTCTGCTGGTATCTCATTTCTTTTGATATTTTTATTTTTCATGTATTGAACGAAAAATTTGTAGGGTGCCAAAAACAAGTTTTATGGTGAATGGGTCGGTTAGTGCATACTTTTCCCATTGTGAGTGTTGAGTAATGCGGAACCTAGCTAATAAGCTATGGTCATCGGAAAGAAATTATAAGGTCATGGGTAGCAAATATTTACTACTGCTGATTACTTTTACATTTATTACTTATGACATTAGTTCGATTTGGCCTAAAGCTAGAATCCTCTATCAATCAGTTTTTACAACTAAGCTCATTTTCTTGGCCATTCTAGTATTAGGACTATTGAGAGCCTTACTACCGACAAAACCACCAACTTGGATCAAAAGCTTACTGGTAATTTTGTTAGTTTTTGTGCAAATAAAATATTTGACATGGCGGGCCGTGAATACGTTGGTTTTTACAGGACCAGATACCTTCATCTGTTTGGGGTTATTTGCGTATGAAGGGCTGAGTATATTCAATAGCTGGACGAACAACTATTTGATTTTGCGATCACCAAATCGGAGTAAAGAAGCGGATCAGTATAGTCAGTGGGTTCAACGAACGTATAAGCCAAGCGTTGATATTTTCATCCCAACCTACAATGAATCTTCGAAAATGCTGGAACGATCTCTGATTGGCTGTAAGTCCATGAAGTATCCCAAACAGCAAAAGAATATCTGGCTATTGGATGATGGTCAGCGCCCAGAAATGGAAGCCCTTGCCAAAAAGTGGGAGTGCAATTATTTAACTCGACCGATCAATGAACATGCCAAAGCAGGCAATCTGAACCATGCCATGCAGCACACCAATAGTGACATCATTGCTGTGTTTGATGCTGATTTTATTCCCCTCAATCATTTTCTAGAGCGAACCATTGGCTTCTTTATGGCGGATGAGAATGTGTCGATGGTGGTGACACCGCAAAAATTTTATAACCCTGATCCTCCGAAGAAAAATCTTGGAGGGCGTTTCATTTCAGATGAACAAACGGAATTTTACCAAGTGATTCAACCGGCTCGAGATTCAGTCAATGCCGTGGTGTGTTCAGGGAGTTCTGTGCTCTATAGACGTCGGCACCTTGAGGCGATTGGTGGCATTCCGTTAGACACCATTGTGGAAGACTATGCCACCGGTCTTTTGATGCAAGCGCAGGGCTACAAAACTGTGTATCTGAACGAGTTTCTCAGTGTTGGCTGTGCGGCTAACAATATTAATGAATATCTCAAACAGCGTATGCGCTGGGCAGAAGGAACGCTGAGAATGGTCATCAGCCAGCATAACCCGTTGTGGTTGTCAGGGCTCAGCCTGATGCAACGGTTTACTTATCTCTCAGGAACGCTCTATTGGCTGGAAGAAATTCTGAAAACCTTGAGTTTCTTGGCTCCCCTTTTATTCTTGTTCTTGGGGTGGAAAAGTATTGATATTACC
>NZ_JANQOY010000068.1 GCF_028285565.1 Acaryochloris sp. IP29b_bin.148
ATAGTCTGGCCATCGGGGGAGAAGGCTACGGACCAGACAGGGTCAGTATGTCCAGAGAAGGGTTGACCGATAGGCGTTCCCTCTAGAGTCCACAAGCGAAGGGTTTTATCATAACCGCTACTGACGATAGTCTGGCCATCGGGGGAGAAGGCTACGGACCAGACAGGGTCAGTATGTCCAGAGAAGGGTTGACCGATAGGCGTTCCCTCTAGAGTCCACAAGCGGAGGGTTTTGTCAGCACTGCCACTGACGATAGTCTGGCCGTCGGGGGAGAAGGCTACGGACCTAACAGTGTCAGTATGTCCAGAGAAGGGTTGACCGATAGGCGTTCCCTCTAGGGTCCACAAGCGGAGGGCGTTGTCAGCACTGCCACTGACGATAGTCTGGCCATCGGGGGAGAAGGCTACGGACAAGACAGGGCCAGTATGTCCAGAGAAAGGTTGACCAATTGGTGCTCCCTCAACCAAATCGAAAAGATGAAGGAAGCCGTCCTTTAGTCCTGCAACGACTTGTAGTCCGTTTGGAGAAATCGCGGCTGTGTAAACCGGGCTTTCTAACGTTGTAAAAATATCAGGCGGTAATGATTGATCTATCACAGGTGGCATCCAAGAATAGGCAAATTCTTCTCAGGTTGCTCCATCTTATTAACAAGGCTGATAATTGCAAGACAACAAGGACATTCGATCTTAAAAGCGAACCTTGCCGAAGCTTTGCTCTAGCTTTTTGTTTAAGGGTCATGCTTGATAGTCCCCTGCTGAATCTTCTCCCAGACAGAATGAGAAGAACTCTAACAGTGAAGATATCTGCTATTTAGACCTAAATTATGCGTGCTTGACTCTGTCAGCAGGTAACGACGCTGTCAACCTAGCCTCGCCCTGCAATCACGTCCTTCATTTCCCGAACGGCTCGTTCCAAGCCCACCAGCACCGACCGACTAATAATCGTATGGCCAATATTCAGCTCTTCCATCCCCGGTAGACAGGCCACGGGATAGGTATTCCAATAGGTCAAGCCATGACCTGCATTGACTCGCAGACCCAATGCAAGGGCGTGCTCGCATCCCTGTTTCAACACGTCCAGCTCTCGGGCCTGCTGGGCCTCCCCCTTGGCTTCCGCGTAAGTCCCTGTATGCAGCTCAATAAACTTGGCTTTCACCTGAGCTGCCGCTTCAATTTGGGCAGCATCGGCATCGATAAATAGGCTGACAGGAATATTAGCCGCTTGTAAGGTCTGGACCACCTCTGCCATATGAGTTTGCTGACCGATAACATCTAGCCCCCCTTCTGTGGTCACTTCCTCTCGCTTTTCCGGCACTAGGGTGACATAATCTGGTTGGATTTGGAGTGCGATTTCAACCATTTCTGCCGTCGCCGCCATTTCTAAATTCAAATGGGTGCGGACAGTTTTTCGCAATACCTCGACATCTCGATCCTGAATATGCCGTCGATCTTCCCGTAGATGAACGGTAATACCATCCGCTCCTGCTAATTCGGCTAATACGGCTGCCGCCACTGGATCCGGCTCCACTGTTCGACGGGCTTGGCGAATCGTCGCCACATGATCGATATTCACACCAAGGGTAGGCACGATAACACTCCTGGCTAAGGGGAAAATTAATTATAGGACCCTTATGTAGTCTTCGTTTAAATCCTGTGGATTTCAGTCGTCATTGCTAGCCTGACTGCGGAGGATCAATTAACTACTCCGCAGCAAGCGGGCAGAGTAGGGAAGATGTGTTACTCCCAAATCTACGTTTTGGATTGTGAGCTAATTTCTTTGCTGCAAGCAGCGAGGAATGGACCCTCTCTAGAGTCAACTAAGCAGATATTTAAACTTTTGCAACAAGCTGAAGCCACTATTGGTAGGCTTGTCTAGAATGTTAACGAACGTACGTTCATCAAAAATAGGGATCCTCAAATTGGAGATAACTCAATCCAAACGATCTTCTCGTCGTGATGGTAAGCAAGCCATTCTAGATTCAGCCCTTGAGTTATTCACTCATCAAGGCTACAAAGAGACCTCCGTTGAAGACCTACGCAAGGCAGCAGGATTTAAATCTAAAGCAAGTCTGTATGCTCATTTTGATAGCAAAGAAGCGGTAGCTGATGCACTCTCTATGCAGATTCTTCAGAAAATAGAGCATCAAATCCTAACAGACTATGCCAATGCTGGCTCAGAGCCACTTAAGATTCTGATTGCAGTCATCAGGGGATTTACTCAATGGGGGCTAAACCACTCCCAAGAGTACAAATTTCGATTTATTCGGGCTCAGCAAGATCGACTGATTAGAGGTCAATTTGACTATACAACCGGCCAGTTTTCAATGGCTTATACCAAAATGCTAGCGCTACTCCAACACCTGCGTCAGCAATATCCCATGCGACACATTGCAGATACCGCACTGATCAGCATGGTAATAGCATTAATAGACAAAACCGTGATAGATCGAGAATCCTTTGGAAATATAAGTCTTGAGGAACAGGTTGACCAAGTTCTGGAACTCTGTATGGGCATATTTTTCCGTGAACCGATCCAGTTGAGCTAACCAAGAATTGAAGTGCCATACCTTTGCGAACATAATGACCCAAAAATTTTTTGACCGTTTGGTGAACGAACGTACATGCAGTTCCAACCCAAACAAGTTGATCAGCGTTGTTTTTTTCCAGTGAGCAGTGCCTTGTAGATTCAACGAGTGCAAGTTCAATGAGTGTCGCCTTTTGAATAATCCATCCCTTAGGAGAATAAACAGCAATGCCCAAAAATAGCCCTACACACTTAGGAGAAGCAATTAATCGTTTGGTTCAATTAAGAGACTTGTGTTCGAATTTAGCTATTTCTGTAGATGCAGGTTTAATTCCAGCTCAGATAGCTGAGATCTGTGAAATTGGGGCAGAGGAACTACAGGATATTGGCAGAGAACTGAGTCGTCATAACACTTCCATCCAAAATTAATCCATTGCATGGTCTAGTCCAACTCAACAGTGTGCAATTACTGCTGCGATCGTAAAAGATGTCTTCAAGAAGATACCTTTAGCCTGGATCATGCACTGCTCTAATACTGACTACAAAAATATTGCTTAAAACAGTCAGTATTAGAGACCCAATGCTTAACGTATTGGCTTTCAAAGATTTCACTTAATTTTTATGGATAAAACAGATTAACTGACAATCCTAACTTGTTGGGCACACTCCTTGGCCCGTTGCCGAGCTTCTTCTGTAGTGTTGCCTAAGGCGAGCGCCACTCCCATTCGTCGATTTTTATGGGCGGTGGGTTTGCCAAACAGGCGAACGCGACTAGTGGGAACGGCGAGAGCGGCAGCAACACCTTCAACTTGTGGTTCTTTAGAGGCCTCTGAAGCCAAGATCACAGCAGAAGCGCCAGGACGAATCAGCTGGATGTCACCTATGGGAAGCCCTAGAATCGCACGGACATGCAGCTCGAACTCCGACATATTTTGGCTGACCATGGTGACCATACCCGTATCGTGGGGCCGAGGGCTAACTTCACTGAAGTAAACGGTCTGAGGCTGATCGGCAGAGCCAGCAATAAACAATTCAACCCCAAACAGACCCCAGCCCCCTAGGGCATCGGTAATGTGGCGAGCCATATCTTGGCAGGCCTGTAATGTATCTGGATGGAGGGCACAGGGTTGCCAGGATTCTCGATAGTCCCCGCTTTGCTGGATATGACCGATGGGGGGACAGAAGTGGGTACCCGATTGAGACCGCACGGTCAGCAAGGTGATTTCAGTTTCAAATTCGACAAAGCCTTCAACAATGACCCGAGGGGCATTGCCACGACCTGCTTCTAGGGCATAGGTCCAGGCTTGGGCAATGTCGCTGTTTGTTTTAACCAAGCTTTGGCCTTTGCCTGAGGAACTCATCACGGGTTTGACGACACAAGGCAGACCAACCTGTTGAACCGCCTGCTCATATTCCGCTTGAGTGGAGGCAAACTGGAAAGGAGAGGTTTTTAAGCCCAGGTCACTGGCAGCTAGACGCCGAATACCCTCCCGATCCATGGTCAGGTTGGTGGCCTTAGCGGTGGGAATGACGTTCCATCCTTCTGCTTCTAGTTCGAGTAGGGTTGCGGTGGCGATCGCTTCAATCTCCGGCACGATCAAATCGGGTTTAACGGTCTCTATAACCTGACGCAGGGCCGCCCCATCCTGCATATTAATCACAACATTTCGGTGGGCAAACTGCATGGCGGGAGCATGGTCATAGGAGTCCGCTGCAATCACTTCAATTCCTAAGCGCATGGCCTCTAGGGCCACTTCCCGGCCTAGTTCTCCTGACCCCAACAGCAACAGACGCTTGGCGGACGAGGAAAACGGAGCACCCCAAGGTGTGGAGAGGGAAGTCTTAGGAGGACGGCTGATCATCGTTATCGAGGAAGAATCAATCTATAAATTTACATGGATGCAGTATGACCGATAACGGTTTCATACCATAATGCTGATTAGCAGTTCGTGGGGATAGAATGGCGTTTTTGCTGCATCTATTCCTGCAATTTACAGATAGATTTAACAATCATGGGCCTAATTGTTCAGAAGTTTGGTGGCACGTCCGTTGGTTCAGTGGAGCGGATTAAAGCAGTGGCCCAGCGGGTGAAGCAAACCGTTGGGCAAGGAAACTCGGTAGTGGTGGTGGTATCTGCCATGGGTAAGAGTACCGATACCCTGGTCCAGCTTGCTCAAGAAGTATCTTCCAATCCCTGTCGGCGCGAGATGGACATGCTGTTATCGACGGGGGAACAGGTCTCAATCTCTCTCCTGAGTATGGCCCTTCAGGAACTAGGGCAGCCCGCTATTTCCTTGACTGGAGCGCAGGTGGGAATTGTGACGGAGCCCGAACATACCCGCGCCCGTATTCTCCACATTGCCACAGAGCGGTTAGAGCGCCATCTGCAAGAGGGCAAAGTGGTTGTGGTCGCTGGGTTTCAAGGTACTTCTAACACTTCTGATCTGGAAGTAACCACGTTGGGGCGAGGCGGGTCAGATACCTCTGCTGTGGCGTTGGCAGCAGCCCTCCATGCCGAAAAGTGCGAGATCTATACCGATGTGGCTGGGGTGCTAACGACAGACCCTCGGTTGGTGAAGGATGCTCAACTGATGGAGGAGATCACCTGTGAGGAGATGCTGGAGCTAGCGAGTTTAGGGGCCAATGTGCTTCATCCTCGGGCTGTGGAGATTGCCCGCAATTATGGCGTGCAGATGGCTGTTCGCTCCAGTTGGACCGATGAACCGGGTACCCAAATCATCTCCACCGGGACGCAGCCGAAGACGTTGACGGATCTAGAATTGGGACGCCCCGTCGATGCAGTGCATTTCGATCTAAATCAGGCTAAGGTCGCTTTGCTACATGTTGTCGATCGCCCAGGCGTAGCAGCGGGTCTCTTCGGGGAATTAGCGAACCAAGGGCTGGATGTGGACCTGATTGTCCAGTCTATTCATGACGGTAATTCCAATGACATTGCGTTCACGGTGGCTCAAGATAGTTGCGATCGCACCGAAGCCGTCGTGACTGCTTTTGGCTCAACCTTACCCTCTAGTCGTGACTCAGAAGTGATCGTAGAACGGAATGTCGCCAAGGTCAGTATTGTCGGGGCAGGCATTATTGGGCGTCCCCAAATTGCCGCCCAAATGTTTCAGACCTTGAGTGATTTGGGCATCAACTTGCAAATGATTTCTACCTCTGAGGTGAATGTGAGCTGCACGATTGCCGCTGCCGATTGTGAACAAGCAACACAAGCCCTTTGCGACCTCTTTGAAGTGACGAGTTCCCCCGTTGATAGCGGCATTTCGGTCTCTGATCATTCCATCCCACCCGTGCGGGGGGTGGCGTTGGATCTGGAGCAAGCCCAGCTGGCAATCCGTAACGTTCCAGACCGTCCGGGGATGGCAGCCCATATTTTCCAAACCTTAGCCCAGCGAAATATTAGTGTGGATATGATTATTCAGTCCCAACGCTCGCGTCAGGTGGACGGGCAGCTTACGCGAGATATTGCCTTTACCGTAGCAGCGATGGATTTAGAAGTGGCTAAAGAGCTGTTGCAGGATCTGTCGCGTACCTTGGGATGTGGAGATGTGGCCTCCGACTCTGCGATCGCAAAAATCAGCATTGTGGGGATCAGCATGATGGGACAACCAGGGGTTGCAGCGCATATGTTTACGGCCTTGGCACAACAGAACATTAATATCCAAATGATTGCCACCTCAGAAATTCGAGTCAGTTGTGTGGTCGCCCAATCAGATGGGGCAACCGCATTACAGGCAATTCATAAAGCCTTTCAATTGGGTCAATCTGCATCAGCTTGAGGTGTTATCATCCCAGCATAAACAGTCATTTTTAAACCACTCAGGAATGTAACAAGCCCGTTTCCCAGGGTCTTATCGCTGGTATTTTTGATGCCAAGGTTCTGGAAACCTTTAATAACGTGAGTTCGACGCTAAACAATCGCGGCAGGGAGGGCCTTTAGCTCCTCAGGCGTCAGATCCAGAGCAGGCTTCATCGGGTGATACGAATAGGCA
>NZ_JANQOY010000080.1 GCF_028285565.1 Acaryochloris sp. IP29b_bin.148
TCATTCAAACATTCCTCTTAAGCTAAGTGAAGTGAGACCATTGTAAAACCTCCAAAACTTAGACTGGGCAATGCAACCCGGAAAAATTTACAGGTGGGACTTTCCTTTCACTGTCATTTCGTTACTGTCTTATTACACCTAAAGCATAGGAGTAATGCAGATGGGGGTACAAGGATCTAAGGTACTAATCTGGCATGCCCTATAGTCCTAGTACTCAATCACATTGCGCGTTCCCCAATGCTGTTTTTGTAGCGTGTCCATCGCCTGTCGAGTAGCTGCCATTAGTGCCTTGACCTCGCTAGCAGGAAAGATGGGTTTGTCCAGCACCACTTTGACTGATTGGTATTGAGGAATATGCTGAATTAACGCTAAATCATGGGATTGGGCGATGTGGCTTTGCAAGGCAGGGGGAATGGTGAGACGGGTCAATTGCTCCTGTTGGGGACAGATCATCATGGGTACAATCGGAGCTTGGGCCTTTAAAGCGAGAACTGCAAAGCCTGGATGAAAGTCTGCCAAGGGGGCTGCAAAATCATTCTGAAAAATATAGCGTTCACCTTCAGGGAAAATCCCCAGCAAGGCTCCACGGGCTAGAACAGCTAGGGCTTGTTTAAAGGAACTGGGCTTCACCGGACCCTCCACCTCCATCAGCACCATGCCTGTTCGTCGAATCAGCCAATGGGTAAGGGGTAGATCCTGCATATAGGCTGCAGTCACCCAGGAGATATAGCGAGGAATTGCCACGCTGACAATCGACGGATCAATATTAGAGCGGTGGTTGCACACCAGAATACCTGCCCCAGTGGATAAATGCTCTAAGCCAATCACCTCAATGTCGATCTGACGGCGAATCCAGGGTGCTAACAGCCACCGGCAACCGTGATAAAACCGCTGTTGGGATGCAGTGGTCATGAGGATGCTGTGACAATCTCTTCTTTTGCAGCCCACTGACCGATATCTTGGCGTTGGATTGCAGCGGCCATTAAGTCTGCAAACTTATCGGGCGTGCAGGCAAAGGCGGGAATACCTAGAGCGGCAAATTTAGCAGCATTGCTATGGTCAAAATAAGGGGCACCATCATCACTCAGGGCCAATAGGGTCACCATCTGCACCCCTGAACTGACCAGGGAAGCAACACGTTTCAGCATGGCTGTCCGATTGCCCCCTTCATACAAATCGCTAATCAGAACTAAGATCGTTTCTTCCGGTCTGCGGATCAGACCCTGACAGTAGTTCAAAGCGCGGTTGATATCCGTGCCGCCACCAAGTTGGGTACCAAACAACACATCCACTGGATCTTGCAGCAGGTCCGTTAAATCGACAATGGCCGTGTCGAAAACGACCAGCTGGGTTTTGACCGCAGGGAGAGACGCCAAGACGGCCGCAAAGATACTGGCATAGACCACCGAGGTAGCCATTGAACCACTCTGATCCACACAGAGCACAATATCGCGGAGGGCTGAGCGTTTGCGACCAAAGCCAATCCGGGTTTCAGGAATAATCGTCCGATACTCTGGCTGATAATGGCGCAGGTTAGCCTGAATCGTCCGGTGCCAGTCAATTTCATGATGGCGTGGGCGGCGATTCCGAATCGACCGATTTAAACTGCCCTGGACAGCCTGCTGCATGGGGTTAGACAGCTGGCGAATCAAGTCCTCCACCACCTGCTGCACGACCAGCCGAGCCGTCTCTTTGGTCTTGCTGGGCATTACCTGACTGAGGGATAGCAGATTGGCCACTAAATGAACATCGGGCTCAACCGCAGCGAGCATTTCTGGCTCTAACAGCATCTGCTGTAGGTTCAGCCGTTCCAGGGCATCCTGCTGCATGACCCGGACAATAGCGCTGGGAAAGTAACTGCGGATATCGCCCAGCCAGCGGGCCACTTTGGGGGATGAGCTTCCTAAGCCACCGGAGCGTTTGCCTTGGGATTCGTACAGGGCAGCTAAGGTTTGGTCCATCGCCATATCTTGGGATTCAAGGGTTAACCCACTCCCCGCACTAATGCCATCTGCCTCGCCACCCCCAAGGATCAGCCGCCATCGACGCTGGCGTTCGGAACTATTCTGGGATTCTGTCATAACTGCCTATTTCCAGAAGGAGACGATCTGGTTTATTCAGAAGAAGAGGGGACTAGCGTTGGGATAACATCAGCAGGGGGAGCAGCCTGGGAGTATAAGGGGTCTGAAGAAACAATGTTATGGTCGGCATTGACCCAGACGAGCTGCACATCGGTAACTTGATGGTCTTGTAAGGTTACGAGCGAGAAGTTGCGCTGTAGTCCTTGCTCGGTTTTGATAATTCGAGGGACACAGGCGGCATTGAGATAGACCGTGCCTGCTGCATCTACACAAAGTCGCTTGCGCTGGACGGTTTTAGTATGGCGCAAGTTGTGGTGCATATGGCCGAAGGTGACGAGGGGGACGCGTTTGCCGGTGGTTCTGGTGGTTGCGATCGCATCTCGCAAATCCGGGTCGCCAAAATCTCCACCCAGCTGCTTCCAATCCTTCCCACAGGGATCTTCTGCCTGGTCTCCTAACCCGGTCGGGCCATTATGTCCCAGAAAAATAATCGTATCTGCAGAGGCTTGGGCCGCAGCCTGAGCAATCCGTGCGGTAGATTCTTCAAAATTCTTGACGCCAAACCGATCGCGATAAAATCCAGCACAGCGCCAGTCGGGGCCACCCCAGCTAAAGGGCCGCCCACCCACGACGCTGAGATCAAGCTGGGGAAAGGTGCGGTGGGAATAGCCCACATGAGCCTCTGCGAGTAAGTCCATTTGCAACGAGACCCAATCTTCCTGGGTGCGATCATAGGGACAATGTTTTGTGCCCCACGGTGTGGCAGTATACCAGGCATCATGGTTCCCGAAAGATGCGGCATAGGGTAGTTCTAGAGTGGAGACCGCTTGCACCACCTCCACCGCTTCATTGCCAAAATCCCCCACAAATAGCACTAAATCGACGCCAAGCTGTGCCAACGCCTTTGGATCCTCTGCATCCCAAGCGCCATGGATATCGCCAATCACAGCGATTTTGAGCGATGGAGAACAAGCGGGAGGAGTAGAGAGAGGCTCAGTCATTCATGTTTCGCTAGTCTTGGATATATTCTTGGTCCTGGGCCAAAGCCATTTCGGCCCGGATAAACTCGCGACCTAAATAAGCAGCATGATCCAGTTTGGTTACCAAACAGGTCTTTGGTTCTTCAAAAATAGCAATACAGAGTTCTTTGGCCGTTTTGGCTCGGAACTGGGCATCGGGTTTGCGCTCTACCTTGCCATGACAGGCTAGAGGTTCTCCTGTGTCAGGATCAACTGCTAAGCCCTTCTCATTAATGTCATTGGCATAATGATCGGCACAAATGGCTGGGGCTTGCCGATCCAGGTAAATCAAAAAATAGCCCCCCGGATCTAAAGCAATAAAGCGCTGGGATAACTGGTCATTAATGGCAGCTTGATCACTAACAATGGTGTTCATGAACTAAAAACGTCGAGTGGGTAGGATGCAACTCCAAGATCCAGTCTAGTACGCAAACTTTAATTCAGGGAAAAGCATCGCTAGTGTTTGGCCCGTAAGGCCATCATGCCAGAATAGACCAGCCCTTTTTTAATATTTAGGGTGAGGTGAGTCCCATCTCGAATCATCCGCGTGGCATTTTCAACGCCGACAATCACTGGAATGCGCAGTCTCAGACCTAATACAGCGGCATGACTGTCCATTCCGCCCACTTCCGTGATAATCCCTGCGGCCTTCCGAATGGCATCCACATGGCGGGCATCCGTCTTCGTGGCCACTAGAATATCACCCCGATTGAATTCCTTAATACTATTGGGCGTGGTGACAACGCGGGCCAGACCACTGACAGAGCCTTGACCGATGCCCATTCCCTTACCCATCACAGCAGTGACTACTTCTACCTTGATAAAGTCGGTAGAGCCCGCAACTCCCTGTAAAGTCCCAGCTGTGATCACGACTAGATCGCCTTCTTCGACGAGTTCTTTTTCCTGAGCAACATTCAAAGAGGCTTGTAGGGTTTCGTCAATGGACGGCAAATTGAGGACGAGTAAAGGCTGCACCCCCCAAACCATTTGTAATTGGCGGGCGACTTCCACATGGGGGGTAACCGCCAGGATGGGAATATTAGGCCGATACTTGGAGACATTCCGTCCCGTGGAGCCAGTTTTGGTAAAGGTGAGAACTGCTTTGGCTTTGAGTTGAGTGGCAATATGACCGACTGCTTGACTAATCGCATTGGGAATGGCAGTTTCTGAGGTATCGAGCGCCGTACTATTTTCCAGGCTTTGCTCACGGTCGATGCGTTCAGCAATTTTGGCCATGGTGGCAACGGCTTCCACGGGATAGTTACCGACCGCCGCTTCATTGGAGAGCATTACAGCATCGGTGCCATCCAAGATGGCATTAGCGACGTCTGACACCTCTGCCCGCGTGGGTCGGGGGGAGTTGACCATGCTGTCCAACATTTGCGTGGCCGTAATCACGGGGATGCCTAAACGATTGGCCGTGGCAATCAGCCGCTTTTGTAGAATTGGGACATCCTCTGCTGGCAGCTCCACCCCTAAATCGCCTCGGGCAATCATAACCCCGTCACAGAGACTTAAGATGTCCTCCATCTGCGTGATGGCTTCATGTTTTTCGATTTTGGCGATGACGGGAATCGATTTACCTGCGTTGGCAATAATTTCTTTGATCTCGATCACGTCTTCAGGATTACGCACAAAACTCAGGGCAATCCAATCCACGCCATGCGTAAGACCAAATTGCAGATCTTCTCGGTCTTTGTCGGTTAGTGCCTTGACAGATAAATAGACGCCTGGAAAGTTAACACCTTTGGAATCCGAGAGCTTACCGCCAACCACCACCCGACAATGCAGGGTTTTAGAGGCTAAATCAACGTCCTCTACAACCATCTCTACGCGACCATCGTCTAAGAGAATAGTGGCGCCAACGGAGACTTCCTCTGCGAGCTTGGCATAGGTAACCATACTGCTCGTCTGCGTTCCCGGAATCGTCTGGCTGGTCAGCGCAAAGGGATCTCCTTTTTGGAGCATGATCGGGCCATCTGCAAATTTGCCTAGACGAATTTTAGGCCCCTGCAAATCCTGAAGGATGGCAACGGGCTGGTTCATCTCGTAAGAGAGTTGCCGGATCAGGCGAATGGAACGCAAATGATCGTCGTGGGTGCCGTGGGAAAAGTTGAGTCGCAGGGTGGTGGCTCCCGCTTCAATCACCGCCCGTAGCATATCTGGCTTGGCAATGGCTGGCCCTACGGTGGCCACAATTTTGGTACGACGATTGGACTCAGGCAAGGACATGTATCAATTTCAAAAAATAGTCTAGGCAGTTAAGATAAACAGTCAATAGGGTTGACCATCAACTTAACAGTTTAGGCTGAGACGTTACGCCAAGCGAATTTTTGGCTGAATTCCTATAGAACAATCAGACGGAGATTAGGGTGAAGTTAACGACGCGAGGGCACTATAGTGTGAAGGCGTTGCTCGATTTGAGTTTGCAGCCCAATTTTGGACCCGCATCGGTGAATGCCATTGCTAAGCGACAGTCTCTCCCGGCGCCCTATCTGGAAAAGCTCTTGATTGAGTTACGACAAGCGGGGTTGGTCCGCTCAGTTCGGGGTTCGAAAGGGGGATATCAGTTAGACCGTTCTCCGGGACAAATTTCTCTGGGGCAAATTTTAGAGGCGGTGGGTGAAACGATTGAACCGTTGGTGGACCAATCGACGCCCCCCCAACTCGCAGAAGATTGGGTGACGCAAACGCTGTGGAAGCGCCTCCACCAAAAACTCAAGGAATCCCTCTACAGCATTTCTCTAGAAGATCTTTACTACGATGCTCGTAGTTGGCAAGCTGCCCAAGGCGCTGAAACGAGTTTTGTGGTTTAAGGAGTGAATCACAAGCTGGCGGTTGGACCAGTATGACGAGAATTTAGGACTTATACAGATGCCGATTCAACGACTATCCTTTAGACATCTGGTGTGATAGTCGCCAGAATCACTAGATCTTGATAATCATAAGAAGGATCACCTGGACTACGGCGTCCCAGCTCAAAAAGAAAAATAACTTGATTGTCTGCAATGGTGACCCTTCCATTGGCATCGATATACCCTTGGGTAATGGTGGCAATCGGTAACTGACCGCCAAAGGGTGTGATGTTAGGCAGTGAATCTCCATTCTGTAGGGTTAAAACACGCTCAGAATTACTATCTGATGATGCAGAAATATTTCCTGTTCTACCAGGACATGTCCCATTAGTATTCCCATTCTCGTCTAATGTTGATGGTGTTGAGCTACCGTCCACCGATAGTTGAGTTCCGGGGGCAACTGAGATATTCGTCTGGGATCCTAATGGTGCAACGGTAGACAGAGAAGCCTGGCTGACAAGTTGTTGCCTTAGGGTGAGGCTATAACTTGCTAAAGTCTGAAGAGGATCTCCCCCTGAACCACAAGTTATTTCACTGCCTAAAACCTGAACATCCAGTGTCGATGGTTCCAAGATGGTTACAGGGGTATCGTCTGAGGGGGGACTACCTGTAGGGATGCCACCTGTAGAGGTGCCACCTGTAGAGGTGCCGCCTGTAGAGGTGCCGCCTGTAGAAGTACTACCTGAAGGAGCAAAACTTTTAGAATTACGGGTTGCAACCGTAGTGCTTGCAGTGTAAGAATCTGAGCCTTGAATGGGAAGATCGTAAACACCTGCATGGAATAGTTGAGCAATTTTGCCAGTGGAGTCAACACACGCTCCAAAACCAAGATTGCCATTCGCAGTCCAATCGGCATTGGGACAATCCGGGGAAACGCTACTCGCTTGGATTGAATCAATCAGTGGTTCATGGCTCCAGTTTGCGGAGTCTGAAGGATCTGAATAGGTTCCATCGTTATTGTACTTAGGTCCCCATCTGAAAATGACTCTGGGGCCTACCCACAAGTCATTAGGCGAAGGGGCTGTGTAGTATACGACTGACTGTTGGCTGTCAGGTATATCTGACATTTTTAGTACGAGGACTGGCTCAGCCCCAGTGGGTAAATTGGTCGTAAAGTTTGGAGGCTCTGGCTCTTGGTCTGCATCGAAAACGATTCTGTCCGCATGGCGAATTTCGGTGGCAATGAACTCTAAAGACCGATTCAACTCGACCCGTCGTTCATTTTGGGCATTGGCGACCTGACTGGAGCGAAAGATGGAGACTAGGCCGAAGCCGCCCAAGGCCACCACCCCCAGAGTAATGGCGGCAGCGACGAGCACTTCAGGTAGCGTAAAGCCTTGCGAGGAAGGCTTTCGATCAATAATCTGTTGTCTTAATAATTGATTTACCACTTTTTTATATATTCTGAATAAGATTTTCTATCGAGATGAATGTCAGTTAGATGGTAAGTTGAGCGCTGTCGTTCAAGTTATTAAATAGGTTTAGTTAATGTTTTTTTGAAATATTCATTTTTAATCTTAGAAAAGAGTTTAGCTTACTCTGAAATAATAGGGAAAGTGATCAAGGCTGGGACACAAGTACTGTTAGAAAAAACTCTTGATAGGTCACGGATGTTTCTATCAAGAGGCATAACAATCTTTGGCCTCTGGTTGGTTCGCTGTTGGTGGATAGGCCCCTCTGAATTCACCTGTTCTAATAATGCCAATGCCAGCGGCAATCGCGATACAACGCATCCCTTGAGATTGATCGGGATGATAAAACACTAAGACATTACTGGAAGCAGTCGATCCTTTCAGGGAAAATTCGATAGGGGTGTTGTTTGCAGCGATGAGATCAACCGCATTGGGGTTTGTGCCGCCACCCAATTGTGTCAAATCTCGCGCGCCTGTCGGCAAGCAACTTGGAGGAGTGGCTGTGATAGAAGAACTGCTAATCGTCAGGCTGCATTGTTGGCTGGTGCGAATGGCGGTTGCTTGGCCTTCCTTGAGGGCTCCCTCTACTTGTCTGGAGACGTCTTCTATTCTTTTGTTGTTGACCCAGCTAAAAAAACTAGGCGCTGATAGGGCAGCCAATATACCTACAATGACTACTATTGCTAAGACTTCAGGCAATGAAAATCCGAAGTTTTTGCGTTGATATTGGGATAATGTCATAGCGTTCGCTGGTCAGTTCAAACAATTAACTAAGGACACTCAAGTGATTTATCAGGAATGACCTTAGTTTGAACGATGGCAATGGGAATACTATCAGCAGAGACGACCTCATATTCTAAGCTCAGTACATTGAAAGGAGCATCAGAGGAAAGCGTTGGAGTACGTGTAAGGGTATACGGACGATTGCCAATAACGCTTAGTTTGTCGGTATCCACTGGTGCATTTTGCTCAATTCTGGCTTGCAGGAGAGCGGCATATCCCGAGGTGTTATCCAGTGTTTGACACGCTGGTAAGTTAACGTCTTCTCCTAAACCCAAGCGCTTCGCTTCAAACCTTACCCGTTCTATATCTTCTTGGATCCAGGTTGTTGCTTCACTCAGTTCTTGACCTTTTACTTTGAAGGCAGTTGCAGTCACTAACGCTTGCATGGCAGTGCTAATAAAGCCAGTAATTACTAAGAGGCCGACTAAGACTTCTACTAAAGTAAATCCAGTGTGTTGAGGTTGATGTAAATTGGGTTTGGTTATCATGAAATTTGTAAACTGTGAGAACATATCATCCGTCCAGCTTTTTATTGAAGTATATTTTAGAATGTCTGAGTTTTAATTAGAGTTATTGATCAACAAAAACAATCTGGAATATTTTATTGCTAATTAACAGAACGCTCGTTGGTTATCCATGCTTGAATTGGACTTATTTGTGGTGGATAAAGTACGTCTATAGGTGCATTACTCCATTTACGCGAACTTGCTGGTTTGATTTCTTGTACATTATCTAGAACTGGTGTTCTCACGGTTCCGGTTCCACTATCCGACCAGCTCTCAACCCAAAAAACGCTTGTATTGAAGATTTCACGGCTATCATTATTGGTGCCACAT
The DNA here is from genome assembly GCF_028285565.1 of Acaryochloris sp. IP29b_bin.148. Classification (GTDB taxonomy): domain Bacteria; phylum Cyanobacteriota; class Cyanobacteriia; order Thermosynechococcales; family Thermosynechococcaceae; genus Acaryochloris. Next base: position 8,987 of record NZ_JANQOY010000080.1, read on the forward strand.
ATATTAGAGGTAGTCGGCATTAGGCCGCTTGCAGAATTCCGGACAGTATGGGACGGTGCATGGATAAAGACATTACATAAAACAGTACCTTTATCTAACAGAATATCTCCACTACCTTGGCCATAAATTTTAACTTGAAATTCTTGGCAATTTTCTGCGGAACCTCCGCAACGAATTACAGTATTTTGTAAATTAATATCTCCACCTACCCATAGCTCAACGTTTTGACTTGCATTAACATCTATAAAACTGATTGAACTATTATTGGGATTTCCTAGGCCATTAGGATTAAAAGATTTAGATATACTGCTGTTCACTTGAATATTGCTATTTGTTGAATCTCTTAGAGGTAAAGAAGGACCAGCGGGAGGTAGTGGTGGGTCAGGGATCGAAAGACTTAAGTTCTTAGTAAAGTGGTTATTTTGAGATTGTGCAGTGATGGAGCTACTGCAAGATCCAACAACGTCTGTGTTTATGGGGCCAACATCAGCATTATCCGCAACCCATAGACCTGCAAGAGGGACTTCTTCTACTGGAAACTCTACTTCCAATTCAGAAATTGATTCGCTGGGTTGGCCTGCGTTAACCCGTCCTTGAACTCGGAGTATGGAGTTTTGATCATCATAGGTTAGCAATCGATATTCGCCTTGACTAGGTTCGCTAGGATTAATATCCTGCCATTCTCTGTTCGCAATGCTGACGATCTCAGATGTTCGATTAATCCCACATTCAGCCAAGATGTTACGAATGTTGTTGGGTAACGCCCAGCTTTCAATAGAGTTGCCACTATCTGGACAAGTACCATCAGGATTTCTAGTGGGGGGAGTATTCAGATCTGTTGTACAGGCAGGATGATTTGCGATCGCACGATGCTGATTCATCAAAGCTCGGATTTCATTGACCCCGGTTTCGGCAGCGTTGAGGCTTTTGGCGGTATCTTTTTGTGCGATCGCACTGACTTGACTATCTTGCGATCGCAATAACAGAGTCAAACCCACCAATAGAATGATCAATCCCATGCCCATCGCGACGGGTAGAGCAAATCCAGCTTGGCCTCTACGGCATTTCAGCGAATATTCAATCCATCGATTCATAGTTGATGGTCTCAACGAAAACACAAATGTAAAGTGATCTGTATAGATAATGCGCGATTAGATTTGTATTAAGACTATACCGAATTTTTGTATGTAATTTAAGTACTTCTTCCCATGACAATCAGTAATATTTAATTATGAATACTGCCGCGATTCCTCAATGCTATGTTTATAGACCTTGATCAGACTATAGAACATATACACTGTCATTTTTGGGAATCTAGCGAATTTTTGTCGACGCTCAGATAAAAATTATATTCAGTGATCTAGATCACACTGGCAGGTGATTTCGATTTCTACACTGGGTTCAAAGAACGAGAGCTAGGAGTGGACTTCAGACCTATCCTGAACCACTGTCTTCTTTATCTTTAAAAGATTCAATAGTGTGTTGCTTGGGTGTTAGCGCAGACTAGGAATTAAGGCTTATTAACAATAAATACTCGTAATCCTGAATTTCTTCAAAGTTATTGGAAGATTAGGGATATTGTATTGCCGTATTAATTATAGTCGGCAATATTTTTTGCAACTTACTATTTTGTTTTGTCTATTTTTTAACCATTAATGCTTGATTAGTATTTTTCTCTTACCAGAAGTTTGTTGCTATTTTTGTCTGTTTTAGCGTCTAAGAAGTAGAACTTGTAAGATTTCCGCGATATCACTGAGGTGAGCCAGGAAGATTTTATATAGAGTGATGGTTGGGGATAGAAAAGCTTTGTAGCAATATCTACCAGACCTGTGTTTGTCGATCGGTGCTTGGGAGCAACTGAGGCGAACATTGGGCTCAGTCAAGGGACAGTTTTTGTTGGATCTTGGCGGGCTTTCGCTTGGCCAATTTTGACGCCACAAACCTCTATGTTATATCGCCATTTCAGTGATCAATTTTGTTGAAGTTGCGTCCATCCTAAGGATCAAGAAGAGAGTTTATCCCATGCGTCGAAACACCCTATCTTTTGTATTTTATAATCGCCTGATTCGGTATCAACACACAGCAAATCTAAATGCTGGTATGTCATTAATTGAAATTTTGGTTGTGGTTGCATTGACAGCAATGTTGGCTGCATTTGCAGCCCCAGCCATCACCTTTGGTACCAATCCACTGAGAGATACATCGAATCGGATGGCCGCCAATTTCAAGTTAGCAAGGGCCAAAGCGATGGCAAAGACCGCTGCCTATCGGATTCGCCCCCTATCCGTTGGTCAAGTCGTTATCGAGCATGCTAATAACTGCAACGAAACCACCTGGACCACAGCCTCAGAATTTGTAACAGAGGATCTGACCTTCGATACACCGACCGAAGTGATTTCAGCACAGGTAGATGGTTCGGGTGTAGCTAATACGGGCTGGAATGTGTGCTTTAACAGTAGAGGCCGAGCGAATCAAACATTAGAACTGACCTTCCAAGATACAAATACCAATCAACAACGAACCTTAGAGATTTTTGTGGGGGGAAATGTTGACCTTAGTGAGATTAGTTGACACAGGTACAGAGAAAAACTCATGAATTGTGAAACAGGTTAACGTTATGAGCACTAGAGCTAACAGTAAGATTTACAACCATCTTTTAGGTAGGGTACAGCCTAAGAAGAAAAGCGAACAAGGACTCACTTTAGTTGAAGCAGTAGTCTCTATATTGATCTTTTTTATTGCCCTAGCTGGTATTGTTCCCATCTCTCTAAACTATTCTCTGGCTGCTATTAGAAATGAGCAACGAACTGGGGCAATTGCCATGTCCCAACAGATTTTGGACGAATTGCGTCAAGTTGATGCTTCCACTTTGCCGGATGGTAATACGACTTTAACAACGTTGCCTTCTGGAGAATCATTAACTGATGTTCCATTGATGGGTAAAGAATACAGCTCCCAAATTACTTACTGTCAAACTTCTAGTGCTAGTTACTGTGATGCAAATTCAAGACATATCAAAATCGAGGTGCTTAGGGATGGTCAATCAATTTATGAAGTTGAGACTGTCTACACGAAGTTCGAATAAGGGATTCACCTTAGTTGAGCTGCTGGTAACTACGCTGATCTCATCGATTATTTTGGGAGCATCGTTGTCTCTGATTGTTGACCAACGTAAACAGTTTGTCACCGATCAAAATCGGACCCAAGCTAGTCAGAACCTAAGAACGGGTATGGACTTAGTTGGGACTGATGTGAAATTAGCAGGCGAGCGCTTAGAAGAGGATTTTGAGCAACCTGCTGTGGTGTTGATTGATGAGAGCCATAGCAATAACACATCAGATGCAGATGAACTGGTGGTACAGCGAAAACTCATCCCGGAAAAACTAGGTGTTTGCGCAGATGTAGCAGCTGGTGCTTCTAGCATCACAGTATCCATTGCTTCAGGCTCCGATCTATGTACTTTTTCTAGTAATGAAACACCGACAGCGGATGAATATACAGATCTGCTCAATATTTTCCGAGACTACCGTTGTGAGGAGGATGGAACTGCAGGCTGTGCAAGAACGACAGCCCCGGGAGCAGGGAATTGTGATGATGAATGCACTTGGGCTTATATTTATAATCCCAATACTAACTCGGGTGAATTCTTTCAGTATGCCTTTGAAGATGTAGATAGTACCGATCCTGAATTGAACCGCATTTATCTGGGGGGCTCTTCAACCTTAGCCTCAAATTACCCCGCTGCTGACAACCCAGAAATTTATCTGCTAGAGGAACGGGAGTACAGATTGAATGGTGAGGTCCTTGAGCTGGTCATTAATCGTCAAAATAGTGAACCACTGCGCTTGATTAATGAAGTCCAAGACTTTGAAGTAACCGTTCAAGCGTCGGGGGCATCTAATTCTTCCTTTAACCCTGATGGTGTGCCCACCACAGCGCTTAATTGGCGTGACATTGAGCATATCGAAGTGGAATTAAAAACCAATAACCCTGCTACATCTGATTTGATTGAACTTTCAGAAGATAAGCGCACATTATCCTCCAAATTTTTCCCACGTAATATTATCTCCAAATAATTTGCAGCTATGAAACGCCAGCCTAAATATTTCCAAAAGTCCTTATTCCATCTTTATCTGCGGTTGCAGCGACAACAGCAGGTGGAGGGAGGCTACAGTTTAGTGGTCACTGTTGCCATGCTGCTGATCCTATCTACGCTACTGATCAGTGCCGCCATCATTAGCAAGGTGGATACTGTGAGCACAACCGCTTCCGCCAAAAGTAATATTGGTTTCTATGCTGCTGAAGCAGGACTGAATATACGGGCACAGGAAATTAGGAGAGAATTTGAGGGCTATAACCGTCCTTCCGGGACTTCACCTACTTCATGGCAAGACTGCGTGAATGGCACAACAGGTGCGCAAGGAACACTCGACTTTGGGTGTGATGAAGAACCTTTCCAGGGACAACAAGTCTGGACTTACGTTGAAGAATTTCCGAATAACCCAAGACCAACTATCGTTGCCGATGGGCCTTTTGCAGGGCTATCGGCCCAGGAATATATTTATGATGTGGTATCCGTTGCCACTGACCGAGATACGCTTACTAATGAAACATCACCGTCTACCATTTTGGGCATGAGATTCAAAAGCCGTTTAGTCCCACTGTTTCAGTTTGCGGCTTTTTATGAGCAAGATATGGATTTTGCCGTTCCGCCCAGTATGACTGTTAATGGTAGAGTCCATAGCAATAACGATTTATATTTGGATGCCAGTAGCAGCGGCACCTTCTCAATTAATGGCCAAGTCACTTCAGTTGGGAAGCTCTACCGGGGTGAAAAAATTGATGATGATTGCAGTGGTATTGTCCGAATCGATGATGGATCAGGTTATCGGACCTTAGGATGTAGTGGTAGCAGGCAAGAGTATACTCAAAGCGATGTTGAATCAGATTGGAATGGCAATATCAATGTTGGCATTGACAAATTAACTGTTCCAGAACCCGATCAGTTTGATGCACAAGCTGGCAAACTTTATTGGGACAAAGCTGATTTGAGAGTAGCCCTTGTTTTAGACTCGGGTGGTGATCCAACTGGCATCGAGGTGCAAGACGTAGATGGCTCTTCCAACAGCACAGCTACAACCGATTTACGGAGCTGTAGTGCTGATGGTGTTACCACAACATTGCAAAATGAAAACGGTAGTGATGCTAACTATGAAGCCAACGATACCCAAGTCAAAATAACGAACGGCACAGGGAGCCAGTTTAGCACTGGTGATGTTGTAGTTGTAGGTGATGATATTGACAGCAATGTTATTACTTCTGTCACAACTGCAGGTAGCCCTGATCGACTCGATTTTAAGAGGCAGCTTGGACATAGCTATCAATCTGCTTTTCCGAGTGCTGGCGACACTGTTCGTAAAGCTGTTGTTTCCACTTCTGATACCTTCTATAACTATCGTGAAAAAGAGGGTAGCTCTGGTACAGAGCAAGGTAGATATATCCGCATGTTAGATATCAACATGGAAGCCCTGTTCGACTGCGTACAGTCAGAAAGCTTGATGGGGTCTACCAATCTGGATGATGATACCGATGGTGGACTCGTTTGGTTCTTTACAGTCAAAGGACCAGACTCTAATACAGATGTGACGGCTAGCGGTAGTCCCAACAACTATGGTGTTCGGATGTACAATGCTGGGACATTAGCATCTACAATATCTGGAGCCCCTACCATTCAAGGGTTGACTGTGGTTTCCGATCAAGCTATTTACACTCGGGGCGACTATAACCGCTTCAACAAAAAACCGGCTGCCATACTGGGTGATACGATTAATGTCCTTTCCGACGCCTGGAAAATGGACGATTCTAATGGTCGTATTTATAACCCTTTGACAAATATCCCTGGCCCCGAGGACAGTACTTCTTTTGATGTCATTGTAGGTGCTCTTCGCCAAGCAAGTTCAACTACGATTAATGCTGCCTTTTTGGCTGGGATTGATATTTCTGGCGGTGTGAATCAAGGCGGGCAAGATGGTGGGTGGAGTTCTTCTGGTGGTGGATGGAACAACTATCCTCGTTTTCACGAAACATGGTCTGGGGCTACCTTAACTTATAGAGGGTCAATGGTGACTTTGGGATCACCTCGACGTGTGAATGGTAGCTTTTGTGGTAGTCAGTCCATTAACTCTAGTTGCAACATCTACACTCCTCCAACTCGTAACTGGGATTACGATACGGATTACGATAATGCTGCAAACTTACCTCCGTTAACCCCCCAAGCAGTTTATCTAGAGCAAGAGTTGTTCCAACGTGAATTTGATGTCTCTTTCTCAAATAGTGGAAAGCAATATATTGCAACCTTACCCACCATTCAGCCAAGCTTTACGTTTTAAGTATTGCTAATAAGAAGTTCAACTGGAATTCCTGAATAAACTAGGAAGCGAGAGTTAGAGATAAATCTAGCTCTTGCTTTTTTATGATTGGCATGACTAAAACTATATAAAGATTAGGATAACTTGTTTATCAAACGAGTTGAGCTTGTAAATATCCTGCTGACAGTCGTCTAGTTTTTAGTAAATTCATAGGAGTCAAAACTCTAGACAGTTAATACTAATTCCTCATGAGAATGTTTTTTTATCTCGATGAATTGACAAATTTTCAATGTTTTTGAAAACCTATATAGGTCATTTATATGGGAAATTCATATTAGTAAAAAATCTATAATATTTACAGTGCACTCAGCTTGTAAATTTTTAATTTAACTGAAATTAGATTTTACACAAGCATTAGTCGAAATATTTCATCAACGCAGGATCTAAACTGAAGATCCATAGAAAAGAAAGGCTCGGAGTATTGATCAAAAAACTATTCTTTTGTCAAAATCACATTAATAATGTAAGTTGATAGTTAGTTAAGCTTGACTTAAATATATATATTTTTCCTCTTTAAGAACCGATCATATAAAACAAAAAATGTGCGAGATCGAGTTGGTTCTAATGCTGAAAACTAGCTAAGAGAACTCTCTTATACAAATTTCGTATAGAGTATAAACTACTTGATCTACTGAATTAACGGGTTTGAAGTGCCTTTACAGATTAATACAGGTCATCTTACTGAGTAATGTTGATTTAGAAGCTGAGTTTGATAGTAGTAAACCTAAATGTTTTAACTCTGCAATCTAGCTGAGATACAACAAACTTTTCGACCGAATTATGGGCCTCTATCCTACTATAGGCATAATGGTAAAGCCATTGACTATAGGATTTAGCAAGAATAGTAACGTAGACCAATATACATTGGCAACTTAGGAACATATCGCCGTTGCAATTCAGTATTTTAACTTCAGAAATCTTGACTAGTCTTACTTTCAGATATCAAGTTTTCGATTCCAAACTTTATGCATCTGCAAAGATGACATGCTCCCCGGCAACTTCAGCCAGCCTGCTGTCTGATCTGCATAAATCTTTTCACCTGTGCAAGCTAAGTATCTATTTAATTAGCATCTGAATCAGGAATATTTGAGTTTCAATTCTTACTAGTATACAGACATAATTTTGCTACTTCAAGTAGCAGAACCGACATGTAGATAGGCTCTCTTCATTATTTTTTTATGAATTCCTTATGTCTGCTATATAATTAAAAGCTGCATATGCTTTTAGTCCAATTTTTACATAACAAAGAATCGATGAAGTACTTGTAGATAAAAGTCTTCATCGATTCTTTGGCTATGCCCTTTGTCTAGAGAGGCCGAAGCCACTTAGCGAATAGGCTTGAGAAAGTTTTGGAGATTTTGAGAGAGCTTATCTTAGGAATTACCTAACGAACTGAGTTAACCAATTGTAGAAGTTACCATAGTGATTGTAGCTGTTGCTACTGCTGTTGTTATTAGGGTTGCTATTGCTGCTGCAGTTGGTCCTATGGCCGCCATAGTTACTGCAGTTGTTGCCACTATTGTTGCTATTTCGGTTATTTCCGTTATTTCGGTTATTTCGGTTATTTCGGTTATTTCGGTTATTTCGGTTATTTCGGTTATTTCGGTTATTTCGGTTATTTCCGTTATTTCGGTTATTTCGGTTATTTCGGTTATTTCGGTTATTTCCGTTACTTTGGTTGTTTCCGCTACTTTGGGTGCTGTTTGAAGATGTTGTCGAAGTTGTAGGCGTTGTCGAAGTTGTAGGCGTTGTCGAAGTTGTAGGCGTTGTCGAAGTTGTGGGTGTTGTAGGTGCTGTTGCACTGGCAATAGTAGTTGTACCCAAAGAAGTATCTACGCCCATGGCAATTGTACCCCCTCTAAAAATTTCAACCTCTGCTTGCTTATTACTATTTGCTAGCGTGAGTTTAAGATTTTTATTAGCACTTCCTCGGCTATCAAAACAAACACTCCAATCAGCATTATGGGAACCACTATTTTCAGTTGCTTCTGTGATTGATACCCCATCATTAAGGGTTAAATCTTCACCAACGAAACTTGATGCTGTTGTCCAATCCCCAGACGCTGCATTACAAGAATTTGCCTTTTCAATAATCATCTCAGTGCTTGAGCTAGAGATAGGTTTGACACGATAGGCAGCGGTTTGAAACATCGCCTTAGAACGAGCCATTTTTAAATTTGCTGACACACGAGAGGCAGAATCTCGAACAGAATTTTGTCCAAATGAGGCGATAGTTGGGAAAGAGATAGCAGCTAAAAAACCCGTGATAGCAACGACCGTCATGACCTCAAGCATACTAATGCCTGCTTCATTGTTAGAGAGAGCAATACGAGAATAGGTTTTATGGAGATAGGTGTGGTGGTTCATGACGGTTAATCAATAGTTAATTACAAAACTTGCAGGTAGTTCTATATAAATTATTGACAGATATCTGGTGCAATCTTACATTTTTTGCAAAATTATTTTTCAGTATAAAAAAGGATGCCAACCTTAAAAAAATATGATGGATATCCATTTGAAATTTATGAATTTCTGTCTAACTTATGTATATGAATAGATTATTTTTTGTCTAACTTATGTATATGAATAAACTTCTCTCCTCAGCGTATTGCCAAGCTAGCTTGTATTTTTCAGCCCTAAAGGGCTGGTATAAGAATGTAGGTATCAAGAAACATTCCAGCATGGTTGCGATCACCCCTCTAGCAAAAAAAACAACTTATTTGCATTAATGCTCACTATCCCTACGATTCAGCCCAGGGCTGTTTCAAGTTCGCCAGAGCTAATTCAAAAGTGCTGAAAATTCGTTAGTCGCAAAAGTACTTGTGAAGATCGATGTACGCAAGAATAGTAGCTCCAGATTTTCTCTCAGGAATTTGAAACAGCCCTGACGATTCAGCCCAACTTCTCCTTGTAAAGGGGAACAGATAAAGTAAAACCATAGCAGAGGGTGAGTTTCAGGGAAACCTAGACCCACCCTCCGCTTCATCCGTTCCACACGGCTCCCCAACCAACACAATCCCCTCCCAAAAGGGGATAGGTGTAGGAATCATATATAGCGGTTCTTTCTCAAGTGAGGTAGAGCGTGGCAACTGCAATGAATATATAGCAAAGGTTCTAAGACCCTTTACTGTATTTCATCTGTCTGGGAACCGCTATAGTCTCAAAGATAATCTGTTCAGGGAAAGAGAATAGCTGCTCACTTTATCCCCTATCAACCTCATCTAATAAGAACTAGCCCGTCAACTGCGACAACATATGCCCCCCAGTGAAGTCATTTTGTGGCAGCATCGGAAACAAAAACAAATGGGTGGCTACGACTTTGATCGGCAACGACCCATTGACGCTTACATCGTAGACTTTTACTGCAAATTTCTGATGTTGGCGATAGAAATCGATGGTAGCAGCCATGACAACCCAACAGCCCAGCAGAACGATCACCTCCGTCAAGCCCGGCTCGAATCTCTAGGCATCAGATTCCTCAGATTTCGTGAAGCGCAAGTGTACCACCAAGCACCAACCGTCATCCAAACCTGGATAACCCATCATCCCCTTTGATACATCCCCTCCCAGAAGGGGCGAAGTGGGTTCAAGACCGATCACAAATGCACATCAAGCCACTGCTCCAATTCCGCCATCTCCGCAAACTCCAATAGTGCTTCACCCAATGCCTCTAGCTGCTCTAGAGACAGCGTTTCAATTTGCACTTGCGTCTGCTCAGGAATTGTACCCAAACGGTGAGTCAGCAATCTCAACACCAACAGCCGTTCTCCTTCCTGTCGTCCTTCCTGTCGTCCTTTTTGTAGCCCTTTTTGTAGCCCTTCTTCTAGAATATCCTGGTAAATCACTGATTCCCGCATCACGTCCTCCCGAAACAACCGCTGAATCACATCCTTCTTGAATTTTAACCCAGCCAAAATCTGGATATAGCTAGACACCTCAGCTTGTTGCGCTGGCCCCAACTCATCAACACGCTGCACTACACGCTGCAACAATCCCTCCGCATTCAGCGCAGATGTTAGCGGGGCAAACGGCAGTAATGCCGGATCACTCAAAAACAACTCAGGAGGCTCTTGCCACAAACGGATCACCTGGTACTGATGCTGGGTCTGCTCCACCCTAAAAGCAGACTCAATTACAGTCCCAGCAGAAGGTGGCAGCAACAAGATCACCACTTGGGTAATCGGCAGCCGATACAGTCGATACAACCTCACCCAATAATCCAGCATCCGCAGCGGTAGAGGGGGCTGAGAGTCCAGCTTGGTTTGGAACTCCAGGTGAAGAATGCGCCCTTGCACTCGCAAAAAGGTGACCGCATCCGCCCGAATGGGTTCAATACTTAGTTCTGTTTTGAGCACCTCAACCTGTTTCAGAGATTCTCCTAAAATCCAACTCGCAAAGCGATCAGGATGTTTTTCGCACAGGAGCTTACACAGGTTGTCAAAAGACATAGAAGAAAGTAGTCAGGATACAAACTTAGCCCACCCTCCAAAATACACCGATACCATCCCCTTCTAGACAAGGTGCCTGTGCGAGAACCATTGGAAATTTAGAGAATGTCAGACAAATCCAGCTCAAAGTCAGATAACACATCCTCTCCCAACAAAACGGCAGGCGAAATTAGCACTTCCGGTAATTGCCCAAGACGATAAATTTCTACCTGCTGACCTTGCGGATCAATCAGCCAGCCCAACCGAGCCCCACTAGCCATGTACTCCTGCATCTTTTCTTGTAGCTTGGTCAAACTATCGCTCGGAGAACGGAGTTCTACAACAAAATCAGGGCATAAGGGCAGAAACTTTTGGCGTTCCGCCAGCGTAAGAGCTTGCCAGCGTTCCAGTGTGAGCCAGGAAGCATCTGGAGAACGATCCGCCCCATTGGGGAGCTTAAAGCCGCCAGAAGAATCGAAAGCAATACCCAGTTTACATCTCTGATTCCATTGATATAGTTGGCCAGCAATAGATAAGTTTCGACGACTAGTTTCACCACCCGCAGGGGACATAATAATCAAAGCTCCTGCGGCGTTACGTTCAAATCGGTAGTCGCGATGATGCTGACATAGTTCAAAAAACTGGTCATCAGTCATCTGGATAAAAGGGGCTAAGTCAAGCGTGATAGCGTCCATCGTTTTTACTATCCGGGGCTTTGGGCAATTAGTAAATAAAAGCGGTTCAGGTGCTTGTGCCAGAGGAAATTACAGAGATTACCAGTAAGACGAGTAGAAAAGTGAAAAAGCTCTACAGTTCCGCAACCAACGCTACTGCTGCCTCTGTAACCAGAGTCCTAGGCCATTTCTGACTACAATTAGCAAACTAGCTGCCGTGATCACATCGACTTTTGTAAGCAACCGATCCAGGTGGGTCAAGACTTGCCATTCTAAAATAGTTGGACGCTTAAGAACTCGATGATGTCATTTTGGAAAGGCATTGGTATGGTGGATGTTAACTGGAGTTGCCTTAATCATAACAAAGCCATGTTTCAGCAGCCTCTCAATACCATCCACCACAAGGCATCGGAGTCTGTGCAGTGAGCGACGGGTCCATTTCTAGAATCACTGGCTTGGCAATGGGGCAAACACAGAGGCAATCAGACCGATTAACGCGTCTGAGTCTGTGATTATTTCTGACGGTGCGATGGTTTTCGACCAGCCTTTAGCCATCGCAGTTCTATTGAGTGCTGCCATCCTCGATTTCGCAATTGGCGATCCGTGGGGATGTCCTCATCCTGTACAAGCTATGGGGTGGGTGATTCAGCGATATACCAAAGGGGCATTGCGGTGGTGGCATCAACCGTGGCAATTGCGCTTAGCTGGACTCCATCTAACCTTTGCGTTAGTTTGTAGCGTTGGCCTGGGTAGCTGGTTATTGCTCTACGGTCTGAATCAGTGGGTTTGGCCGATCAGTTTGGGGACTGAAGTCGTATTGTTAGCCAGTTGTTTTGCGGGGCGAAGTCTCCGGGATGCAACAGATGATGTCCTTAGACCGCTAGCCGTAGGGGATATGATGGTGGCGCGATCGCGTCTACGCCGATACGTGGGTCGAGACACAGATACCCTCGCCGAGCAGGATATTTTGCGTGCCCTTCTCGAAACCGTGGCAGAAAATGCGACTGATGGCGTGATGGCTCCTTTGTTTTATGCTTTGGTCGGCATTGCTATTCCTGGTGTAGGGCCTGTTCCCTTGGCCTTATCCTATAAAGCGGTCAGTACCCTAGATTCCATGATTGGGTATCGAGAATCTCCCTATACCGATCTGGGTTGGTTTAGTGCCCGGTTAGAGGATCTGCTCACCTGGCTTCCCTGTCGGTTGACGGTTCTGACAGTAGGGCTATTATCCGGCAAACTCAAATCCATTTTGATCTTGGGCTGGCGAGATGCGAGGAAAGATCCGAGCCCTAATTCCGGGTGGAGTGAATGTGCCTATGCTGCCATTCTGGGTGTACAACTAGGTGGGAATAATTGGTATCGAGGAGTTGCCAAGTTCAAACCCTTATTGGGTAATCCGATTCACCGCATTATTCCCCAACATGTTGAGGTAGCAATCCGGCTGACACGCAATTGTTTTTTGATCTGGTTGGGGTTGACCCTAGCAACTGCTTTGCTCCTTCTACCTATCCCCAAACTCACGTAATTGGATGACTACACTGGGGTATTTCAGGGATGACTAATGCAAACTCCCAAGCAGGGTGAGTACTTCATCGATTCCCACATTGTGATCGACAAACGAAAACATGTGACAAAAGCGGATTTTGCCGTCTAAAGCCACAATATATTGAGCAGGTAACGGGGCAAGGGCTTGTCCTGCCCCATAGTTGCGGAAGCTCTTACAGGTCGGATCATATAAAAAGGGATAAGGCAGGTCTAAGTCAGAGACAATTTGCTCACTCTGCACGTGATCCGTACTCGAGATCATCAGTAGCTCTGCCCCTCGATCTACTATCTCTGAGTAGCGCTGTTTTAAGTCTTGAATATGGGGATAGCAAAAGGGGCAAAAGAGTTTTTCGGTAAAGATACGAGTAAAGGCGAGAAAGACGGGCTGCTGTCCGCGATAGTCGGAGAGTTTGACTAGGTCGCCTCCGACCTGGGGCAGCTCAAAGTCTGGCGCAGGCCGTCCGACAGCAGGCTCCCCTTGACCTGGCAGGGGCACAAAGTTATCTATATAGCATCGATTAAAGAACCCTGAACTTTGAGTCATTGGTCACTGTAATTCAATAGCCAAATGCAAGTGCATATTACCAATGAGTGTACGTTAGTATGCATTAGCCCCGATAGATTAGCTAGAAACCTGGATCAACCTTAGGTCTAAGTGCTATATTCATAGACGCAATGGCGGGCGTAGCCAAGTGGTTAAGGCAGTGGATTGTGGTTCCACCATTCGTGGGTTCGAGTCCCATCGTCCGCCCTGAACGCTAGTATTAATCAAGGTGCCGTGTTTTTGAATGCCCGGCTTACCGTTAATTATTGACACGCTAGGTAATAGTCTGCCAGACGGGTTAAAGGCAGACTCTGAACGTGAAGTGGGCTGAAATAATCCTCATCGGAGCAAAGCAGATGACAACGTGTGATTATGAACCCGGATTAGATGGAATTCCAGCAGCCCAATCTCGCATTAGCTATGTGGACGGTCAGACGGGGCAACTTGAGTATCGTGGCATTCCCATTACCGACCTCGCCCAGCATAGTAATTTCCTCGAAACCGCCTTTTTACTGATTTGGGGGCATCTACCGAACCCTGAAGATTTTGAGGCATTTCAGTACGAAGTGCTGCACCATCGCCGGATTAAATATCGGCTAGTGGATATGATGAAATGCTTCCCTGAGCGCGGTCATCCCTTGGATGCAGTTCAAGCGGCAGTGGCTGCTTTAGGGTTATATCATTCTCGGCGAGCCTTTAATGATCCAGCCTATATTCGTCGAGCTGTAGTACGACTGCTGGCCAAGATCCCGACAGCAGTGGCCGCCTTTGAGCATATTCGTCAGGGCAATGATCCCTTGCGATCGCGGGATGATCTAAATTACACCGCTAATTTTTTGTATCTACTTGATGAGCAGGAACCTGATGCCAAAAAGGCACATATTTTTGATCAGTGTTTGATTCTCCACGCCGAACACACGATGAATGCCTCCACATTTTCTGCCAGAGTCACTGCATCCACGCTCACGGATCCCTATGCCGTCGTGGCTTCGGCCATGGGCACCTTGGGGGGGCGGTTACATGGGGGCGCCAATGAAGAGGTGATGCAGATGCTCACGGATATTGGCTCTGTGGAGAATGTGAAACCCTACCTCGATCAGCAATTAGCCGCAGGTCGGCGAATCATGGGGTTTGGTCATCGGATTTATAAGGTCAAAGATCCACGAGCCCGGATTATGCAAGGTTTGGCAGAACAGTTATCCGAGAATTATGGCTGCGATCGCTACTACGGTATTGCCCTAGCACTGGAGCAAGCGATGGAAGAACGACTGGGCGATCGTCAAATTCATGCCAATGTGGAATTCTATTCTGGGTTAATCTTTAGACAATTGGGATTTCCTGCCGATATCTTTACGTCCATTTTTGCCATTGCTCGGGTCGCCGGATGGCTGGCCCACTGGAAAGAACAGCTCGATGCCAACCGGATCTACCGTCCCTCGCAAATCTATATAGGACAACATGATCAACCCTATATTCCTGTGGTGGATCGGTAGCTCCTTAGTTTCAGGAGAGAAGGATGAGCCCAAAAACGCAACGACGCACGTTTCTAGCTAGTAGCCTCGCAGCTGCAGGAGGCCTGTTGGGTAGCTTAATGCTGCATCAGGATCGCCGCTCTGCGTCCCGACCTGAGCCATCCCCACCTAAAAATTCACCCCTACCGAAACGAGTGTTGGGAAAAACAGGTGTGAAGTTGCCGATTTTAGGTCTAGGGGGCGCTGGCCAAACGCCCTTGTCTCAACCGGGGTCTGAAAAGCAAGCCGTAGAGATGATTCAGGAAGCCTGGAACTTAGGGATTCGCTATTTTGATACGGCAGCCAGTTATGGCCCTAGTGAAGATTACTTAGGCAAAGTGCTGCCGCAGTATCGTTCTCATCTGTTCTTGGCGAGTAAGACCGCGAGGCGCGATCGCGATGGGGCATGGCAAGAATTAGAGCGTTCCCTTAATCGTCTCAATACGGATCATCTCGATCTTTGGCAACTGCATCACGTTTCTTTTGCCGATGAGATTGACACTATTTTTAGTGCTAATGGTGCCATTAAAGCCATTGAAGAAGCCAAATCCCAAGGCATTATCAAATTTGCAGGGATTACCGGTCACCATGAACCGAAGATTATCATCGACGGTTTAAACCGCTACGCCTTTGATACCACGTTGATTCCAGTCAATGCCGCAGATGTGCACCATCCTCGCCCGTTTATTTCCTCGGTGTTGCCCGTCGCTCGTCAACAGCAAATTGGTGTAATTGCCATGAAGGTGCCAGCCTATGGCAAGCTGTTGCGCCCTGGGGTGTTGTCGGGAATGTCGGAAGCGATGGGTTATTCCTTATCGCAACCTGGGGTGCACACCTGTATCATTGCCGCCGAAACGGTGGAACAACTCACGGCTAATGTGCAAACAGCACAAGCATTTCAAGCATTAGATGCGACAACCCTGGCCAACATCGAAAAACGAACCCAATCCACTTGGGAAGATCATTCTTTCTTCCGGGCATGGGCTTGACGCAGAGGATTTTGGCAAGTCTGCCACTGACCGTTGGGGACAGTGATTTGGCAAGGATATACTGGTGATCAATTATCCTGCCATCCTGCAAATATAGCGGGTTTATCCATGGCATCATCCCCAGATGACTTTCAAGATCCTCAACAACAAGTACTGACAGAGTTGCGAGAATTAAAACAAGACGTTGAGCAATTTAATCAGAAATTCGATAACTATCAAAAAACTACCCAATGGGTTGTGCAGCTGGCGTTTAGTTTGATTACGGCTGCAACGGTGATAGTCATTGTTTCAACGGTGCTGGGTAAGTAGTCTCGCTATTTGGTTGTCGAACGCTTTGTGCTGCTGATTGATGTGATCTCGCGTCCAAACTTTGATTTAGCGTATGGGCTTCACAGTAAACGAACTACACTCAGCTCGCCAACACTTGCTTGACACTGTTGTTGATTACTTCTTAGCAAAGCCAGGAATTGAAGCCCTGTATCTGCAAGGTTCTGTGGCAGCAGATTCAGCCGATGAATACTCGGATATTGATTTGCGGGTTGTGGTGCAACCCGATGCATATCTGCAATATCTTTCAGAGCGATTTGCAGCCCCTATGCAGTGGGGAGAGTGGCTGTATAACGAATGGGCCAACCGAGCTTGGGTCTGTGTTTCACACTTCAAGCCTTTCAACAAAATTGATGTTTTGTATTTTCAACCGCATGAGCTGCAGCCTTCTCCCTGGTTTTTGCTCCCCACACAAGTGATCTATGATCCCAAATCTTTGCTCAGAGAGGTCATGCAAGCATCTCTGGGATTAACCTTTACCTGGAATATCCAAGAAGTGGATCGACTCATCAGCAAGGGGTTAGCTTACGCTGAAGAAGGATATCGTCGCATTATGCGGGAGGAACTGTTTTATGCCCAGTCTCTCCTTGACAGCTTTAGAGCAATTCTGATGCAGTTTGATGATATGTGTCGCCAGTCTCCTTCGGCCGCATCGCCTGCCGCTCATTTTGAGCAACAGGGTAGTCAAGCGTGTATTCAAAGCTTGAATCACTCCTACACATCATTAGATAAGCATTTACTGCTTCAAGCTTTAAGCGAGTTGCTACAATTTTATTATAATCAGGTTGCCCAAATCCACAACACATTAGCATTACAGCGAGATATGCAAACTGATTTATTTTGGATTTATACCATCCTTGAATTATGCAAAGAGCATATTGAAGTGTGAAGTAACTACAAGAAAAATCTAGCTGTGATTGAGTATTATGATTTCCTGTATTTTCTGTAGTCTTTCTTGTTCTCGACTTAAAATTCAAAATTGAGTGAAATTAATGTCCCTTCAACAGTGAGCTTATGTCTGCTGCCGCTATCACTACAATTGTGAAAATGGTTGAATCCCTGCCTGATCAAGTGCAGGAAAAAGTCATAGAGCATATTCGAGAGTTCATTGCTGAGTTGGAAGAGGAACATCTGTGGGATACCTCTTTCCAGCAAACACAGGATAATTTAATCGCAGCAGCTCAAAAAGCGAAACAAGAAATTGCAGCAGGTCAATCAACGCCAATGGATTTCGAAAAGTTGTGAAATCTGCAACTTTGCCCTCTTTTTGGTCTAAATATAGAGAACTAAACAGTTCAGCAAAGGCAGGGGCACGGAAAGCCTATCAGTTGTGGGTAAAGAATCCGTTTCATCCATCCCTACATTTCAAATGTATCAACGGCCAGGAAAATATTTGGGCTGTACGAGTAACACGAAGTTATCGTGCACTTGGCGTTTGGGAAGGTGATACAGTGACATGGTTTTGGATCGGAAACCATGATGATTATGAGCAATTCTATTCATAATGCTCTAGCTTCGTGAAGGTTGGCATCGGCAATCATCCTTGCCAGGCTTTGGATTTATCATTCTACCTACGGTTTGGCAGCAGCTCATGTCTGGGGAAATCTATGGATTGAGCGACCTGCGATCGCACACCTTGCTCAATGGGCACCCTAACAATGATCGAGATCGCTATCGTGGACTAAGGTACGACACACCAGCCTTCTCAGCCTTTGCCTAGACTTTAGGCAACCGACAATACCTCAAAAATCATGATCTCACTCAAACTGATGTTGCCGCTAGTTGTAGGCACACTCGCGACCCTATGGGGATTCCCCACTTGGGCAGGCACTATTGATCAGAATTCTGATATCCAACGCACCCCTGCTCAAGCTCTGGGCGGCGAAGTCACCCCCTCCATTACGCTATTTCCTCCAGTGGAGCAGCCAGCGGCCTCCCAAACACCAGACCTCAATTTGCAAGTCTCCGGGAAATCTCCCTTAGTGACCACCGCTAACCCTGACCTTTGGGAATCTGAATTGCTAGACGAGCAACGACGGAGCGATCCAGGCTTTTTTACGATTACCGCTGATTAGCCCAAGTGTTAGACCACCACCGTTGGCGCCCCTTAACAGCGACTTAAAACCGTCGGTTGTTCATGCAGGGATAACGTTGGCAGAGTGCCGATCATCTCTGACATATAGCTCTCTTCTTCCTCATAGAGGGTGAGGGTTTCGGGTTGGCAGCGCGTAATCTTAACAATGATTTCGAGCGCATTTTCACGGACTAAATCTTCTACATAGCCCGACTGATACGCTTCGGCCTCTTCAACGCTGGTAAAAGGACCAAAATAATATTGGCATTCAGGAATGGTGGTTTGAATATGCACCCACCAATACATAAAAGCATTTCTGAAAGAAGACATAAAAAACCTCATTATGAATTGATATTGATTTTTAAAAGTGGGTTCTTTAAATTTCATCGATACTGAACGATGTCTCTGCCCAATGAAACACTTCATTCAGCTGTTCCAAGGTAATTAATCCGTACTGCCATAAAATGACGGGCAACGGACCTTGTTGTTGATGGCATGACTTCAGGGCAATATCAATGGATGCTGTGGATATACCCAAATCTTGTGTGAGAAATTCAATGAGTTTTTGCGATCGCTGGGGTATCATTGCTAACACCTAAACACGCCTAATGTCGGCCCATTGCATTTGAGAAACGGCATGCGTTCACTGAGCATTGCTGACTCATGAAAGCTGTAGAATGTCGTCTTCAACATCGAGATTATCGCTGAATATAACGCAGCCTACCCCTTAAACATGAGGAAAGTGTGAGGACCGCCTGATTCCGTTCGTTATATTGCGCCGTTATCTTGCGGCCAATCCCATAAATTTGAGGGAAACGGGCTTAGTCAAAGACAGGTACTGTCTCAGGTAGGGGCTGATTATCTTGCTCCGCCTGGCGTTTGGGTTGCAAATATAAATTTTCGATCAACACGCCCCCCGCCGCGATCCAAGGAGGGGTAATTAAAGCACCGATAATGCCTAACACTTGGGTGCCGCCTAAGACCGCCAAGAGTTGATAGAGCGGCGGGACATTTACAGATGGACTCACCACTAATGGATCGAGGACATAGGTTTCTAGATTTTGGATCACCACAAACAGCAAGAGCACCCACAACGCCGTCCAGCCGCCTTGAGCGACGGCAAATAATAACGCTGGGATGGCTCCCAAAACCGGTCCAAAAAAAGGAATGAGATTGGTTAATCCTGCGATCGCACCCAACCCTAAGGCCACCTCCGTAATCCCAATCAGCTTTAAGCCAATACTGACCGTCGTACCTAAGATCAGGGACACCAGCAACCGCCCTTGAATATAGGCTCCCATACGCTGACTGACAGGATGAACTTGATCGGCAAGGCGCTGCTCCCACGGCTGGGGGAATAACACCACTAATCCGTGGAGCAGCCGTTGTGAATCCGACAACATATAAGCGGAGAGAATAAGTGCGAGCAGTAAATTGAAAACGCCCCCTAATAAGCCTTTGGTGAGATCAACGGACTGCAAAATCAGCTTTTGACTGGATCGGAATGTCCAAGCCGTCAGGGCTTGCAAATCGAAGACTTGATTGATCATCCCTAGGTCTTCCGGCTTGCTGATGCCCAGTTGCAGAATCGTATCTTCTAGCGATGTCGTCAGCACTTCTAAATATCCTGGCAGAGCATTGAAGATGCGCTGAATTTGTTCCGTGACCGTTGGCCCGATCACTAAGGTGAGCGTAATAGCGACGCCAATCAGACCTCCATAAACCGCTAGTACAGCTAGCCATCGCGGCAGCCGTAATGCCTCCACCCGCTGAATCATAGGGGCTAAGGTCGAGGCCAAGACGATAGCAATCATCAGCACCACTACTAAGTTCTGTAATTGCCACAGCAGTAGCAGTCCCAGGCTGATGGCTCCCACTCTGATCAAACTGGCCAAAGAAAGGGAGGTGGATGCATCAGATGGCTTCATGTCAAAGCAGAGAAGGAATAAAAAGACAAAGCTACAGCTGCCAGCCTAATACATCCGCAATTTGATTGGGGAGTTGCAACGGGTCAAAGGGTTTAGGGATGGTCGCTAAAACACCTAATTCCTTGTAGCGATTCTGATCCACCGTTTGAACTTTGGCCGTCAGTAGTAGGACAGGAATTTGTTGAGTATGGGGATTGGCTTGAAGTTTTTGGTAGGTGGTGGCTCCATCCATATCCGGCATCATCACATCTAACAGAATCACATCAGGTTGCGCTTGCTCTGCTTTGAGTAACCCCTCAGCCCCTGAACTGGCTGTGACCACTTGCCAATGTTTAATGGTTTCCAACGCAATCTGGACAACTTCTTGAATATAGTGTTCGTTGTCAATTACCAGGATACATTTTGCTGTCATAGACTACGTCTCACTTGCGCTAAACATATCTTGAGCATGAATGGGGAGTGTGAATGTAAACGTGCTACCTTTCCCGAGCTGACTTTCCACCCAAATTTGGCCACCATGTTGCTGAACAATACTATGGCAAATAGCCAGCCCTAATCCAGTACCCTCATGGTTGCGAGCGTCAGAAGAATCCGCCTGCTGAAAGCGCTCAAAGATCGTGTCGATTTTATCGGCGGGAATGCCGCGCCCTTGATCCTCAACCTGAATACACACTTGCAGCGGTTTTTCAGCAGCAGAACGAGCGGGTGTCGCCTCGGCCAAGGTACAGCTGGGCGGCTGACTACTCCGATGGGCCGTAAGCCACACGGTTCCGCCAGCATGGGAAAATTTAATGGCATTACTCAGTAAATTGGTCAAAGTCTGGACGATGCGATCACCATCTACATCCGCCAAAATCGGCAAGGGTTGCACAGCAATATTGACCTGCATTTGACGAGCCATACCCTGCATAGTGTCGGCAGCTTGAGTCATTAAATCCGCAATATTGCATGGGTGTTTGGTCATACTGACTTGGCCCGATTCAATTCGTTCCACATCCAGAATGTCGTTAATTAAGCGGACTAATCGGTCCGTGCTATCTGCCGCAATATTAATCAGCCGCTGACTTTTATCAGGTTGGGCTGCTAACAAGCCGCTCGCGAGCATCCGCAGTGACCCATGAATCGAGGTGAGCGGTGTGCGTAATTCGTGGCTCACCACGGAAATAAACTCATTCTTCATCCGTTCGACCACTTGGCGATCGCTAATATCTTTGAAAGTGATCACAGCACCAACAATTTGAGTCTGCTCCCGGATCGGCGTACTGACATATTCGACCGGAAACAGCGATCCATCCCGTCGTCGAAAGTGATCCGTAATAAACCGATGGGTCGCACCAGAGGTTAAGGAGTCTAGAAAAGGAGCGGGAATCTGGGGCAGTTGAGGCTCTAAAATCAGCTCTATCGGTTGACCAATAAGCGCGTTGATCGTATATCCCAACAGTTTTGCAGCCGCTGGATTCACAAAGGTAATTTGAGTCTCTAGATTTAGACCACAGAGCCCTTCTCCCATCGAATTCAAAATTAATTCGTTTTGGCGCGTCAGCTGCATCAACGAGGATTGGGCTTCCACCCGTTCCGTAATGTCCCGCAGAATCGCCGTAAAGACTTGTTCTGTTCCCAACTGCAATTTCGAAATCGAGGCTTCTACCGTAAAGCAAGTGCCATCTCGCCGTTTGGCCAAAATCGGTTGCCGTTCACTCCGATGGCGGGCGAGCATATCAGCCTGTTCATAGGTTTGCATATAGCGCTGATGGGTCTGTAGAAATTCCGGAGGCAGCAAGACCTCTAAGGATTGCCCTAAGATCTCGTCACGGCGATAGCCAAACATTTTTTCCGCTCCCTGATTAAACAGGGTAATGGTTTGGGACGCATCCACGGAAATAATTGCATCTTCCGCAATTTCTAAAATGCCAGAGAATCGCTTTTGGGATTGCTGCAATGCTGCTTCTGCCTGCTGACGGGTGTGCAGTTCAGCTCGCAACTGTTGATTGGCCGTGCGCAGCGCAGCCGTCCGTTCAGAGACTCGCTGCTCTAAGTTATATTTCGCTTCTTGCAGCACCACTTCCACTTGCTCGCGTTCGGTCAGTTCAGATTGCAGTTGGCAATAGAGCTGTGATTGCTGAATAGCGATGGCCAGGTGTGTAGCCAGTCGACTGAGGAGTTTGATTTCTAAAGATTCCCAAGGACGGGGACTACGACAATGATGGGCCATCAACAGTCCCCATACCTGATTCTCCAGGATAATGGGCACCACCAAATTGGCCTGGATTTGGAATTGAATGAGTAGTTCCAAATGACAGGGGGTCAGGTTAGCGGTGTAGATATTCTCAATGGCACTCGCGTGGAGTTGGTCGGGAGAGCCGCCGTAAATATCTGGGAAGCAAGGATCTCGGATTTGGGTGCCCAGAATGGAGGGCCACTGATCCGTATCCACAGATTCCACCAAGACGATGCCATTCCAGTTTTTTTCTAGCTTAAAGATCAGAACGCGATCGGTCTCTAGAAGGTGGCGAACCTCAGCAACGGTGGTATTGAGAATGGTGTGCAGGTCTAATGATTGACGAATGCGGGCTGCGATCGCACTCAGTAACTGCTCATGCTCTATTTGCTGTTGGAGTGCGAGTGCTGATTGCTGCTGTTCCGTAATATCAATGCCTGTCCCAATCACCCATTGGACGGTATCGCTTTGTTTAACCACCGAATGCGACCAAGCGATCAGGCGGTCACCGGTTTTTGTCCGCCAGCCGTGTTGATGCTGGTAGGGTATCTGGTGAGTGAGCAACTGCTGGAACATCGATTGGACCTGTTCTTGCTCCTCTGGCACCAGCAATACCTGCCACAGGCAACGCGATTGGACCTCCGCAAAGGTATACCCAGACACCCGCTCACACGCTTGGTTAAACCCCACAATCCGCCCCTGGATATCCATTACCACCACTAAGGCTGGCAAGGTATTCAAGAGGGTGGTCATCCACTCCTGTTGGTCGGGCAACAGATGCGGGGCACACTCACGTTCAATGGTCATCGATCTGCCTCCTGATGCACGTCCATGGCTGAGACTGCTGATCGGCTCTTTTGTAGAGTTCAGATAGGGTTCCTCCGGCTTGAGGATACTGGACAACGCCCATGGTTAACGCAATGGGGACCGCTTCTCCAGACGGCTGACGGTAGGTCTGGCAACTCTGGCCAAGATGCTGGATATGATGGGTCGCTTCGGCCGCTTGCACACCATACAGTCCCATGAAAAACTCATTACTACTCCAGCGCGCCACCACTGCTTCATCCCCACAGCCCTGATGCAATTCATGCCCCACATAACGGAGGATGGCATCGCCTATCCCCAAGCTATAGTCATCGTTAATTTGCCGTAAATTCGTGACTTTTACTAGGGCTAAACAGAGGGGTTGCTGTAGCTCCTGCGCCCGTTTCATCTGATGTTCGAGCATCGGTACCGCAGGTTGCCGTTTATAGGCTTTGGTTAAGGTATCCATCTGCCAGAACTGCTGAGATAACTGCATACGCTCCAGGCGATTGACGAGGCGAACCACCAGTTCTGGTCCAATGACCGGCTTACTCACAAAATCATCTGCCCCCAAGGCAAAAATCTGGTTGACGATCTCTGCTTCGGTGTGAGCGGTCAGAAAAATAATCGGTAGGTTATGCCAATAGGCGTCATTCCGCACCACCTGACACAGTTCCATACCGCTCACATGGGGCATTTCAATATCTAAAATCAGTAGATCGGGGGAGACGGCAACCAGCGTTTGCCAAAAGAGTCTGGCATCTGCAAGAGTACTGACCTTAAATCCCCAGGGCTCTAGCAAGGGCGGTAACATCTGTAACATCTGAGGGTCATCATCCACAATCATGATCTTGGCGGTAATCGCCTGAGTGTGCTGGAGTGCCCGATCCACCTCATGTAATACCTGCATAGGCGTGAGGGGCTTTTCGAGATAAGCTCTACCGCCCAATCGAGCCACTTCCAAACGAGAGTGCAACCCATCGGGAGGCCCATAAAATAATACGGGTATGGCGGGATGATGGTGAGCCACCGCTTGCAGAAAGGTCAAGATCTGCTGCGCGTCTCTATCGACCGCTGGATCGATCAAAATCACCTGAGGAGGCTGTTGATTGAAAACCCGTTGAGCCGTGTCTAAGTCAGCTACAGTCTGTAGTGTCCAATTCCAGTGTCTAGCTTGTTCCGTTAAGTCGGTGACCCATTTGTCATCACTGTCGATAATCAGTAAAGACGGTAGGGTAGGCATGGCCTCTGGGAGATCAGCAGAGGCAGAATAACCTGATTGATCCACGGTTTGTCTGAGGGTTGCCACCTGGTGATGGAATTGCTCGATATGCTCTGGTGCCAGAGGCTGAGGCATTTTGAGCAGTTGTTCAAGGGTCCGAGCCAGCTGGGTGCCCTCATGCAGACCAAACATTCCTAAGGCGCCCGCTAACGTATGCGCTTCCTGCTCTGCCTGCTGCTGCTGGTCAGGGTCAAGCTGGCCGGACTGGGTCTGTAGAGCAGAGCACGTTTGTTCTAGAACCTTTACTTGGTCACTGATCCGGGAGTGATACCGCTGCCAAATCGTTGCGATCGCAGCCGAGTTATCCATCTGAGGAGTCCCCTCTTCTGTTGTCAGGTCTAGTTCAGATAAAGGCTTGAGCCGATAGCCAATCCCATAGACCGTTTCAATCACATCTGGGGGTGCTTTTGCATCTCGTAATTTATGGCGGAGGCCCTTGATATGGGTTCTAACCGCCTCTTCTCCCGGCATATCCGCATAGGTCCACAGATGCTCTAACAACATCCCACAGCTAAAGACACGGCGAGGGTTACGCAGCAAGAGTTCTAACAGCGCATACTCCTTGGGCGTTAGCGCCAGCGGCTGCTGTTGATAACTGACCTGGGTAGAGCTAGGGTCGAGCTGAATATCGGCCCATTCTAAGATAGGGGTCGTATAGAGCCGACCGCGACGCAGTAAGGCCCGGATACGAGCTTCCAGCTCTTCTAGATCAAAGGGTTTCACCACATAGTCATCCGCCCCAGCATCGAGTCCCACCGCTTTATCATGGCTATTGCCCTGCCCTGTCAGGAGCAGAATGGGCATGGTATAGCCTTGATTACGCAGTTGACGACACAGCGTAATGCCATCCAGCTTGGGTAAGATGACGTCCAGCATCAGCAAATCATACTCAAACGCCTCCACCATATCGGCAGCGCTCTCACCATCGGTCGCCGTTTCCACGGCATAGCTGCACTGGGTTAGCAGCGTGATTAAGGCATCCGCCGTCGGCTGATCATCCTCAACGACAAGTATTTTCATAATCGGGCTCCTGACATCAGGTCCGATGAAATCTCTAAGGCAATGGCTACTTCAATTATCGGTAAAAATTTGCGATCTCACCATAGAGACGATTGGCGAACCCCCAAAAGCAGCCGCCTTGAGCCTCAATGGACTGTGCTCAAGACAGTCTGGTGATGTGTCCCTGAGCGAAACCGTTGGTAAGACCGCACATCGAGCAGACGTCCAATTAAGAATAAATAAGCCATGAGAAAAAGTTGATCGGCTCTCCATTACTTAGGCTAAAGCTATTGCATGAATCACAAGCTTCCCTGAGGCGATCAACCCGCGACCTGACCCCTGAGCAGAGCGTAGGAGGACCTGAAAATATTTTATCGAACCAATCGTTTCAAAAATGATCGTTAAATTGATGACTCTTTCTTGACGATATAGTACTGTTGAGGGCAAAACTTATTCCCCTATTCAGGGCACTGACTGTCGCTTGAACTGAGTTCAGGTTGCAATCAACATCAACCATTTGAATGTCTAGACTTCCTACTATTTCTGATCAGCGACTGGGTATGGTGTTACAGCAAGCTGGGCTAGTGTCAGCCCAGCAAGTGGAAGTAGCGCTGGAAGAGCAGCATCACGCTGGACGCCGGATTGGAGAAATCTTAGCGAGCCATGGATGGCTCAAGCAGGAATCAGCTGACTTTTTCGCAGAGGTATGGCCCTGGATCCAAGATCAAACTTGGCAAGAACCCCTGGGACAGTATCTTAAACAAGCCGCTCTCTTAGATGAAGCTCAAATTCAGGCTATTTTGCGAGAACAGCGACAAACACCACTCAAGTTCGGCACTTTAGTCATTTTGAAGGGATGGGTGCGAAGACAAACCGTTAACTTCTTTTTAGAGCATCTCGATCCGAAGCAAATACAGGCCATCCGTCAACGTGAGCGTGGCCGTAAAGGGGCTCTAGCGGCTGAAGCAATTCGAAGGAAGCTGCTGGAGAACAAAGTAGTCAACCCTTTCTTGCTGCTATTAACGTATCAGAAGGTACTAGAGCTAGGCGCCATTACAGCAGATGATAGCCGTGAACAAAACGAGTTGTTGCGCCTGGGTCTGGTAAGAACAGACCATCAGATACTGAGACTGGCAACGGACCTGGACCCATTGCTCCTCAACCCACAGTGGGTTGTTCAGGAACTGAACCAACG
This sequence comes from Acaryochloris sp. IP29b_bin.148, assembly GCF_028285565.1. Classification (GTDB taxonomy): domain Bacteria; phylum Cyanobacteriota; class Cyanobacteriia; order Thermosynechococcales; family Thermosynechococcaceae; genus Acaryochloris. The sequence goes on from NZ_JANQOY010000080.1 coordinate 35,932, forward strand.
TCGCCCCTATAGCCACATCCGGCTAAAACTACTGGAGCTGAGTAAAAAATCTGAGCATCCTTACCAAGTGCTATCGGCCATCCAAGCCTGGACTGGCAACCAGGCGGATCTAACCCAAATCCTCTATCAAGTTACGGTTGAGGCGAGTGTCTTTATTGAAGCTGGAGAAGAAGCCACCCAGGTTGAAAAACTAGTTGATGATCACATTCTTCAGAACTGGGAGTCAGGGGCTGCGGCTGAACACTTGCGAGGGCTTCGCGATCGCTGGCTGAATCACCAGCGTTGTCGCCCCCAATACTTGCTGGATCTGTATGGCCGTATTTTAGAAGAGTTTGATATTCCGGCTGAAGACAGCTTAGAAGAACAGGTGTTGTTGACGCTGGGTTTGGTGACCCGTCACAACCAGACGCTGAGCATTGCCAACCTCATCTATCGACATGTCTTTAATCATCATTGGATTACTCAAGCCATCATCGATGTATTAGAGTCACAGGCAGAGGGATTAGAGTCACAGGCGCTAGAGACTTCAGAGCCGCCTAACATCAGTGACGACGAGTCCGGGACAATATCTGAGACCCAACCGTCTTATGACACAGACGACGACAGTCCTATCCCTGTCGTCAAAGAAGAAGCTGAAGACCCGTCGGTCCCAAACGTCATATCTGAGGATGAAGAAGAGGATGAAGATAGCAGCTCTTTGTCTTCACCGATAGAACTGGAGGATGCTGACGTCCTGACCACCAATAGCGAGTCAGAACAGTTCTTACTCAAGATCATGGATATCAGTAAAGAGCTATCCGAAGACGACATTACCTCCTTCTTTGCATCCCCAGCAGAATTGGAGGATGCTGACATCCTGACCACCGACAGCGAGTCAGAACAGTTCTTACTCAGGATCATCGATATCAGTAAAGAGCTATCCGAAGACGACATTACTTCCTTCATGTCCCCTCGTCTAGACATCTCAAAGGCTAGCTCGAAAGGGTCCCCCTTTGTCGGCATTCCTGAGGCCAGTGCGGCGTTGCCCGCCCAAGATTCCTTCTCGTTATCTACCCCTGCAAAACCAAAGCCACGTCGGCAAGCGCTCTGGCTAACGTTGGGAACACTGATGTTGGGGGGAGCGATCACTATTGCAGTCTTCTGGCGGCCATCCAGTGAGATGACTCCTGTAACATCTGCTCCTTCAACGCTGTCTGAAGGATCCTCAGGAACCCCTCAGTCGGGCGAGAATCTAACACCTGCAGGGAATGGGAATAGCAATACTGCGGTTAGGGCAGATCAAGCCCTGACGATAGCAACACCGTCTAGCACTCAATCAATGGCCACTCACGCATCCACATCAAGCAGCACGGTTGTGATTAGTGCCCTGGATCCAACCGTTAAGGTGCCTATTGTCACGACGGGGAGCACACAAAAACAGCTCCTCAACACCTTAGGACTCCCTACTTGGGAGCGGAAAGGATACTATCCAGGGAGTCGAGCCTTCTTTTACAAAGGGATTGTGCCTGATCGGATTGATTTAGGTTATTTAGTGCACAAGACGACGGGAAAACTGCTGCAAACGGAAATAGCCTTCGCCCAATCGGTTCCATTGGAGACCATTCAAACAACGCTACGCCAGCTTTTGCAAGGGACACTCCCTCCGTCTGTTCAAGAGCGCTTAACGCAAATTTATCAGCGACGCATTAACCAGCACACTTTTGCAGTCAAAGCCTGGAAGGGTGAAATTCATCGAAACCAAAAGGGCTGGATTTATATTGGTATTTGGGATACAGGCTTTCACTAAACACTGCTCAGAACAGTGCTTGTTGTGTGGCCTGAGCAGTATCTTCTTCAATCGCAGCGGCAGAGCGCCAACTTAAACGTCGTAGACGCGACACTCCTCAGCATTGGGGTGACCATCACAATAGCTTTCAAACTGAGAAGGCTGCGCTTGTACTTTCTGGTGGGAATATTCAGCTTGCAGTTCTTCGACAATATCCCAAGCAACGGCGCAAGCTTTAGAGCTGCTTCCTTCATTAGCGCAGGTTTCACGCGCTTGTGATAGCGCATCTTGCATACGCTTTTCCATCGCTACAGATTGCTCAAGGGTAGGATTTGGGGCTGTCTCTAAAGTAAGTGGCATTTTTAATCACATTCCTAAGTTTGGGGTCAGAGTTGAGGCTTTTTAAGTCGCATCATCACGCCGATGACTTCCCTTCTAACCTAGCGATGCTTTCCTCGTACCGACAGCAGTAGAAACCCGTAACTCCTCGGTCGGTTTATTCGCTAAAACGGACGTTAACTCCGTGATAGCACCGACCCAGTGCCCCCTAAACCATGGCCACCACTTGCTCAATCATTCGCTGGGCCTGAGATGCATAGCCCCCCCCAAATAGGTTGAAGTGATTGAGGATGTGATACAGGTTATAGAGAATTTTGCGCTGTTGATAGCCCTCGGCTAAGGGCCAAGTCTCTTGATAACCTTGATAAAAGGCTGGCGGAAAGCCGCCAAATAATTCTGTCATAGCAATGTCCACTTCTCGATCGCCATAATACGTCGCTGGATCGAGAATAATAGGTTCACCTGCCTGACTAAAGGCTGCATTGCCTGACCAAAGATCACCATGCACTAGGGATGAGGTAACCGGGTGAGCTAACAAAGCAGGGCTTTGATCCAAAAGCACGTCTCCCTGACGAAAATGGCCACCGTTCCGCTGGGCGAGCTGAAGTTGATAATGAATCCGATGTTCGGTAAAAAATTCTCCCCAGTTTGAGGTCCACGGATTGCGTTGTGGGGTATCGCCAATCGTATTGTTTTGGTGCCAGCCAAAGCCCTGATCGTGAGCTTGGCGGTGCATTGCTGCCAGTTGTTGTCCCATGGCAAACCAGGCCTGCGTGTCACCATGGCCGAAGGGAATCCATTCCAGGATGATGTAACTTTGCCCTGCGGCTGTTCCCCAACTCAGCGGTTTGGGTACCCGAATGCTCTGGGAAGCATGCATTTCCTTCAGACCTGCTGCTTCCGCTTCAAACATGGCCACTTTGCTGGCCTGATTCAGCTTGACGAAATAGGAGTGCTGACTGTCGCTGATCTGATAGGCCTGGTTGATGCTGCCGCCCCCAACAGACTTGCGATCGCAAACAACAAACTCTCGTCCCTGAACTTGACTGATATTGCGTTGAATCTCTATCCAGACTGACATGTTTCGCCTCCTCACCCTCATCAAAAAAAAAGACAACCTCAGCAGGCTGCCTTTTGGAAATGTTCGTAAATATCCTAGTCGGGGAAATCGAAATTAATCGTCATAGATGCGGCACTCTGCGGCATCAGGGTTATCGTCACAATATTGCTCAAGGGAATTTTTGTCTTGATTGTTGCCACCACGCTGATGGGAAGCTTCTGCTTGCAATTCTTCAACAGCATCCCAGGCAGCCGCACATTCACCAGACGTGGCTCCGCTGGTGTCACAGGTTTCGCGAGCTGTCTCCAACTCTTTCTCGATCTTTTCTTGAATATTGCTCATAGGTCAGTTTTCAACCACTCTTATCTATGTGTTTATCTGAGCGAACAACAGCGTTTAATGGCTGAAGTTAAGCTGTTCTAATACGTTTCTGGCTTATGCATATTAGTGTAGCCTTAACTCAGAATAGTTGACCAAGTCTAGAAATAGGGTGCCTTTTAACACTGTTTTAGGAATGTTCTAGCAGCAACCCAGCCGGATTGAACCAAAGATGGATAACAAAATGCATTTTTTGTAAATCGAGATACACATTTTTTTACAAGGTGTAGGCTGTGCTACACCCATTTATTGAAAGCGTAGCTATACTTCATGGATATCAAAGTTAGCGGAGTCTCTCATGACTACTATCTGCGACAACACAGATCAAAAAGAGTTGCTGCGTTTCTGGGTAAGAGAACTGACCCAATTGCCTCCCAACAAAGTTGATGAGATTGTAATGGCTCTGAATGAAGACGCCCCCACCCTCAATCCCATCGCATAACCCACGAAGGGGGATTGATTATTGCAGAGTAAACCGATGGCGTTAGGTCTAATGCCATTGGTTTGTTGTTACAGTTCTCAGCCTGCGTTAGTCCATTGCTCACTCTGTTAGACTGCTGGGGTTATTTAATCGGTCTTTAGCGTTGGTGTCTGCGGGTAAATCCTATCGATTACTATTGGTCTCTACACCCCTCGGCCCTCTGGGATCCGGGGTAGGAGGTGGAGTAGAGCTAACTCTTCTGAATATGCTGGATGCTCTGGCCCAGCGGGGTCATTGCATTCAGGTAGTTGCACCTCAGCAATCTCATTTACCCAACACACCAGTCATCACCGTGGCTGGCTCGCCCCAGATTCCAGCCCAAACCCAAACTCGCCAGACCCCGATTCATCTGCCTGAAAACTCAGTTCTAGCCAATATGTGGTGGCAGGTGATGACCCTACAATCCGAGTTTGATCTGATTATCAACTTTGCCTACGATTGGCTGCCCCTGTACCTAACGCCTTTTTTAGACACCCCCGTTGCCCATCTAATCAGTATGGGGTCGCTTTCGGACGCGATGGATCAAATTATTGGTCAAATAGCGGAGCAGTTCCCCCATACAATTGGTGTCCATACTCAAGCCCAGGCCAATACCTTTCCCTTTGCCCAGCACTGTCATCCTGTCGGCAACGGTTTCAATTTAGATCGCTACCAATTCACCCCTACCCCCAAAGACTACTTATGCTGGTTGGGGCGGGTTGCTCCCGAGAAAGCCTTGGAAGATGCGGTCACTGCCATCGATCAAACGGGGCAAGCTCTCAAAATTATGGGCCATATTCAAGATCAGGCCTATTTTGACCAAATTCAGGCTCAGTTCCCCCAGGCCAATATCGACTATCTAGGGTTTCTGGATACCGCAGCCATGCAAGCAGTCTTACGCTATAGCCGAGGGTTGCTCGTAACGCCTCGCTGGGTAGAAGCCTTTGGCAATGTTGTGATTGAAGCCCTGGCCTGCGGTGTTCCCGTGATTGCCTACCATCGGGGCGGTCCCGCCGAAATTGTGCAGCCAGGACAAACAGGCTGGCTGGTGGAACCCGATAGCGTCGCTGGCCTAGTAGAGGCCATTCACAAGCTGCCCGAGATCGATCGACAGACCTGTCGCCAGCAGGCCGAGCAGGAGTATTCTCTGACGGCCTTTGCTCAGCGTTTAGAGCAGTGGTTTGCTAAAATCCTGTCTCAACCCAGTACATAAATCCATGCAAGTCTGTCAGCTCCCTCCTTTTTTGCAGCCAGGCGATCACCTTTGGGTGACGCTGCCCAGTGGCACCCTCCGAGAGCGGCAGGATTTTGATCAGGGAGTTGCGGTATTGCGATCGCAACACTACACCATCCACCTGTCTCCAAACATCACCGCCCAGTGGGGCTATCTCGCCGGAACGGATCCTCAGCGCAGGCAAGCTCTGCTCGACGGCCTCAAAGGCAATTACTCCGGCATTTTTTGTGGGCGAGGCGGCTATGGCGGCGCTCGACTGTTAGAAGATTGGCAATGGCCTCCCACCCCTGCCAAATGGCTGGTGGGATTTTCCGATGTCACGGCTCTCCTCTGGGGACTCGCTACCCAGGGAATCGCCAGTGTTCACGGCCCAGTGATGACCACCTTGGCCCAGGAACCCGACTGGTCGCAGCAGCGACTGTTTGATTGGCTCGCCGGTCGTCCCATACCCGCCCTCACAGGCAAAGGCTGGGGCCAGGGCAAAGCAACCGGCATCTTATTACCCGGCAATTTAACGGTAGCGACTCATATCTTAGGAACATCTCTCTGCCCGCAGCTCGATCAGGTAATCTTAGCCTTAGAAGATGTGGGAGAAGCCCCCTATCGGCTGGATCGGATGCTGACCCAATGGCGCATGAGTGGGGTATTTAAGCAGGTAAAGGGCATTGCCCTCGGACGCTTTAGTGATTGCAAAGCCCCTGCCGGGGTGCCTAGCTTAACGGTGGAAGAGGTGCTGCAAGATCGCTTGGGGGATTTAGGTATCCCGATTGTGTCAGCGTTACCCTTTGGTCATGGTGCGCCCAACGCAGCCTTACCCGTGGGTGTCCCTGCCCAGTTAGATGGCGATCAGGGGATATTGACCGTTGGCGCTCCCTAGAGTTCAGTCCTCTAATCCGTACGCTATCGTAAAAGGTAGAGACCATAGAGACCCTAGGCATGAACGAGCTGAGGCAGGCACTGGAATTAGCGACGGAAGAAGAATTACAAGATCTGACAGATTTGCTATTTCGGCGTCGATATAATCCCCTCGATTATCTGCGAGAACCCACCCCAGGTCAGGTCCAAGCGGCCAGTCGCCAAGATTGGTTGGAGGCCATCGAAAATCGCTTTCGGTTTGTGGCTGCCGACGGATTTACAGTCTTGAAAGGTCAAACGGAAACCTTGAGCTATCGCCAAGTCCTGGTGCAAGTCAGCCGCCATTTAAAGATTAAATATTCCCCAACCCTATCCACTACCGATTTAGAAGCTGAGATCTACTTACATCTGATCAAGGAAGCTTGGCAAAAATTACCAGAAACCCAAAAGGAGCAGCTGCAACAGCGGATCCAAAAGGCTTTGGCTGAGGCTCCTGGGACGCCCTTACCCGTCAATTGCCAAACGGATTTTCGGCGATGGCTGCTGGAAGGAAGCAGCGCTTTAGCCGTATCATCAGTGTTGCGCCCCTTGCTGTTAAAGCAACTGGCGCGGCAATTTGCGGCTCAGATGGCAGTGTATCAAGTGGCTCGACAAGCAGCCCCCCAACTCGAAGGACAAATCGCTGTGCAAGCAGCACGACGCGGTATGGCTTGGAATGCAGCTCGATATGGCGTGATGCGCGGGGCGTTAACGGTGGTGAGTTCAGCCCTGTGGGTTGGCTTATTTGCAGACCTGGGTTGGCGTGCGATCGCAACCAACTACGGGCGCGTCATTCCGGTGATCTTTACCCTGGCCCAAATTCGCCTGATTCGGGGGGACGCGTCTTGGCAGTCTGTTTGAGTATGATTCGAAATGTCCACTAATCCCCATTCTTGGTTTGCTCCCTCTCACTTCATTATGTTGGCCTTACTGGGCAGCTTTGGGTTAACCCATAGCGGCTTGGCCTCCCTGCGCATGGCCGCAGAGAAAAAGTTAGGAGCCCGACTCTATCGCGTGATTTTTGCCTTAGCGAGTATCACTGCAGCCGTGATTGTAATCGGCTATTTTCTCAAGCATCGTTACGATGGGGTGCTGCTCTGGCAGCTACAGGGCACCCCTGGCTTGAAAAGCTTGGTTTGGGCTTTGTCAGCAATTTCCTTTATTTTTCTCTATCCCGCTACGTTTAACCTGCTCGAAATTGCGGCGATCCAAAAGCCCCAGGTCCATCTCTACGAAACGGGCATTATTCGCATCTGTCGCCATCCCCAAATGGTAGGCCAGGTGATTTGGTGCATCGCTCATTTGCTCTGGGTCGGCACCTCCTTTACCCTAGCCACCTGTTTGGGATTGATTGGCTATCATCTCTTTGGAGTTTGGCATGGCGATCAGCGCTTAGCCAAACGCTATGGAGAGGCCTTTGCCGCGGTCAAGGCCCGCACCTCCATCGTTCCGTTTCTGGCCATTGCCCAAGGCAAACAGACCTTCCAGCTTCAAGAGTTTTTAAAGCCTGCCTATGTCGGGGTGGCTGGCTTTGTTTGGCTATTTTGGATTGCTCATCCCTTAATGATGCGTGCAGCATTCAACGTTCGCTGGTAGCATGATCCCAGTCGTTCAAATCATCTTTCTTGAGCATGCTGCCTGCGACTAATACCCAGACTTTTAATCCAGACGTTTTGCAATCTAAAACGCCCGTTCTAGTTAGTTTTTGGGCACCTTGGTGTGGAGTCTGTCGTTGGGTGGAGCCGATGCTGATCCAGGTCCAAGCAGATTACGATTCGGCACTCAAAATTGTCACCATCAATGCCGACGAAAATTTTCCTATTGCTAGCCAATATCGACTGACGAATATTCCGAGCTTGCTGCTATTCCAGCAGGGCCGTCTAGTTCACCGAATTGACCAATTTTGCGATCGCACCGAGGCATTGAACTTGTTAGAGGCAGCTTTCAATCAGGTTGTTCCATCGCTATTGCCTGCGGGGTAACCTAACTTTACATCTCTAAGCATTCAGATGTCGAGTTCGTAATAATACCTCAAACAGTGTTTGGGTATAAGATTCGATTGGTTAATCTTAAGATTTGCGGGTCGAGGAAGGGCCTGATATTGTGTAACAATGTAAATTGTTTTACAAACTGTAAAGTTTTTTTGTATCGACAACAGCGTCAACGATGGATTCGTTATATCAATTTGCTTGGCTTATCCCTGTATTGCCACTCGGCGGTGCATTTCTCGTGGGTTTGGGGTTAATTTCCTATAACAAACAAACCAACGCCCTCCGTCAACTCAATGCGGCCTTTATTGTGTCCTTGATGGGAGCGGCGATGGTCCTCTCCTTCTCCATCTTATGGAGTCAGATTCAAGGCCATGACCCTTATCTGATGACCTTTGAATGGGCCTCAGCAGGAGCGTTTCACCTGACGATGGGTTATACCATCGATCACTTGACCTCTCTGATGTTAGTGGTGGTAACGACGGTTGCCTTCCTGGTGATGATTTATACCGATGGGTACATGGCTCATGACCCCGGTTATGTAAGGTTTTATGCATATTTAAGTCTATTTAGCTTCTCCATGTTGGGGCTCGTGGTTAGCCCAAACTTGGTACAAATTTATATTTTCTGGGAATTGGTAGGGATGTGTTCCTACCTGCTGGTGGGATTTTGGTATGACCGCAAGCCCGCCGCCAACGCCTGTCAAAAAGCATTTGTAACGAACCGAGTCGGTGACTTTGGGTTACTGCTCGGCATCTTAGGCCTGTACTGGGCCACCAATAGTTTTGAATTCGACATTATGGGAGAGCGGTTGCAGTCCCTTGTGTCGACCGGTGAACTCAGCGGAGTGGTGGCTGCCATCTTCGCTATTTTGGTGTTTATGGGACCCATGGCTAAGTCAGCCCAGTTCCCTCTCCATGTGTGGCTACCGGAAGCCATGGAAGGTCCGACTCCCATTTCTGCCCTAATTCACGCAGCGACCATGGTTGCCGCTGGTGTTTTCCTCGTGGCTCGGATGTTCCCCGTGTTCTCGGGCATCCCCACTGCCATGCAATTTATTGCCTGGACGGGCGCGATTACCGCCTTCTTAGGGGCTACGATTGCGGTGACTCAAAACGATATCAAGAAAGGTCTGGCCTACTCCACCATCTCTCAGTTGGGCTATATGGTGATGGCCATGGGCATCGGGGCCTACTCTGCAGGTCTATTTCACCTGATGACCCATGCCTACTTTAAAGCCATGCTGTTTCTCGGCTCTGGCTCCGTCATCCACGGCATGGAAGCCGTCGTCGGCCATAATCCTGCGCTGGCTCAAGATATGCGTTTGATGGGGGGCCTGCGCAAGTACATGCCCTATACCGGCATTACCTTTTTAATCGGTTGCCTAGCCATTTGCGGTATTCCGCCTTTTGCGGGGTTCTGGTCCAAAGACGAGATTCTCAGCTCTGCTTTTGCAGCCAATCCAGCCTTGTGGTTGGTGGGCTGGCTAACCGCGGGTCTAACCGCCTTCTATATGTTCCGGATGTATTTCTCCACCTTTGAAGGAGACTTCCGAGGCAATATCAATGCCTTACGTGAACAGATTGATGGCAAATCTCCGGCCCTCAACTTTGGCCCCGGTGCTATGGATCCCCGCGAATTGACTATGGTTGCCGAGCAAGAGGCTCATCACCATGACGATCACCACCATGCGGATGAACCCCATGAATCTCCAATTACCATGACCCTGCCATTGATGGTGTTGGCATTGCCCTCCATTGCCATCGGTTTGTTGGGCATGCCCTTTAATAACCGATTTGAAGCCTTTATTTATGCTCCCGGCGAAGCCAACGCGGCCCTAGAAGCAGCGGCTGAGTTTGAATGGTCCGAGTTTTTGTTGATGGCTGGAAATTCCGTCGGTATTGCTTTAATCGGCATTACTCTGGCCTCGCTGATGTACCGGACTCGGCAAGTGGATCCGGCTGCGATCGCAAATCGGTTCCCCTCCTTGTATGAGTTCTCCCTCAACAAGTGGTTTATTGATGACCTCTATGAGCGCACCATCATCAAGGGTTGTCGCCGGATTGCTCGTCAGGTTCTAGAGGTTGACTTCAAAGTTGTGGATGGCATCGTTAACTTCGCTGGGTTCCTCGCCGTATTGACTGGAGAAGGGCTGAAGTACTTAGAAAGTGGCCGTATCCAGTTCTACCTGTTCATCATCTTTATGGCAGTCTTGGGGATCTCGATTGCCACGGTCATCTAACGTCTTTTCCTGCCTTCCTCGTCGTTGCTCAATCCGTTGAATAGAGATAGCGGTTCATGAATCCAGATACATTTCCTTGGCTGTCAACCCTGATTTTCTTCCCAATTGTGGCCACCGTCGCCCTGCCCTTTATTCCGGACCCAAAGGGTAAAGGTGATCCCATTCGCTGGTATGCACTGGTGATTGGCCTGATTGATTTTGTGTTATTGATCTACGCCTTTTACACCCAGTACGACTTTGCCGAGTCTGGGCTACAAATGGTAGAGCGATATGACTGGCTTCCCCAACTCGGGGTGCAATGGTCTGTGGGGGCAGACGGCTTATCCATGCCCCTGATCTTGCTTACAGGATTTATCACCTCTTTGGCGATCCTGGCCTCTTGGCCTGTTACCTACAAGCCCAGACTCTTCTATTTCTTGATTCTGGCGATGTACGGCGGTCAAATTGCGGTGTTTGCCGTCCAAGATTTGCTGGTCTTTTTCTTAGTCTGGGAATTGGAATTAGTGCCGGTGTATCTGTTGCTCTCCATTTGGGGTGGCTACAAACGGCTTTATGCAGCGACGAAATTTATTCTCTATACCGCCATCAGCTCCCTATTTATTCTGGTGGCAGCCCTGGCAATGGCCTTCTTTGGCCCCGACCTTACCTTTGACCTGCAGTCGCTAGCAGCAAAAGATTATCCGTTAACCTTCCAGCTGCTGTGTTACACAGGCTTTCTGGTGGCCTTCGCGGTTAAGTTGCCCATCGTGCCCCTGCATACCTGGTTACCGGATGCCCACGGCGAAGCTACAGCCCCGGTCCATATGCTGTTGGCCGGAATTCTATTAAAGATGGGTGGCTATGCCTTAATTCGCATGAATGTGGAACTGCTCCCTGACGCCCATGCCTATTTTGCCCCTGCGCTAATTATTCTGGGTGTTGTCAATATTATTTACGCCGCCCTCACCTCCTTTGCCCAGCGCAATCTCAAACGCAAAATTGCCTATTCATCTATTTCCCATATGGGATTTGTCCTAATCGGAATTGCTTCCTTTACGGATTTAGGAATGAGCGGTGCCGTTTTGCAGATGGTCTCTCATGGCCTGATTGGTGCCAGTCTCTTCTTCTTAGTGGGAGCCACCTACGATCGCACCCACACTTTGATTCTGGAAGAGATGGGAGGCGTAGCCCAGAGCATGCCTAAAATCTTTGCCATGTTCACCACCTGTTCGATGGCGTCTTTAGCTCTACCTGGGATGAGCGGTTTTGTCGCTGAGCTAATGGTGTTTGTGGGACTAGCCACCAGCGATGCCTATAGCCTCACCTTCCGCGTACCGGTGGTAATTTTGGCAGGCATTGGCGTGATTCTGACGCCGATTTATCTGCTATCCATGCTGCGGGAAATCTTCTATGGACCTGAGAACAAAGAACTCACGTCCCACGAGAAACTAGTCGATGCCGAACCTCGGGAGATCTTCGTGATTGCCTGTTTGCTGGTTCCTATTATTGGTATTGGTCTCTATCCCAAAATCATTACTCAGATTTACGATGCCAAGACGACTCAGTTGGTCGCCTATATTCGTCCCTCTGTGCCTTCTATCGCCATGCGAGAAGCCGCAACAGTCGCCTCTGTCTCCGATGTTGAGCTAGACAGTCCTTACCAAGCTCCTGCAATCAAGTAGGTCATACCTCCATCGAATTGAATAGGTAACAGAATCCCCACGCTGAAACTCTCTGCGTGGGGTTGGTCTTTTTGTAGTTCTGAATCTATCCCCAAGTCTGCGAAATTTTGGACTTTTGCTAACAAGAGCAGCCCAGACAATAAGCTCTATTCATAACATGCTGATACATAAACTAAAGTAAGGGTTTCGAACAGTACAGAATAATTTGCGAACCATCGATAAATATTGCGAGTCAACTTCAGCGATATCTAAATAATCAGCTCATTTATACTACTGATATCCCAAAAGAATCTTAAGATCTGCGATTTATAAAAACCTCAGAATTCAAGATTGATAGAAAGTTAAACAAAAAGAGCTTTATTGAATTACGTAATTCTACTGCACTCTTTAGTTTTCTAAATCAGCTATAAAAGGTATAGATATGGCTTCTCAGAAATAATAAAGCAAGAACTTAGCCTGCTTGATCACTGATTTTGCTGAGTTTTTACACAAATCAAATAATTGATATCGTGATATTCGCATAATCTGATTATTCACAAAAAATCAGGTGCGACCCATATTAATAAATCAACAGACTTTCGCAGTGATTTATTAACAGATTTTTTCGTGCAACGGTTTTCAGCTACTAATCGGTGTGGCGGGCCAACCGTTGTTTAAAAGTGTGTTCCCTCTTCCTTTATGTCTTACAAACAGTACTCTATACCACTCATTGTCTTCAGTATTATGAGTGTGGGGGTAGTCTCTTCTACCGTCTCCTTAGCTCATAGTGAACCTTCAGCTCATCCACAAGCAACATCCGAATCTCAGCAAACAGCCTCCAAGACCTCTTTCCGTCCTGCTTGGTCACAAGAAATGTTGCAGGCCCACAATCAATGGCGACAGCGAACAGGCATTCCTCCTCTAACGTGGTCAGATAAATTGGCAAACCATGCCCAAGCCTGGGCCAACCATTTAGCCCATGACAATTTTAAGCTCTACCACCGTCCCAATAATCCTTATGGTGAGAACTTAACCTGGGCTGCTCACCAACAATTGTCTCCCACACAAGTCGTCAATATGTGGGGAGATGAAGTCCAGCATTATAATTACGACACCAATCAATGCTCAGCAGTCTGCGGTCATTACACTCAGCTCGTTTGGCAAAACACCACTGAAGTGGGTTGCGCCAACGTCCGGTCAGGTCATCAAGAAATTTGGGTATGCAACTATAATCCCCCCGGCAATTATCGTGGCCAAAAGCCTTATCAAGCGGTGTTCAAGTCTGATCATTCTTCAAAGCAGGCACAAAATACGGTCCAACCCGTTTTACCCACTCAACCCAGCAGAGGACTGTTGCCGCAGCATCCTCTTTAACGACGATTTCAGGGTATTTCACGGTTAATTCAACGCTTATAGTGCGCTTGTCTGAGGACCTTACTCTACGGCGTGGGCATAGATACCTAAATGAGTAGCAACCGGTCGTTCCTTCATCGGCCATTTACCATGAATCGGTGCATTTAAAAGGCTTGCCCCTGATACTGTAGAAGCCACCAGGGTGGCAGAACCCCCTCCATCAAGGTTGAGTGCAACCTCTGCTCCAAGCTGTTGAACCAATTGCTCAATCTCAGCTAAAGTCGCCCCTTCGCTATAAGTGGGCTGCTTGCCATCAACCAAGATCAGCCAGAGTGTTTGTCCAGCCTGGTCTAATGCCGCTACTGAACGAGCATAGGGTTTATCTTTCTCCAACTGTAGTGGTTTATGGGGGTCCAGAATATGACTCCCAGCAACAGCATTGAGGGTGTTAGGTGGACACTGGCCTCCTTCTATAATCTGGGCACGTTGATTGACGTCAAAACAAAGGACAGGCCATTGGGCCTGGCTGGGAGAATATTCTTGTCCTCCAGCCACAGACTGCCCCAAAACATTGACACGGTCCCCTGTTCGAGGAGCAAAATCCCAAGGGGTGTTTTCGTAAAAACGATAGAAATAGCCAGCATTCACCGCCAATTGCAGCTGATGCTTCGTCAAAAAGCTTGATGTTTGATCGGCATGAAATTCGTTCTGATCATCCGCAAGCTGCCCTGGCGTTGTCATCACTCTAATTCCCGGATGAGTCAGATCAATCTGGGCAATATGAGCGATATAAGGCCGAGGATGATGAAACACTTGTCGGCGATAGGTAATCCCTGCAAACAATTGCTTCGTCTGAGGGGTCTGGAATGGACGCTGCCATTGCGATTTGCCATAACAGAATAAAGGAGCCAATAAACTAACACTGATAGCTGCCCATCCTAAAAGTTTTAGACGTCGCATGGTTAAAGTGCAAAAATTTTCGAATCGGAACTTACGAAATCATTCATTTCGGGGCCAGAATCTGCAGCGGGCTAATTTTAGCGGGTCTGACCTACGGGGTTGCAATTTTGATTTAGCTCAATTGCAAGGAGCAACATTTGATCACGCTAGAGTGGGCTATGGTCCTGAATCTATCATAATTGGGCTGTTAGCCATTGCGACGTTCGGGGGGCTGGCCTTCTATGCCATCAGTCGGATGGTGTTTGGCGGGCTGGGACTCGCAGCAGAATCACCCACCTATCCTTACCTCATCACTTTACTGGGCTTTCTCGTCAGTGCGGGGGGCTGCTGTGCTTTTTCTCTGTGCAGGCGATGGTTACGGCTCATTGCCGCTCTGACTACAGGGGCATTATTAGGATTGTTTTATGGTGGAGTTATCCAACAGAATGATCCGCAAGCTGCTATCATCACTGCCACCATAGTTGGCGTCTTAACCGCAATCGTCAGTTACACGGTCCGATCTCGCCTAGTTCCCCTGGCTATCTTCAGTATCGGGTCCTGTGCAGCCTACGGATTTTGCTTTTTTTGTGGCACGAGAGCCAGTAGTCTTTTTAATGTCCAAAAACTTGTTGCTGGAGGTGGTTGGAGTTTGCTGTGTTTAATTTTTTGGGGACTAACCCTCAAAATTTTGGCGAATATCTTGACCGAACTCCAGGACTTCGCCCACACTTCATGGCGGGGTGCAGATTTATCCGATGCGAGCTTTGATGGTATTCAAATAGACGTAAACACAAGGACTCGCTATGGATTACCCAGCGATATCTAATTCATCATGAACCAAGACGCTTCCCAGGCCATATCATCGGGATAATAGACAAGCCAACAATGTCATTATTTACGAAGAATAATAGACGGTGCCTATCTTAATATTTGAGTCTTTTTTGTGATATGAGCTTTTGGTATGCCGATTAGTAAGCCTTACTTTCAAATACCGATTGTGGAATCAGGAGAAACGCTCTTACCGATTCCTCAAGATCTGTTTGCCTTTGAGACACCACACCCTTACGAAGTGTTAGGCGCGCCTTACGAACAGGCATCTCCCTACTTCTTACGGGAAGGCGTACTAGATGCCCTCAAAACAGCCCAAAGCCATCTACAGCAGCAGCAGCCTCACTGGCAAATCATGATCTTTGATGCCTATCGACCGATCGCAGTGCAGGCGTTTATGGTGAATTTTACCTATGCTCAAGTTTTGCAAGAGAAAGGCTGGCAAAACGAGGGTCTATCTCCGACGCAGAAAGAGGAGGCTTGGCAAGCAGTGTATGAGCTGTGGGCACCGCCCAACCAAGATCCCCAAATGCCACCCCCTCACAGTACAGGGGCTGCGGTAGACATTACGCTCTTTGATACACAGACAGAAGAACCGATATTTATGGGGTCAGAGATTGATGAATTGTCGGCGCGATCGCATCCCCACTATTTTGCCGATCTCGCCAATCATCCCCAAACCCCACCTGCCGAAAAACAGCTTGCTCAACGCGCCGATCAAAATCGCAGCATTTTATATCAGGCCATGCGACAGGCAGGCTTTCAACGCCATCAACAAGAATGGTGGCACTTTTGCTTAGGCGATCAAATGTGGGCTTGGCTCACTCAACAAGAACAGCCCCAATCGACCTACAAGGCTCGTTACGGACGCATCGAGCCTGCTTCTTAGACCCGATGCGATTGCTTTCAAGGTTAGTGGCCAATGCCCACATACTGAAAGCCCACTTCTTCCAATCGCTTGCGATCTAGGAAATTACGGCCATCGATCATCACAGGGTGATTCATAAGAGTGGCCATCCGTTTGTAATCCAGAGACTGAAAGGCTTGCCAATCCGTGACCAGCACAAGGGCATCACAATGATCGGCTAACCGCTCAGGATCTGCTTCCACACTGACATTAGACAGACCTTGACTGGACCCGCTTTGGGAGAGTAAGGGATCATACGCCTTCACTTTGGCCCCCAAACGATTCAATTCGTCGATTAGCGTTAAGGCAGGTGCATCGCGCATATCGTCGGTATCGGGTTTAAAGGTGAGGCCGAGTAGCCCCACGGTTTTCCCTTTTAAAATTTTGAGGGTTTGCTGTAATTTTTCAATCACAATCACTCGCTGACGCTGGTTGACGCTAATGGCGGCCTGCAGCAAAGTGGCTTCATAGCCATAATCGGTGGCCGTGTGTACCAACGCTGAGACATCTTTGGGGAAACAAGAGCCGCCCCAACCTAAGCCTGCTTGCAGGAATTTGCTGCCAATCCGGGAGTCTAAACCAATGCCCTTGGCGACCTGAACGACATCAGCACCGACGCGATCGCAAATATTGGCGACTTCATTGATAAAGCTGATTTTAGTAGCCAAAAAAGCATTCGCTGCATATTTCACCATTTCGGCGGAGCTGAGATCGGTCACCACCACGGGGACAGGCGGAAGGGATTGATCTTCCGCAAACTGGCGCTTGACGATCGGCTCGTACAGCTCCTGCATTTTTGCGATCGCATTGGGGTCCGCGCCGCCTAAGACAATGCGATCGGGATTAAAGGTGTCATAAACCGCAGATCCTTCCCGCAAAAATTCAGGATTACTGACCACATCAAACAAGCCTTTACTGTCTAAAGTCGACGTATCCACGGCTTGTCCCGCCTGCTTTTTGGCCTCTGCCAGACCATCTAGCACAATCATCTTCACCCAGTCGCCAGATCCAATCGGAACCGTCGACTTATTGACAATCACTTTGTAGGCTCCAGTCACATGAGAACCAATGCCTCTAGCCACTGCCTCCACATAGCGGGTATCGCTTTCGCCAGTGGGGAGTGCTGGGGTCCCCACCGCAATAAACAAAATATCGCCATGTTCGACGCCAGCTTTTAAGTCCGTCGTGAACTCAATATTTCCTGCATCAATCGATTCGCGCAAGATCTCTGATAAGCCAGGCTCAAAAATTGGAGACTGGCCAGCCTGCATGACTTTGACTTTTTCTTCGTTATTATCCACACAGATCACATGATGACCAATGCGTGCTAGACAAGCACCTGTGACAAGGCCCACATACCCTGTTCCAATCACACAGACTTTCATACTCAATAAGACTCCTTTATAACCAGCAATCAACTTAGAGATGCGTCATCATGGGGAAAAATGTCAGCCTGCTCATGGCAGCTTCTTCTTATTATTGGTCAGCTTTGCCTAAATTCGGAAATTTTGTCTACAGCCGGGCTTGAAAATCGGCAACGGTCCGCTTTAAACCCTCTGGCAAAGCAATCGTCGGTTGCCAACCTAATTCTGTTTGGGCTCGAGTAATATTAGGCTGGCGTTGCTGCGGATCATCTGCAGGCAGAGGTTTATATTCAATCGCAGTATCAGGGTTTACCATGGTTTGAACAGTTTGTGCGAGCTCCAACACTGTATATTCATCGGGATTCCCCAAGTTGACGGGACCGATACAGTTGCCGTTCATTAGCCGAATCAGCCCCTCCACTAAATCTGACACATAGCAAAAACTGCGGGTTTGTTGGCCAGACCCATAAACGGTCAAGGGAATCCCTTTTAAAGCTTGGACGATAAAGTTACTGACGACTCGCCCATCTTGTTCAAGCATCCGTGGACCATAGGTATTAAAAATTCGGGCCACTCGGATATCGACATTATTTTGACGGTGATAGTCAAAGGCAAGGGTCTCAGCAACCCGTTTGCCTTCGTCATAGCAACTGCGAATCCCAATCGGATTGACATTACCCCGATATTCTTCTGTTTGGGGATGCACTTCTGGGTCACCGTAGACCTCAGACGTGGACGCCAGCAAAAATCGAGCTTTCACACGCTTCGCCAGCCCCAGCATAATCAGCGTCCCCATCACATTGGTTTTAATCGTTTTGACAGGATTGTATTGATAGTGAACAGGGGATGCAGGACAGGCTAAATGATAAATTTGATCGACTTCTAGCCGGATAGGCTCCGTCACATCATGGCGAATGATTTCAAAATTAGGATGGTTCAACCACTGGAGAACATTCTGTTTGCGTCCCGTATAGAAGTTATCCAAGCAGATGACTTCGTGATCGGCCTCCATCAAACGGTCAATTAAATGAGATCCAATAAAACCAGCACCACCGGTAACCAATATTCTCATAATTAGAGTTTTTTACAACAAAACTAGACTGAAGACCAAAAAGGTAGCTCGTGCTTCCTCAGTGTGCCTGACAATTGGGAGCATGTCACCTTTGCAAAAGCAGAAATTTTGGGACCAAAAAATCAACATCTAGGGCAATCTAAAAATCATTTTAGTGAGACAAAATCTTGACCAGTGCTCATTCAGGTTGAATATGATAGTCACAAATCATTTCAGAGTGCTGTATTCAAGAACGGCTAGCAAGGATTTGCGAAATGAGTATATTGACTAGATTGCCAAAGTGACAGACTCCCTTGACCTTTCAGGACAATACAAATTCTATGGCACAACAACGTGATTTAAGATGAATCACTGAGCGTGAAAAAACCTAGATAGGGGTGATACAGGTCGTCGGCAGAATGATCAAGATCTTCTATCTCTAGACGCTTTAGTGCGAGTCGGCAAGGACATAACGTCTGTGGGTGGAGCGTAGTCTGAGTCCTGCAAGGCTGAATATAATCGCCGGTTCTCTAGCTGCAAAGATTTCACCTTTGTTTTTACCTGGTCTAATCGATTCGAAAATTTCTGTCGATAGACTTCAGGCAATTCTTGAACCAGATGTTCCAGCATTTGGTTGCGCTCGCTGAGGCTTTGGCAAGAACTTTGCAAGTGAGCAATTTGTGCATCTCGTTTGTCGATTTGAGTCTGATAAAACTCGATTTGGGACTCCAGCGTCATCAACTCCTGGCTGAGGGCATCTCCTGGAGGCGTAGAGCGGTTTGAGGTCACTGGCGCAACAGCACTCGCACTGGCTGGCGGAAGTGCTGCTGGGTTCGCCTTAATTAATCGATAGAGCTCCATCGACAGCTGATCAACCAGCTGATCCCGCACCCGCAACTGTTCGTTGAGTTGTGAAATTTCAGATTGGACATCATCCGGAAGATGGGTTTTGGAATAATCCACGCCTTGACAACTCCCACATAGATACATTTCAGTCTGCTGTTGAGGCAAGACTGCAGTGGTCAGCTCACCGACTCAAAGCATTGGGCTCCAAGCCTAGAATAACGGTGTTTCAACCATGAAGAATAAATATTTTCACTTTAAGTATTCCCCACTTCGATCCAAATCATAGCTTGCCCCGTGCAACTAGCCTAGCCAAATCAATCCACCGAGAATCATAAGGAGGACCACTAAGGCAACCCCAACAAGATGGCTTTCTCTTGTATCGACCTGACTTAAGTCAATCGGCTCTGGAGGATTTTGAGGTGGAGTAGGTTTAGACGCTGATAAGGGAAAGGTGCCCACGCCCATCCGCTCATTCACATCTTCTTCATTGACGTCGCTTAAATCAGGGATCTGAGTCAACCATTCTGCTTTTTTCTCGAGTTGAGGAGCTTCCAAGATATAGAGCAGTCGCTTGCTTTGTTTACGAGTTTCCCAGTGGGCATGCATCTGTAGTTTTCGACATAGACTAAGGGCCTCTTGCTGTTGCCCTGCCGCTTGGTAGGCGGTCACAAGCCACATTTGCATTTCACCGTCCAAAGGGGAATTCCGATTGACTAGGGCAATGGCTTGTAAGAGGCATTCCACAGCTTCTCGATAGCAGCCATGTTCAAAGGCGTCACGACCTTTGGTATAGGCGTTCATCATTTGCAGGTGGGTATCGACTTCGGAAGACACAGTTGATTAAGAAACAGTTGATTCAGGTAGGCCCTGCATTCTACAAACGATTACGGGCTTTTAGCAAGAGATACCGATCCACCAACTGCTCGCTAATGCTCGGGGCAGGTGCATCCAAAACCAGGACTCCCTGTTGCTGTAGTTGGGCAAAGGCCACCGAGCGCTGATGGAGTAAGTCTAAGGCAACGGCTTGTTCGTATAACCGCTGAATTTGAATATCATTGGCTTCTGATGTTAAGGCTAGAGATTGATGGGCCTGACTATCGACTAAGGGATCGCGGAAGGCAACACAGAAGGGCAAAAATCTAGGGGATAGACGAGCCATGGCGGCTAGGAGTTCGCTGGATGCGATCGCATCCACAATATCCGTCAGCAACACCACCAAAGCTCGCCGGGTATATTGACTAAGCACCCGACTGGCCACTGCCACATAGTCCGATTCCGTCATCACGGGTTCCAGGTTATATACCTGCTCTAGAATCCGAGAGAGGTAGGAGTTTCCTGATTGCGGAGGAATCCAGGTGTGAATGTCATGGTCAAATACACAGACGCCGACGCGATCGCCCCGTCGTAGCCCTGCCATCGCTAAAGACAAAGTGGCATTTAAAGCCCAATCAAACCGCTTTAGGCCCGCTACCTGAGCGGTCATCAATCGACCGCGATCCAGCAGAATAAGCAACGGCTGGTCTCGCTCAGGCTCACAGACACGCACCAGGGGATGCCCTCGACGGGCCGTGGCTTTCCAATCGATGAGTCGCAGATCATCGCCTCGATTGTACTCCTGTAATTCGGCAAATTCAGTGCCCCCTAAGGTGCGCTGACGACGACGCAAACCGCCTGCTGATTCCAAACTTAAGCGCACAGACAATAGCCGCAACCCCATCAAATCGGGATAGACATCCACCTCCGTCTCAATCGGAATTTGCCATGCTTTCCAGGCGAGTCCTTGAAGGCTGAGCAACCGTAAGGTGACGCCTTGCCATTGAAAAGCGCCCCGCTGCGGCGGGAACACATGATAGGTCACATCGGTTTCAGTGTGGGGGGCAATTTTAAGAATCAGGAGGTCCTGGTCGGCCTGAAAGTCTTGGGGATAGCTATCTCTCAGCTTTAATCGGGCTTGTCTGGCTTTACCTGGCCCCGAGCCCACAGTCACGGTTAAGTGAATTGGATTATCTCGACCAATGGATAGACGGGAGTCACACTGGCGAGTGACTTGGATGTCCCACCGTTGCGATCGCAAATAATCCACCCAGGCCACAGTCAGCACGACAATATCGAACAGCAACATGACTGCCCAGCCTAACTCAATTCCCTCGCCTGGGATCCAAGCGAGACCTAAGGGAATCAGGAGTCCTAGTCCTAACACCCAATACAGACGAGAGGTGGGTAATAAATGGGGAACGGTAGGTTGAGGGGGGCTGTTTTTTGCAGACGGCGGCGGTACCACCGGATCGGACTGCCGATGGAAGGGAGAGATAAACTCAGGTTTAGAGGCGGGGGTCATCGGGGTACAGGGACGCGGGTCAGCAAGGTCTGAATCACTTGATCCATCGATACACCGTCTAACTGGGCTTCAGGCTTAAGAATCAGGCGATGTTGGAGGAGAGGGGCTGCAATAGCCTTCACATCATCTGGGGTGACAAAATCCCGCGCCGCCAGCCAAGCATGAGCTTGGGCAGCTCGTAGCCAGCCCACCGCCGCTCGGGGTGACGCTCCGAGCATCAACTCTGTTTGTTGACGACTGGCCATCACCAGCTCTAGTAAATAATCGAGGACCTGGCCTTCTACTCGAATCCGACGCACCTGTTGCCGCGCCTCCAGCACTTGATCCACCGTTATCACAGGCTCAAGCGGCATTTGCTTTAAATCGCGAGGTTCAAAGCCACTGAGGATATTGTGAAGCATCTGTTGTTCAGCGGCTTTGCCAGGGTAGGAGACCACCAGCTTCAATAAGAAGCGGTCTAACTGAGCTTCAGGTAAGGGGTAAGTGCCTTCAAACTCCAGGGGGTTCTGGGTGGCAATCGTCCAAAACAGCTTTGACAGGGCAATGGTTTTACCATCCAGGGTGACTTGGCGCTCTTCCATTGCTTCTAGCAGGGCCGCCTGGGTTTTAGGTGGGGTGCGGTTGATTTCATCGGCCAGCAGGATTTGGGTAAAAATCGGGCCTTTGCTGAGGGTAAAGCTTTTGCTATTGAAATCAAAAATATTGGTCCCCAAAATATCGGCAGGCAAGACATCTGGGGTGAGTTGAATGCGGCGAAAATCTGCACTAATCAGCGTAGACAGCAGTTTAACAATCAGGGTCTTGGCCGTTCCTGGAACCCCTTCGAGAATCACATGTCCCTCTGCCAGCAGAGCAATCAGCAGTCCTTCGACGATGGAGTCTTGACCGATGACGATTTGGCTAAGCTGCTGTTGCAGTTGTTGAAAGGATGAGTTCAAGGGAGATCCTGCAAAATAGCGTCGGCTTGATTGACCCAAGCTAACAGCATCTGATCGGTGATCGATGGCTGGCTTGATTGTTGTAATAACTCTAATAACTCTTGGCCGTTCCGTCCAGTGACCATCGCCCATTGAGCGGCCAAGGATGCATCAGGCGGCAATGGCCCTTTGAACCCACTCATGAGGCCCAGACGCTGGGCTAAGGATTGCCGCAGATATTGACTCAGCTGAATGAGGACCAGTTCTTGTTGCTGGGCATGATTCAAAGTACCTGCTAGAGCTTGAATATATTGTTGGCTATTATCTTTGGAAGATTGTGGCAAGCGCAAGGCTAAGCCAAACCGATGATTCTGCCCCCAAATCCAAATCACGGTCAGGAAAACTAACTGGGCTGCCATAGCGGCGATCGGGGTTTGGGCGAAAAAGAACCAGAGATTCTCAGGATTGCGCCCCGCTTCGGTGGCTTGCTCTTGCTGATCTCGATGGCCATGCAACCCTTCATCCATCCAAATCGTCTCTGCCTCAGGAATCAACTGCTCCAAAAAGGGATAATTCCCCGGCTGATCCGCATAAATATTGGCCCCAATCCAAGGATAGGTGGCGAAAATCATCTGACCTTTACCCAAGGATTGTGACCACACGACACTGCCATAGTTATCCTTGAGTCTGCTTTGATCGGCTGCAGCCAGTGTTTTACGTCGAGTCGTGTCGATTCGCACTGGTCCTGCTTCACTCGTGAGATCGCTACTAAAAGGGGCCGCTGAGACCGATCCATCCCAGGTCAAGAGCAGAACGGTATTGCCTTGCTTGACCCATGATTCAACATTACCCCAGGCGAGCGATTGCGCTTGGGCTTCCTCCAAGTTGGGGGTAATCCAAATCAAGGCTTGATTCTGGCCTTGTAGCTCGGCGTAGGATTTTTGCCAGCGCTCGATGGGATGGCCTTGCTCGATCATATAGTCATACCAACTGCGATAGCCCTTATTGGAGCGACTATAGGTGGACCCCTCTTGTAGGTTAGGGGCGCTGATCACCAGCAGAATTAGCAAAACGATTGCAACTAGGATGGCCCATAACCACAGTCTCCTAGGACCTTCCCTAGGGGTAATTGGGGTGGGTGAAGATTGGGTGGTTTGGGTCATGGCTTGACCTCAGGGGGCTGCTCCAACGCTCCTTCTAAGGTCTGATAGGCTTGCTGACAGGCATGAAACGTCTCAGGAGAAACCGATGCAGCTCCATAGTAGGCGGTTTCATGGACTTGAAAGATCTGTCGCCAAGCAGCCTGTAAACGGGTGGGTTTGGCCTTCAGCACCCATTGGGATTCCAATCGGCGTAAATATTCCTGATTGGTAAAGGTGCGATCGCCATTAATCCACCCCGTTTCTTCTAAACGCAGCAGTAAGGCCATATAGAGAGCACGACAGCCTGCTGCATAATCCCCTTTTGTTTGGGCCTGCATGGCTTGCTGGAGCCAATCTTGAACGGTCGTTTGATCTGAAACTAGGGACTGTTGCAGAGCATCACTTAGGGCCACCTTGCGGGTAAACCAGCGCCGCCACCCTCGCAGCTGCTGAAATAACGCCCGGATCAACCAAAGGATGATTAAAACCGCTAAACCACGGGCAATCCAGAGGAGAAGATCGCCCCACCACGTTGGCGCACTTAATCCTGTCGATTCATTGCCCCATACCCAATTCCCCAAGCGTTGCCATTGCCACTCAACCCACTCTCCGGTTTGCCGAATTGAGTTTTCAACTTGCCAGATTGTCCGGTCAAACTGGCTCACAGTACTGATTAAAGGTATGGTAGAAGCCATAGTCCTGAATCTTAGGATAGGCACGTAGGAGAACGATCGGTTCAGCTCTCTATCTTAGGGTATGTAGGCGAGGATCAGTGTTCTGGCCTACAGTCAGACTAGCTTGACTGACGATAAGATGGGATCTATGAATCGCACCTTTTTATTTTCCAAGATTCACCACTGCACGTTAACAGAGACCAATCTCGAGTATGTGGGCAGTATTAGTATTGACCAAACCTTACTGACTGCCGCGGGCATCTTGGCCCATGAGCAAGTCCAGGTGGTCAATATGAATAATGGTGAGCGGCTGATCACGTATGCGATCCCTGCGCCTGCGGGTTCAGGGGCGGTTGAGTTAAATGGGGCCGCAGCGCGTTTGGGCACTCGTGGTGATCGGGTGATTATTATGACCTATGCTCAACTGTCTGCCGAGGAATTAGAGGGCTTCCAGCCGACGGTGGTCTTAGTCGATCAGGATAATCGGATTATGGACGACCCACTGCCCTTAGATCCGCCTCGCCCCCCCCTATGCTTAACCTGATGGTTCTGACCTAAGTAGACTGTTCTCCACCCTTCATTGGCAGTGCTGTACACCATCCATAGGTCCCACCATCATGACAACTATCTCCCTTCTGAAGCGATGATGGGATAGGAGCATGGGCGATTGATGATGGTTGGAGGGATGGGGATAAACGACATGCACAGCATGTTGATGGGTCTGGCAACCCATCATCCGAAATGCTGATATCCAGATTGCATGTTCAAAGGATGTTCTATTCCTTGCCTATCCAATACGTTGACATTCCTCTCCAGCGTAATATGGCCAATGATGGCTGACCCTGCTCCCATTGTGGCAATCAATGCTTGGGCAGAGGGGAGCGGTAAACAAAGCACTAACTCAAAATCTTCTCCGCCATACAGCGCCCATTCTAGAATTTGCTCTGAGGTTAAAGCTTGAGTGGCTTGCAAACTCTTGGGTATGGGTATGTGAGTTTGCTGGATCTCAGCCCCGACCCCACTCGCTCGACAAATTTGCAGAACCGCATCGGCCAGCCCATCACTGCTGTCCATGCCAGACACTCGCACTTCAGGAGCAATTTGCCGTAAGCACTGAATCACATCTAAACGAGGCTGTGGATGCTGATGGGCCTGCTTCAGCTCTAATTGCTCAGCCGTACTTAAGGTCTGGCCCCAGTCTGGGTTGAGTAACAGTTCCAATCCAGCCCGCGCAGCGCCGTGAACACCCGTCACCACAATTGCATCTCCGGGTTGAGCCGTCGTGCGCAAAATTTGCGCAGAGGGCAAGACCTCTCCTAACGCCGTCATACTGACGGTGACCACAGCGGAGCGACTTAAGTCACCACCAATAATGGCTGTTCCATAGGTGTTTAGGCAATCAGCAATCCCCTGATAAAGCTGGTCAAGCCAGTGGACCGATAACGTTTCAGGTAAGCCTAGACTGATGGTTAACCCTAACGGCATAGCCCCCATAGCAGCAATATCTGATAAGTTTGCAGCGGCTGCTCGCCAACCCACATCAGCGGGAGACGTGGTGCGATCGCTAAAGTGAATCCCATCCACCAACATATCCGTCGTCACCACAATGTGATGTCCTGGACGAGGTGTCAGCACCGCCGCATCATCCCCCACCTTACTGGGAGAACAAAACTGATATAGCCTCTGTAACAGCTGTTGCTCGCCTAAGTCGGCAATGGTGAGATTGGGATTGCTATGTTCCATCTGTACCTCATTAAAAAGGCTTGGAAACTGAACGCTGTTCCCAAGCCGATTAGAGTTGATACGGGTCTCAGTGCTAGACCAGGTTCTCGGCCCCTTTCGTCACCCGAGCTGATTCAATCACATCGCCTGGCTTAATTGTGCCAAGTACATCTTGACCTTCGACAACATAGCCAAAAACCGCATAGCGACCATCCAATAAATTGGAGCCAGCAGGTGTCAATTCAGGCTCGAACAATAAGAAAAAGAACTGAGAAGAACCGCCATTGGCATCGTCTCCTGGTCGAGCCATCGCCATGGTTCCATAGGAAGAGAAGGTCAAAACTGGCTCATCCAGGTAAATTCCAGCATCCTCTAGAGTTGTGCCATAAATTGGCTCAGAGTCGCCTTTAACCATTATTTCGAGGGGAATCGCCCGGTATTCTCCGGTCTTAGGATCAATAAAACCCGCATCAGGGCCATCTGGATCACCCGTCTGCACCACGTAAGACTCTTCCGCCCGTGTAAATTTGAGGCCATCGTAAAACTTACGTTGTACGAGATCGACAAAATTACCCGCCGTGACAGGGGCTGTATAGCCATCGACCACAACCGTCATGTCACCCTTGTTGGTCTTAATATCAATGGTTGCCCTTCCCTTTAATTGAGGTAGATCTTGGTATTCTTCGGGCACCTCAAAAGGAAATTCTGTGATCATCGCTTCTTCGATAATGCCCACCCGATCTGCTAGGGGCTTGCGAACCGCGTTGAATTGGTCAATATCCTTAGCAGCAACCGCATCTTCCAATTCCAATAAGGCCTGAGCAATCCGATCCAACTGTTCAGCTGCAATGGCTTGCTGATCCGGGACAACCGCTGTCAAAATATCGTCACGATGACGCTCAATCGTTCTTTTCGCTTTACCCAGTCCTTTGCGAATTTCCGGCCATCGCTTGCCTCGAATTTGAGGAGTGGTTCCCTCTACGGCATTCTGAATATCCCGAATATAGGGTTCATCGATGGGGAGGGCAAAGCGCAGAATGCTGCTGCCATCTTTGACTGCATTCGCCGTGGGCAACACCGATAGCGGCAACAATGGTGTAGACCAGGCTGGGCCAGATAGCCCCAGAGAGAATGCGAGGGTGAGCAGCACCAGGGCTGTTCTTTTCAACCAAGATTGAAGACTATACATAGATCCTAAAATTGCAACTTAAATCAAGCCAGCTCGATCGTGAGCCACCCCACGAGGCTAGGAGGGTTGAGCAATCACAACAACCTCCATCAATCTCGTCAAAACGGTCAACCATTGTTGAACAGAGTCAACAATAGAGACAATGACGCGTTTGCGAGTTTCTGCCTTGCCTTAAGGACAATAAGATTGATCGGGTAGCCTTAAATCTGCTCAACAACCTCAACAGCTTGCGGTGCGGTGAGTTCAGGCAAGATGACCTTCTCAACAACTGGCAGAAACCCTAGCCATTGGTAGGATAACTCAGCGAACTGTTCGGGACAACCACTGACAAAGAAACGAGTCGATTGAGCCGTGCGTACGTTCTGTAATTGTAAAAGTTCTAGCTCTTGTTTGGCAGCCGCAGTGATATGTACTGCTGGGTCAACCGTTTTGACATAAGCAGGCAAGACTTTCTGAATCAGATCAGACAAGTGAGGGTAATGGGTACAGCCATAGACAAGGGTATCGATTCCCTGGTGCAGCAGTGGTTTTAAGTGTTGGTAAACAATGTGAAGGGTTTGAGGGTCACGAAGGCGGTTGTGCTCGATCAGAGGCACAAATTCTGGACAAGCTTCTTGAAATACCTGAGCAGTGGTATTGACCTCTTGAATCGCGTGTGGATAGCTCTTGCTGGCCACTGTGGCAGGTGTGGCAATAACACCAATGCGTTTTCCTTGCTTCACCGCAGCTCTCGCGCCGGGCAGGATAATGCCTAAGATGGGAATATCAAACTCAGCACGCACCTCATCTAAGGCTAGGGCTGAGCTGGTATTACAGGCCATGATCGCCATCTTGATCGGTTGAGAGGTCATCCAGCGCAGAATTTGGCGCACAAAACCCAAAATCTCGGTGCGGGAACGCGTTCCATAGGGAACATTGGCAGTATCCCCAAAGTATAAAAAAGATTCCTGCGGCAGTTGCTTCTGTAATTCCTTTAGGACGGTTAAGCCCCCCACACCACTATCAAAGACACCAATAGGTAAGGGTTGGGGGGAAGATGCCCCTATATTTACACGACTTTTTTTGAGGATGCTATCTAGCTCCCCTTCGCTTTTTTTTAGCACTATGACCGTAACTCCTCACAAACACACACACAAACACACACACACTTGACTACGCATTATTGCTTAGAACATGCATTTTTGCCTAGAGGCACCTGTCAATATTACCCAAGGTCAGATAATTTAATTCCTTCTACAGAAAAATGTAACTTTTATGAGTTGTTGTTGACTGTGACTTCAATCGGATAGCAGCTGTGATCTAAGCCGTAAATGCTGAAAGCGAGTTTAAAATGCTCACTTGTTATAGAAAATATGCAGCCAATCTTAGGATAGGCAAAGGATTTTCATAATTTATCAATATTTAGGAGAAATTGGTTTGTAAATTTGGGCACATTCCCATAAAAAATGTGATGCGGTCTATGACGGACAGACCACATCACACCCGACTGGAGAAAGAGAAGGGTAACGTTAGACTTCCGTATCTACTCTGGCCAGAACGCGTTCAGCGACTTTGTCGGGGACTTCTCCTAAATGATCATCTCGCCAAATAAAGAAACCGACCCCTTGCGTTAGCGATCGCAACTCAATAATCAGGCTCTGCATCTCAGCCATGGGGAAATACGCCGAGATTTCATCCCAGCCATCCCAGCCCACTTTGCCCTCATAGCCCAAGACCTGACCTCGGTGATTACTGATTAAGCCCAACACCTTGGAGGTGAACTCTGTAGGCGTGGAGAGCGTCACGCGTTCAATGGGCTCTAACAGCACGGGTTGGCAGTTCGGTAGGCCAGACTGCATGGCAATCCGTGCTGCCTGCTTAAAGGCCTGTTCTGAGCTGTCCACAGAGTGATAAGACCCATCGATCAGCGTGACATCGATATCGACGATCGGGAAACCTAGCACCCCATGCTGGAGGAATTCGCGAACCCCCATTTCCACGCCTGGAATATACTGACGGGGTACCACACCCCCCACAATGGTTTCACTAAAGCTAAACCCTTCCCCTCTGGCTTTAGGTCTGATATCTAAACGCACATCCCCAAATTGACCATGGCCGCCGGTCTGATGTTTATAGCGACCATGACTTGAGGTTTGTTTGCGAATACTTTCTTTGTAGGGAACGTGAGGGGTATGAGTTTTAATCGGTAGCTTATGTTTGCGTTCTAGCCGATCCGTGGCAATTTGCAGATGGATATCCCCTTGTCCCCAGAGCACCATTTCGTGGGTGGTCTCTCGATGTTCCCAGCGCAAACTGGGATCTTCTTCCAGCAGCTTGCCAATCGCCGTACTGATTTTGACTTCATCCTTGCGATTCCTCGGTGCGATCGCAAGCGAATACACGGGTTCAAGCTGCTGGGCCGTGCGTAATTTCGGTGGGGCGGATCCATCCACCACCACCAGCGTATCCCCAGTATGGACGCCATCCAGACGACTGAGGGCAACGATATCTCCAGCTTCTGCTTGGGTGAGGCTTTGCTGTTGCTGCCCCAGCAGCCGATAAATGCCGCCCACCCGCATCTGGTTTAAGGTCATGCCATCGGTCAGGGTGCCTTGCCAAACGCGCACTAGGGACAGCTTGCCCCCTTGAGGCGAAAAGTAATTTTTAAGCACCTGAGCCACCAGGCGATCCGACGTCGGATTTAACGCTCGTGACTGAGCGGTATCCTTCGCGTCTGGCGCTTCTTTAACTAACGCATCTAATAGGGGTCTAACACCAAAGCTTTGCTCCGCCACACCGACAAACACGGGCACAATCAGGTCAGCACCGAGTTCTGTTTTCAGATCTTGTAAAACTTCTGATTCCGAAGGTTCAATATCTTCTAAAAGTTCTTCTAAAAGGTGATCGTCAAAATCGGCGAGCGTTTCCAACATCTCAGCATGGGCTGCCTTCTCTTGGTTCGCCAGTTCCGCCGGTAACGGCATAGGGTCAGCTGGAGAGTCGGGATGATAGTGAAAGGCTTGCTCGGACACCAGATCAATAAACCCTTGCAGGGCCTCGTTTTGGCCAATGGGATATTGATGAAGGACGAGCGGACGGCTAGACACCAGCTTGAGTGCCTCCAACACTTCACTGAAGGGAGAATTGGCACGATCCATTTTATTGATAAACACCAGATGGGGAATTTCCCAATCATCCAGGGTTTGAAACAGAGGGGCCAGCGTCAGCACTTTCTGGGGTTCAGGCTCGCACACCACCACCGCTGCATCAACGCCAACCAAACCGTTTAGAGTTTCTTGCAATAACTCGACGGAACCTGGGCAGTCTAAAAAGGTAAAAGAAAGGCCGCCATGTTCAAAACTGGCAGCCGTGACTTCGGTACTCATTTGGCGCTCCCGGGCTTCAGCTGTCGCATCCCCCACGGTATTGCCATCTTTGATTGACCCTTTACGGGTCGTTACCTCCGCGACATGGAGTACACTTTCGAGGAGTGTCGTTTTGCCACTGGAATAGGGACCCACCAGTGCAATATTACGGAAA
Organism: Acaryochloris sp. IP29b_bin.148; assembly: GCF_028285565.1. GTDB lineage: Bacteria > Cyanobacteriota > Cyanobacteriia > Thermosynechococcales > Thermosynechococcaceae > Acaryochloris. Next base: position 66,721 of record NZ_JANQOY010000080.1, read on the forward strand.
CTATTCATAGTTACCTCGTTGATGGAAGATATACTTTTGCGATCAAGCTCAGCTTGAAAAATGATAAAAATTGAAACTAGAAGGGGTAAATCTCAGTCTCATAAAGAAAGGAGTTCCCGCTTGTAGACTGCAGAGACTTGAGACGTATCTCTGGTGTAACTCAGGATCCAGGTTATGTTGGCAAAAATGCCATTTCTTTTAAGGCAGGGTTAACAACAGTGAAGTATATTGACGTTTTTGTAATCAGGAGAGATGAATGTTTAGTTTTCGCTTGCTAAGCACCAGTCTGTTGTTAATGTCAGGCTTAATGATTGTCGTTCCTGAACCCATCTATCGCCCCGCCCAAGCGGTCCCAGTGGCCCAAGCGAATAAAGACCGTCAATTATTTGAATTATTTAAGAAAGGTAAAGAGCTGGTTGATGCCAATAATCTGGACATGGCCTTACGGACCTATCAGCAAGCGGCTCAATTAGATGCCAAAAACCCGCGAATTTTTTCAGCGATTGGCTATATTCAAGCTCGGAGAAAAGATTTCACTCGAGCCATAGAAGCGTATCAAAAAGCGATCGCACTCGATGGTAAAAATGCCAATTTTCATTATGCCTTAGCCTACAGCTTGGGCAATTTAGGCCAAAATGAGCAGGCCGCCGCTGCCTATCAAAAAGTGATTGAGCTAGACCCTAAAAATGTCCGGGCCTATGAAGGTCTAGCGGTGATTCAAAGTCGCCGCCAAAAGTATGATGAAGCCTTCAAAAATTTCCAAAAAGTGATCGAAATTGACCCTAAAAATGGCGGAGCCTATAACTCGATTGGCCTAATTCACTTAAAAAGCAAGAAAGTTGCACCAGCCCTTGAGAGTTTAGAAAAAGCGGCGGAGTTATCCCCTAAAAATGGCGAAATTCAGATTAATCTCGCTTTGGCCTACGCTGCTCAAGGCAAACCGGAAGCGGGTGTAGCTGCCTTGGAGAAAGCCGTGAAGTTAGATCCGAAGAATCCTCGTGTACATTTACGAACCGGGGAGTTGCTGAAAAGCCAAGGATCTTATGATCGGGCATTGACGGCATACAAGCGAGCCTTACAAGAGGATAAGCAATTAGGCGCAGCCCATGAAGGGATTGGAGACTTGCTGATGCAGAAGGATGATGCCCTGGGGGCAGTGGTGGCCTTTCGACAAGCCGCTAAGCTCGATCAGCGCAACCCAGGCGTGTTGTACAAATTAGCAGAAGCCTTAATTGCCCGTAACCGACATCGCGAAGCGATTCCTGAGTTGCGAAAAGCCCGCCAACTTTATCAAAGTCAACAGCAAGAAGAGGGCGTAAAGAAGGTGGATGACCTACTCAAAAAGCTGTCAGCGTAAGCATAGGCCGCACAGATTAATCCCCTCTAAGGTCCTGGCAACAGCGTCAATACGCCATAGGCAGTGGGCGAGAGATAGGTTTGAGCGGCTTGCTGAACATCGGCTGCGGTTAACTGCTGAATTTGGTGAGGATATTGGAGGCCTGCGTCTAAATTATGGGCGATCGCATGATGATACCCATACCAATCGGCTCGACTAGAGGGCACCTCTGTGCCAAACAGATGTTGATTGAGCAGCTGTCGTTGTCGCTGTGCTAACTCCGGTTCAGGCGCGAGTTCCTCCTGCAACTGCTGGAGGTGGGTGACAATTGCAGCTTCCACCTGTTTAAGGTGTGCCGAGGGCAACTGAGCCGAGATCCAAAACAATCCTTGCCAGGCCTGAGTCAGGTTACTGACCGAAATCTGCTCAACTAGCTGTTGCTCTTCGCGCAAAGCCTTGACCAAGCGAGCATTTCGACTGCCGCCTAAGAGTCGAGCAATCAGATCTAAGGCATAGGTTTGCGAGAGCTGCTGGATCCCCGGTACTCGCCACAGCATCACGAGACGCGCTTGGGTTAGTTGTGGATCGCATGCCGTATGGCGAACAATTTCTGTGAAGGTCGGTTCTGGGGTAAACAGCGGTGGGGGCGGAGGCGGGGCGGTTGTCTGTGAGAATTCCTCCTCCACGGTGCGAATCATTTGGTCTGTTGGCAGATTGCCCACCACAACAGCCGTCAAATTCTCGGGATGAAACCACGATTGATGATGCTGGTGCATCTGTTCTCGGGCCAGCCCTTGCACCACCTCAGCCGGCCCCAGCACCGGACGCCGATAGGGTAAGTCCGTAAACCCTAAGGTCATAGCCTGTTGAAACAAGCGCCGACGTGCATTATCGTCGGCCCGGCGAATTTCTTCTAGAATCACTAAGCGCTCGCGCTCAAAGCTGTCAGCATCCAGGCAGGCATTGAGGGCTAAATCAATTTGCAGCGGTGCGATCTCAGCAAAATCCTGAGGTGCAACGGTCACATAAAAGCAGGTATAGTCTTGGCTGGTCACCGCATTAGTGACTCCACCGCGGGCTTCGACTTGGCGTTCAAACTCGCCTTCAGGCAGCCGCTCTGTGCCCTTAAACACCATATGCTCTAGAAAATGAGCCATGCCATTAATGGCATCGCCTTCCACGGCAGATCCGGCATTCACCCACAGACTAAAGTTAACCGCATCCACAGGTAGATGCTCGGCAATAATCGTTAACCCTTCAGGGGTCCGATGACAGGTCGGGTTTAGAGTCGCCATGTAGACAAAGACACTATGCACTCTCCTTTATTCTAGCTTTTGACGATGGCTCCGAAGTCCCCTAGCACAAGGGCGTGGTTCCGCAATAAACCCAGTAAATGTAAGCGATTCGCTCGTAAATCAGTATCTTCTGCCATCACTAAGACACTATCGTCGCCATCAAAGAATTGGCTGACGGTAGGTGCAATTGCCGCTAAACCTTGGACTAGCGTTTGATAGTCCCGTGATGCTTGAGCGGACTCCGTTTGAGGTAACAGCTGGAGTAAACCATCATAAAAGGCTTGCTCAGAGGACTGTTCAAACTGTTTTGGATTGACTAAACCTTTTGGATCGAGGACATCTGTGGCTAGCTCCCCTTTGGTTGCCAGGCGGGCGGCCCGGTTAACGGTTTCATAGATAGTGTCCAAGGTTCCGTCAGCGCGAATCGCTTGCAGAAACTGAGCGCGATCGCGGCCATCTAACACATCTACAAGCACTCGCTGAGTATGCTCGCCACTCTCGCCTAAAACGGCATTGACCAAGTCATAGTCAATATTTTGCTCATCTTGCAGTAAGCTACGGAGACGCTGACCAAAGAAGTCCCGGAGCTGTTGAACATCAGGCTGAAACTTGGCAAAGGTCTGTGCAAAGGCGGCGGTCGTTTCCGTCAGCAGCTGATCTAGGTTGAGATCTAGATTGGCCGCCCAAACAATATTGAGAATGGCGTTGGCCGCTCGACGCAGGGCAAAGGGGTCAGAAGATCCTGTCGGTATCATTCCCAGACCAAAAATACTGACCAGGGTATCCAGGCGATCGGCAATACCAACGATCTGCCCAACTAAAGTTTGCGGAAGCTGGTCATTGGCCCCTTTGGGTAGGTAATGCTCAACGATAGCGGTGGCAATTTCGGTGGATTCACCACTGGCGATCGCATATTTTTCCCCCATCACCCCCTGCAATTCGGGAAACTCGCCTACCATTTGGGTCACCAAATCAGCCTTGCAAAGCTGAGCGGCTCGCTCGACTTGCTGAGTCACCTTCTTATCGAGCTTGAGTTGTTTAGCCACTCGCAGGGCATTGGCCTGGATCCGATCCACCTTGGCCCGCACGGACCCCAAATCTTCCTGAAAGGTTACGGTTTCCAGTTTCGGTAAATAATCTGCAAGGGACATGGCCTGATCGGCTTTGTAGAAAAACTGACCATCGGCTAACCGCGCCCGAATCACCCGTTCATTTCCGGCTGAAATAATCTCTGACTTAGCTGGATCGCCATTGGAAATCGTAATGAAATGAGGTAGTAGCTTCGCTCCCTTAGGGGCCTCTACGGGAAAATAACGCTGATGGCTGACCATTTCTGTCGTAATCACTTCAGCAGGCAGTTCCAGAAATTCTGACTCAAAACCTCCCACCACGGCGGTGGGCCATTCCACCAAATAGGTCACTTCTGTCAGCAAAGCATCAGAAATCACGGCTTTGCCTTTAACGGACTTGGCGCAAGCATGAATTTGGTCTTTGATCAGAGCCTGGCGCTGGTCTGGATCGACTTGAATGGATGCCTTTTCTAGGGTGGCGACATAGTCTTGGGGATGCTTAATCGTCACCGGATCGGGATGGAGGACTCGATGGCCGGAGGAGGTGCGATCGCTGGATATCGTACCTGTTGAATTCTCCAATTTAATCGGTATAAGATGGTCGTCTAGCAACGAGACTAACCAACGAATCGGGCGGGAGAATTTTACCTCACCATCGCTCCAGCGCATAAACCGCTTGCCTTCTAGGCCAAAAATCCAGGTGGGGATTAGGTCGGCTAAAACTTCAACGGCGGGTTTACCGAGGGTAGTTTTCTGGACAAACACAAATTCGCCTTTGTCCGTATCGCGTAGTTCAAAATCTTTAATTTCAACGCCCTGTTTGCGGGCAAATCCTTCCGCCGCTTTGGTGGGTTCGCCCTCCTTAAAAGCGGCCTTGGCTGGGGGACCTTTGACTTCGACCGTTTGGTCAGGCTGCTGTTCGGGTAAGCCTTCAGCCAAGATGGCTAGGCGTCTCGGCGTGCCGTAAACCTTCAGAGACTTTGGGGTGAGCAGATGGTCTTCTAGGCTGGTGGGGATTTGCGATCGCCATTGTTCAATTGCTGACTCCACAAAGCTTGCGGGCAATTCTTCTGTACCCACTTCTAATAAAAACGTCGCCATCACCGACCCCGCTGGAAAATTGCCGAATAGATGCAGACCAAAGGTTTGCTTTCACAGTCTATCGTGGGACTAGAGCAAAATGAGTAATGCCCCTTGGATCTTGGATGATGAGCAGCATTGATGACCTTAGCTCACGGATATTGAGACACCGAGACCATGCTGACTTACTCTCTCGCAATCAGCTCGCCAGAGTGCTTTGACGTCTGGTTAACCCTCTCATGGGTCGGCTGGAGGTTTTGTCTCGCGGGGCTAGGTGTCAATTGAGCTGCAGATGTTGTAGGCCACGTTTTCAGTAAGACTTCTTGTTCAGCTCTAAATCGCTCAACATCCCCTTCACCATTAATGAAGGCAAACCAGATGACTCCTTGGTCTTGGGTGGGTAAGGCTCCCGCCAAAGCACTCACGCCATTGAGCGTGCCTGATTTAAGGACCGCGAGTTGAGGCAGCGGCCTCTCGTTATGCACCCCTTCATCTGTGCCTGTCACCGCAAAAATATCAGCAATGGTCATTTTTTGAGGATGAAGCAGGCGGGCGATCGCTTTAAACATGGCACAGGCCGCTCTGGGAGAGATACGATTATCGATACTCAGTCCAGAGCCGTTGACGAGCTGGATCTCTTGCGGGGGAACCCCTGTTTCCTGGGCAGCCATTTGAGCCACGACAGCAGCACCGCCCACTTGATCCGCCAGCATCTCTGCCATCGCATTGTTGCTGTACTGATTCATTTTCTTCAAGAGTTCGGCAACCGGAAGAGAGCGATGCCGAATCAGGGGCTTGACCTGATCGGGGCGTGTGGCTGCGGTTTGGATCCGGCCTGCGATCGCAACCTCCGGCTTAGGCGTCTCAGACGGCAAGGTTTGGTATTGCGTTTGGGCTTCCGCAGGCCAGCGCTTGTTATCAAGTCCTTGCTGTAACAGCGTTCCCGACGTCACGGGGTCGGACTCATAGTTCATATAAAACGGACCCACCACGATCACATTGCCGCTGACTTTGCGAATATTGTTTTGATTGAGCAGGTTACCGAGTGCGATCGCATCTTCCCAGACAAAAAATGGATCAGCTCTTCCCTCAATCACCAAATCTCCTTGCAGTTCGCCATTCTGAAGGGTACCGATGTAACCCATTTGGGTTTCAAACCGATGATTAGGTCCCAACTTTTTCAACACTGCTAAAGAGGTCGCCACTTTGGTCAAGGAGGCAGCTGGCAAGGGAATCGTGCCTTGATGATTGGCGAGTAGGGCGTCTTGAGTTTGAATCCACACCCCTTGACTTACCGTGGGTGCTTCTAATTGGGATAAGTACTGTTCGACCTGCGGATTAGCGACAGTTGTTGGATCGGCAAGCTCTAACTTCAGGGGAGGCGATGGCTCAGGCGTCTTCACTGCTGATGGTGCTGGCGGAGAAGCAGAGGGCTGCACCTCTGGCGTCGCACATCCGCTGATAGCGTAGCTAAGCGTGATCAAAACTAGAGCAATACGTGGGGGACAGATCATAAAGAGACAGAACTGACAGTCGGTAATATCCCACATCTTACTGATCTGTATTCCCTTAAGAATAAAACCTTACGACTTAGAAGTTACCCCCTCAGTCGTAAGGGGTCTGTTGGAGAAAAACGGAAGATTGATACGGAGGAAAGAGCTGATTGCGGTGGGGGGAGCAATCAGCTTATGGGGGATAGTGCAGGACTCCGTGTCAATCGGTTGCTGTTCTCATTGGCTAGTTGGCGATGTGAGCCGCACCATTCGGGCCACGAGTGACAACTTCGAGCGTGTCTATCGACTGTGCAGTCGTATCAAGATCTGAGTCTGTTGAGGAAATGTGGGCTGCACCTTGAGGCCCTTTGGTAACGAGGTTAGGAAATCCAGTCGCAGGGGTCTCTACTCGCACTTGAGCGTCTTGAGGAATCCGGTCTGCTTTAACCTGATGGGCTGCGCCATTGGGACCACGAGTGACCGTGACGGTTTCAGCAGCAGCAGGAATGGTAAATCCAAAGTTGTGGATGGCAAGGCTTGTTAAAACTGATAAGGCAAGGCGGGAAGTGCGTTTCATGTCTGTTCTCCAACTTCAATGATTTCAATGTACGCGGCGTGTCTGAAGCTGGAATGATTGGGATCTGGGTGATTCCCTGTGATTCCCTGAGAAAGCTATAAGGGTTTTATGAGAATCCTGAGTGGTGAGCAAAAGTCTCTGGCTTCCTGGCTATTCCAACCTATTCTGAGAACGTCATAGACTGCTGTAGCGGATCGAATTTGCCATGTATTCTTCAATGTAATGAACTAAACCCTGAGTGAGAAGTAGTGGCCTACTTCTCACTCAGGGTTTGCATAAAACATGAACCTGACAGGGGCCTTCCCGACCAAAGTGATACGGTAAAACGTTCGGTAGCTTGATAGCCCCGTGACTTCAGTCCGAGGTAAAAAAGCGACTCGGGCAGATAAATCTGCCGTGAAATATTCGCGATAAAATAGGAATGTGAAAACGTTCAAGTTCTATCAGCATAAGCGCAATCGCAAATTGCACCGCAAAATAGATGCAGCATCCAGCATCTACAATCACTGTATTGCCTTACACAAGCGCTACTATAGGCTCTTTGGCAGAAGCTTAAAGCCAACCCAATTGATGGCTCACATTGCTAAAAAGCGTCGCTGTAGCCAGTATTGGCAACAAGTTAATGCTCAAGCGATGCAAGATGTGATTCAGCGGATTGACAGAGGTTACCAGCTATTTTTCAAACATCATGGCAAAGGGGTTAGACCCCCAAACTTCAAGAAGCGAGTGAAGTATAAATCCTTCACCTTGAAGCAAAACGGGTACAAGCTTTTGGGGGATGGCCAGATCAAGATTGGCACCCAGATCTATCGATACTGGAATAGTCGCGAAATCCAAGGAACCGTCAAAACCATCACCGTCAAACGCAATCCATTCGGCGAAATATTTATCTTCGTCGTCACAGATTACATTGACGAACATCAACAACCCATGACAGGTAAAAGCGCAGGGTTTGATTTTGGCTTAAAGACATTCCTAACGGTTTCGGGTGGTTCTAGGATTGAGAGTCCCTTGTTCCTTAAGCAAGGGATCAATCAGATCGCGCTGGCCAATCGCCACCTTTCTCGTAAACAGAAGGGTTCTAAGAGACGTGAACAAGCTAGAAAACACTATGCTCGGGTTCACGAAGCCATCAAGAACAAGCGGACAGAATGGTTTTGGAAGCTAGCCCATCAGCTCACAGACCAGTATGACCATTTGTTCTTTGAGACGTTGAATTTGAAAGGAATGCAGCGGCTATGGGGTCGTAAGATTAACGATCTGGCCTTCGGTGAATTCCTGCAAATTCTAGAGTTTGTGGCCTTCAAAAAAGGCAAGACCGTGGGCTATGTAGACCAGTGGTATCCGTCGAGCAAGACGTGTAACCATTGCAAGCATGTGCTGGAGTCTTTGCCCTTGGACGTTAGGCGTTGGCGTTGTCCCAGTTGTCAGGCGGTTAATGATCGCGATGGCAATGCAGCAAACAACATCAAAGAGGCAGGATCTCTGTCTCTGGGAGTAGGTGATGTTAGACCGTCTCAGACGGCAATCGCTGCTTGAGTCCCAAATCCCCCGTACTTTAGTCGGGGGAGTGGATCAAAAAGAAAATAGACTTGCCCCTTCTCAGTTCTGGCGAAGAATACTATGGTTTCTGCTCCGTCTCTAACCACCCCCATCCGCTCTGATATCAAGGCCCTGGACCTCGTGTCCTGGCGACGGCATCTGCACCAATATCCAGAGCTAGGCTTCAAAGAGCATCTCACCGCTAAATTTGTAGCAGAGCGCTTGTCAGAGTGGGGCATTCCACACCAAGTTGGCATTGCCAAAACGGGCCTTGTTGCGACGATTACAGGAGAGCAACCAGGGCCTGTCTTAGCCATTCGCGCCGATATGGATGCATTGCCCATTCAGGAAGAGAATACGGTGCCCTATCGTTCGCGCCATGATGGCGTGATGCATGCCTGCGGTCACGATGGGCATACCGCCATTGCTCTAGGCACAGCGCGCTACTTATCTCAGCATTCTTCAGACTTTGCGGGGACGGTCAAACTGATCTTTCAACCCGCAGAAGAATCGCCAGGAGGGGCTAAACCGATGATTGAAGCAGGGGTCCTCAAAAACCCTGATGTGGACGCCATTATTGGCCTCCATCTATGGAATAACCTGCCGGTAGGGACGGTAGGGGTTAAAGCGGGTCCCCTGATGGCGGCAGTTGATTTATTTGAATGTCGTATTCAAGGCAAGGGGGGACATGGGGCCATGCCCCACCAGACCACTGATGCCGTGGTGATCAGCGCTCAGATCGTCAATGCCCTACAGACGATTGTGGCTCGCCATGTTAATCCTCTGGAGTCGGCTGTTGTGACGGTGGGACAGCTCCATGCCGGAACCGCATCCAATATTATTGCGGATTCCAGTTTTCTCAGCGGCACCGTTCGCTACTTTCAACCGGAGTTAGCCCAGCGGATTGAGTCGCAGATAGAAGCAATCTTAACGGGGATTTGCCAGAGCTGGGGAGCAACCTACGACCTCAACTATTGGCAGCTATATCCAGCGGTGATTAATGATGCTGCGATCGCAGAGCTAGTCCGCTCCGTTAGTACGGATGTAATTGAGACACCTACAGGCGTTGTGCCCACTTGCCAAACCATGGGGGGTGAGGATATGTCTTTCTTTCTACAAGAGGTGCCTGGCTGTTACTTCTTTTTAGGGTCCGCGAATGATACACGAGGGTTAGCCTATCCCCATCACCACCCTCAGTTTGATTTTGACGAAACAGCGTTAGGCATGGGCGTTGAACTATTTGTGCGCTGTGTAGAGGCCTTCTGTCGTCAGAAATAGATAAGGTTCCCATGATGACCTTCACACCCGTCAGCAGGTGCCGTCTGCAAAAATCTAGACTACAATCGCGGTAACACAGATAACATTCTAGTCGTTTCAAAAAATAAAATACCTGTGCTAATTTGAACAGAATTTTCACAATCAGTTTGTTGTAGAGGTTTATTACTTTGACTACCACTATTTCCGCGGACACAACTGTTGTTGCAACTTCAGAGCAAGTTTCCTCTGACTTGGCTGGAGAATCGGTGATTCTCAATCTCAAAACAGGGATGTACTTTGGCTTAAATGAAGTGGGAGCCAGTGTGTGGACTCTACTCCAACAACCTCGTTCCGTTCAAGAAATCTGTGACCAAATTTTGAATGAGTACGAAGTGGACTCAGAACAGTGTCAACAAGATGTTTTGAAGCTGTTGCAGGAGTTGATTGAATCTGAGTTAATTGAGATCAAAGATGCTGCCAGTGCTTAAGTTTTTTCGGTTACGGCGACGCGATCGCGCCCTCCTCAGCAAAACTTTTATCCTGCTAACGGCCATCCGATTTGGGTTATGGCTACTCCCCTTTCAAACCTTACGCAAACTGCTAGATAACATCAGCCACCCACGCCAACCTCAAGACGCTCCCCCTCCTCCCAGATCTGTAAATCGGATGACTTGGATGGTGAATACTGGTAGTCGATATATGCCCGGTCACGTTAAATGCCTGGCGCGAGCCTTGGCCACTGAGGTTTTACTTCGTCGTCACCATCACAACCCTCAACTTCGTATTGGAGTCACTAAAACGTCCTCTGGCCAATTAGAGGCCCATGCTTGGGTTGAATTAGAGGGCCAAGTCGTCATCGGCCAAGTCGATGATTTGGCAAGATTTACGCCAATGCCCGCCCTTCGCTGATTGAGAACCATGCCTAGTTTGGATTTGTTGATCAAGCTTGGCTTGTTCGTGCAACCTAATTTTTTGGAAGCTGAATACTGTGAGCAATTGCTGAGTACTGTTCGAACCACTCCAGGACAGCCCGCTCTGGTATTACCTACGAATGAACAGCACATTCTTTCCCCACAGGATGATCCAGAGCATCGCCAAACGGAACAATTGCAACTCCCTGAGGCAACCACCACTACCATCAACCAAAAACTGCATCAGCTACAGCCTACCCTGGTTAATCACTTCAACTTGTCGTTAAGTGGCATGCAACCGCTCTTGTTCTATCGCTATACCCAAGGTAGTTACTTTCGGGTTCATTGTGATAGCAGTACTCAACCCCACGCACCTCATTTCTTGCAAGCGCGTCAAATCTCCATCATCATCTTTCTTAATTCCCCAGCCAGCGATCCTCAGCCTGGCTACTATAGCGGGGGCTCACTCATCTTCTATGGGCTGATTGATCCGTCGCGATGGCAGAGTCACGGCTTTCCGTTTCCGGCTCAAGCTGGCATGTTAGTGGCCTTTCACTCTAATATTTGGCATGAAGTGCAAACTGTCCTATCTGGAGAGCGGTACACTCTCGTGAGTTGGTACATATAAAACCGACCCTTCCCTAGAACCATCTATTGCTGCTACCACTGACAAGATCTGTCACGTTGGTCGTGCATCAGCAGTTGTCTTAATCAACCGTCTTGATACCATGAGCGCAATCCTAGGTATTTATCACCGCACAACCCCCATCAATCCAGAACATCTGGGTAAAATGCTGGATAGTCTGTCACACCGCGGATCGGATGGTGTGGGTACCTGGTATCAGGGCTCTATTGGCTTGGGTCGACGACTCCTATGGACCACACCAGAATCTTTGCATGAGCGGTGTCCTTTAGTCAGTGCAGGTGGCTCACTGATTTTGACCGCCGATGCCCGACTCGACAATCGCAATCAGCTAATCACAGACCTGGACCTCGTTCAGCATGCTACTCATGAATTGTCTGACGGCGATTTAATCTTGGCCGCCTATCACCAATGGGGCGAAGCATGCCCCCAGCATTTACTCGGTGATTTTGCCTTTGCCATTTGGGATGAGTCTCACCAATCGCTGTTTTGCGCCCGTGATCACTTTGGTGTCAAACCCTTTTATTACTACTGTGTGAGCGAACACTTTGCGTTCGCGACCGAGATCAAAGCCCTACTCACACTCCCCCACATTCCGAAACGTTTAAACGAAGCCAAAGTCGCTGAACATCTTGCAAATTTAGATAGTGACCCGACGATCACCTTTTACCAAGACATCCTACGACTGCCCCCAGGGCATTCATTAACCATTCATACCTCTGGCGTAACACTCCAGTCTTATTGGCAACTGGATGCCAATATTCCAGAACTGCAACTGAAGTCTACTGAAGACTATACTCACCAATTTTTAGAGCATTTTACCGCAGCGGTCCAATGCCGCTTACGCAGCGCTTTTCCCGTGGGTTCCATGTTGAGTGGCGGCTTAGATTCTTCCTCGATTACCTGTCTGGCTCGACAGATCTTGGATACCAGCGAGCGATCGCAAGAAACATTGCATACCTTCTCCGCCAGATTCGATCGCGTGTCTGCTTGTGATGAGCGCTCGTACCAAGACGCCGTTTTAACAACAGGTCGCTATACTCCGCATCTGTTGTGGGGCGATCAACTTGGACCTTTCGCCAGTTATGACAAAGCGGTATGGCACCGTGATGCAGCCATCATGGCAGGGAACTTTCGTTTGAACTGGGGCTTATATGAAATCGCCCAACAAAAGAACGTTCGGGTGATTTTAGATGGCTGGGATGGCGACAGCACGGTTTCTCATGGCAATGAATATCTTCGGGAATTAGCGCGCTCAGGTCGTTGGTTCACCCTCGCGAGAGAAACTCAAGCCTATGGCAAACGCTACAACTTACCATGGCAAAAAGTCTTACTTAAGTGGTTTTGGCGGTATGGATTGCGTTCTGCTGTCGCCTCATTGATCAAGACCCGTCCAACGAGCACGCCGGTTGCTGACTCTCCTCAACCCAATGCCATACACCCGGATCTGCCGCTGTCACCCCAATTCGTGGGTCGGACAGGACTCGACCATAAACTCCAAACCCTCCAACTTCCTCCCCCACAAACCGAACGGGAAAGCCATTACCGCTGCATGATGGCCAATATTCACTCATCCATGTTGGAGCTTTTAGATACAGCAGGCGGTGCTTTTTCGATCGACCTGCGGTTTCCTTTCTTTGATAAGCGTCTTGTAGAATTCTGTCTATCTCTTCCACCTGATCAAAAATTACATCAAGGCTGGGGAAGATTTGTCCTGCGTAATGCGATTGGAGGCATTGTTCCTAGCAATTTACAATGGCGGCTAGACAAGACCAATATGCAACCAGGCTTTGAGTTTACCTTTAAAACCTATGAACAGTCTGCGATCCAGTCTGTTTTATTTAATCATCCAGAGACGATCGATCAGTATATTGATATTCTCGCCTTAAGGGATATATACCAACGATGGATGCAAGACCAGGCTTTTACTGCAGCAGAAGTTAACACATTATGGCGAAGTGTTTCTTTGGGCATGTGGCTGCATCAAACTCGCTTGACGTTCTAATGACACCAACAGTGCTCAATCACAGAGCATACACTCCGAATTTTTGGCTTGCATAGAGAAACGCTCAGATCCTTCAGCAATTAGCTTTTAATCGGTGATCTCCTATCGGTTTTCTGAGAAAGAAAGTAGTGCCTTGTCCCCATGCAGGAACAATAATTTCCAGTATTGTTATCTTTCACAACGTTGGATGTTGCAGGATCCAAAAACGAATATTTTGTAAAATATTTCCCATTTAGATAAGAATTGGCTATCATTGTTTTTGAATGCAGTAACTATATTCTAAAGTCAACGACATGAGTAAAAAAGCATATAGCCAGCCTAAGCTAACTAATTTTGGCAATGTTGAAGCAATTACCCTTCAAGGAAGCCTAACCAATTCTGATACACCCCGAGGAACAGTCAATACTGCTTTCCCAGCTGCAGGGTAGTCTTTCGCATCAAACGATAACTAGTCTTTGTAAAGCATTAGACAAAGTTAGCTGTACAAACGCTAACCAGATGAGTTACTCTGGTTAGTCGTTTTCGCTTTAAAGGTATACTGTAACGCGTTTTCACCCAATCAGCATAATCTACAACTCCGTCAGTAGATTATAGATATCCCTAGACTCAAGTTTTGGTAGATCAGTGCATAGAACCCCCAAGGCTAGATCACCGAAAAATTTAAATATTCTCAACACAAAGGCAAACAGCTATTCCCCTATTCATAGGGCGCTCACCGCGATGTAATCTGAGTGTCAAGTAAAGCCCATGTCTGCCACGCTTCTGTGGCAGGATAACGGTTTCAGCGTATTTTTCTATGTATTTTTATCAAGCTTATGGTCTTCGTCTTCAGTCTGAACTCTGTTTTCCAGAACTGCTAGCCATGCAAGACTCATCTGCAGATGTTGTCATTCACTTGGGTCACGTCGATCGGTCTCGATTAGCATCCACTGATTCAGGAGTGATGCGTTACATTACTGCAGATGAGGTGTCTTACTACTGGAAAGACGTGGGCGCTTTCACTGCGCGCAAGGGCAACGAAATTATCCTTGACCCAGACCCTCAAGTGGAAGAAGATCTGCTGCATTTACCTATTTTGGGCATCCTACTCGCTCTTATTCTGCACCAACGTGGCTATTTAGTGTTGCATGGCAGTGCTGTTGCCCTGGATGGCCAGGCCGCCGTATTTATCGCTGGTAAAGGATGGGGAAAATCGACCCTAGCTGCCACACTCTATGGACGGGGGCATCACTTAATCACAGATGATGTTGTGGCCATCAAGCCTAATCCTCAACGAAGTCCCAGTATCTATCCTAGTTTTCCCCAGCTCAAGTTGCTGCCAGAAGCCGCTGTGTTTGCATTAGGAGATTGTCCAGACCAGCTACCCAGACTGGCTGCCGGATATGAAAAAAGAGCTCGGCGCAATATTGAGCGATTTGCAGAGGCACCTTTACCGGTTGGCGCTATCTACCAACTAACCAAAGGTCAAGAGGTTGCAGCTCAACCGTTAGGTTTACAAGCAGCACTCCAACAGCTGATTGCCCATACCTACTTTGCTCAGGGCAGCTATCAGCTCTTGCACGGCCAACCCGGCGCCATCCATTTCCAGCAATGCATGGAGATTATTCGTCATGTTCCCATCTATCGTCTAGAGCGTCCCTATCATCTAGAATTAGTGACAGAAATAGCACAACTGGTAGAAGAGCATTTTCAGTCCTCTAGAGTGTAAGACAACAGTTTGCAAGAAGATAACCATCAGCGTACAGGGTCATGGGCTGATCTTCGAGGGTGTCAGACGATTACTCTCGCAGGAAAATTACGTTATCTGTAAGCAGGTTCCATGCAACTTCTAAGCAAATTCAAGCGGAAAATTACACAAAATATCCGATTGCTACCTGCCCTGAGACTGGTGTGGGACAGTAGTCCTCGATGGACTGTAGCCCGAGTGACCTTAGTGATCGCTCAAGGTGTTCTCCCTGTCGCTACGATTTATCTCACAAAACTTTTGATTGACGCGGTATCAACCAGTTTGACTGCAGTGGATAAAACGGCTGTTTTTCAAAACTGCTTGCCCATTCTTGTCTGTTTGGGAACGATCACCCTGTTGACGACAGCATTTTCTGCATTAGCAGAATTGGTCAATCAGGCCCATGCCCAACGCGTCACTGATTATATGCAAGGGTTGATTCATGCCAAATCAATTGGGGCTGATTTAGAACATTACGAGAACCCCAAGTACCATGACCTGTTGCAGAGAGCTCAACAGGAAGCCCCCTTTCGTCCACCGCGAATTCTGGATCGCTTAGCTCAGGTAGGGAAAAATGGAATTTCCTTAGTCGCAATGTTGGGATTACTCATTTCGTTGCACTGGAGTATTTTAGGCGTCCTTTTAGTTGTGGCGATTCCACCCGTTATTGTTAAAGTGCGCTATTCACAAGTGATGTATCGCTGGCAACGTCGGCGAACGCAGATGCAGCGACAAGGGATGTATTTAGGGTGGATGCTAACAACCGACGAGTGTGCCAAGGAAATTCGACTCTTTAATTTGGGACACTTATTTAGCCAACGTTATCAGAACATACGGCAGCAGCTTTATACAGAAACCGTGAAGATTCTGAAGCAACGATCTTTTCTGTATTTTGGGACTGAGGCTAGTGCAGGGCTGGTGATCTTAGCTATTTTCTCCTTTATTGTTTACCGAACCATTCAAGGTCATTTACAAATAGGGGATTTGGTACTTTACTCGCAAGCGTTACAGAGAGGGCAGACTAACCTTAGGGATTTGATGAAAAGTGGATCGGGCTTGTATGAAGATAATCTCTTCTTAGTCAATTTATATGAGTTTCTGAATCTCCAACCAAAGGTGGTGGATCCGGTCTGCCCGCGCCCCTTTCCTCTACCCTTTCAGTCGGGAATCGTATTTAAAAATGTTAGTTTTCAGTATGGTGCAACAACTCGTCAGGCGCTCAAGAATATTAATCTAAAAATTCGGCCGGGTGAAGTGGTGGCGTTAGTCGGTGAGAATGGATCAGGTAAAACCACTTTAATTAAGCTGCTGTGCCGTTTATACGATCCAAATTGTGGTGCGATCACGATAGATGGAGTGGATATACGGGAGTTTGCTATTGCGGATTTACGGCGTCAAATCAGCGTCATTTTTCAAGACTATGCCCAATATTATTTCACCGCCAAAGAAAATATTTGGTTAGGCAATGTAGAGTTATCTATTGAAGACGAGCGAGTGATTCGGGCTGCTCGTTTATCAGGGGCCGATCAAGTCATTCAAACCTTACCTAAAACCTATAATACGGTCCTGGGGAAGTTATTTGATGAGGGTGAAGAGCTGAGCATCGGACAGTGGCAGAAGATTGCGCTGGCGCGGGCATTTTTGAGGGATTCTCAAGTGATTGTCTTAGACGAACCCACGAGTGCGATGGATCCTAAAGCTGAATATGAAGTATTCCAGCAGTTCCGCACCCTGATTCAGGATCAGTCAGCTATTTTAATTAGCCATCGTTTATCAACCGTCAAAATGGCTGACTATATCTATGTCATGTCTCAAGGCCGCATTATTGAGGAAGGGAGTCATGAATCCTTACTCAGCTTAGACGGTGTCTATACGACGATGTTTGAAACTCAGGCCCAGAATTATCGATAACCTCGTACGGGCAACAAACTTTATGGGTGACCCCAAAAAAGTGCGCTCAGGGTTGTAAAGCTTGTTGCCAAGGTTTATCTCACCGCTTTATGGAGGGCAGTCGATTACTTGGAGGTCACTTTAGGCCGTTCTTGGGGAATCGGAATAGGTAATGCGGAGTCCAGCTTGGGAGAGACGTTCGGCCCCAACTTTTGGCCCAACATCCATACGGGCAAACCGAATAATTGATAGGCATGAAACATCGTCGCTATCACCACGCTTGGTGCTAACGGCACCCCCATACCGTTCAGGGAAAAGGCCAGTGCCGCTTCATAGGTACCTAGGTTCGCCATGGTGGTTGGCACCGTTAGCCCCAAATTCAGAATAAACAGGCAAATTAAAAGTTGGGGTAAAGACAGGACATGACCTTGTGCCATACATAGCATCTGTAGTAGCAGACATTCTGTAAACCAGTCTCCCAAATCCATCACCGCTGCATTGCGAATTTGGATCGGATTGCGAATAACAGCTAATCCAGCCTTAAACTTACGGAACCATTGACGCAGTTTAGGAAATCGTTGGCGTAAGCGTTGCAGCAGTGCCCACAGCGCGACCCCCAAGAACGGAACACCGATCAGCAAGATAATGCCCTTCTCCCACCAATCTACTTGGGGTAATCCCACAGAGACTTGCAGTGCAGACAGAACCGCTAACGTGACAAGGATGCCAACATCAAGCACTTTATCCACCAGAATGACAGCGGTGGCTTCAGCTGCGTCAATTTTACGTCCCTTGGTATCTTTCTCCTTACGCAATAGAGCAATTTTGACGGCATGTCCTGCTTGGCTGAGAACGAAATTACCAATAAACTGGCCCGATATGTAGGTATTGGCTGCTTGTGCCCAGCTCACGCCAGCTGCCCGAGGACAGAGGACCCAAAGGCGAGTCACCTGAAAGGCCATTTGCACCAAGGTGACCCCTAGCATTAGCAGCAGGGATTCCAGGCTAAATCGCTGAAAGGCGTCTAGTAGATCGCGGCCTTGGAGATTGATTTTTTGAAACAGAAAAACAAGTCCTAGCCCCATACAAAACAGCACTAAGAGGCGAACAAAGGTTTTCTTTTTCCCAAACTTCTTCATGGACTTATGGCGTACCGAGGTGTGGTATTAGAAGTTGACTGGAGGAAGAACATCTCTAAAAACTGCAGGGTTAATCTCTTCTGGCACTGATGGGTCTCAGACCCTCAGCAGCGGTCCTGTTGGCGGTACTTAACAATTCAATCTATTGCACAAAGATCGGCTGTGAGCAGCCTTATTTGTCATGCATGTAGTAGTTATTATCCCTTAGAGCGGGTATTTGTCTTGGCAACTGGGTCTGAGAAACACACGGTCAAAGGGGTAAAAACAAAGCATTTTCCGCAGAATGCTCAGTTACAAATCCGCAATCAGTAGGGATGAACTATCGCTAGTATGGACAGTGAAAATGGCATTTCCGAATCGGATATGCAACAAAATGGACCGTCACAGTAGATCGGTCAATCCATCTTTTGGTAGGAACTAGAGGGTTTATGCAGCGTCCAATTAGGGATAAGAGGCTGCCGATGTTTATCGGAATACTTGAAGTCTAAAGCATCCCTCAACTACAGTAATGTGATGCAGATCCGCCTTGATTAGTGATGCAAGTACTAGCGGTTTTATATGCTCAAATTTAGGTTTTTGCTGTTGCGGATTTCGACCCTATGACCCATCCTTCAACTTTAGTGGACTTACTGCGAGAGCGATCTCAGCAACAGTCTGATTCAAATGCCTATACTTTTTTGGCCGACGGTAAAAACGAATCCGGGACCCTCACCTACGCCACTTTGGATTTGCAAGCTCGGGCGATCGCAGCCGCAATACAGGCCTTAACCGCTCGCGGCACCAACGTTCTGGTCGTTTATCCCTACGATGCCGGACTCGAATTTGTGTCTGCCTTTTTTGGCTGTCTTTATGCCGGGGTGGTAGCCGTCACTGATAATCCGCCCCGGAAACCCGAAGCCATTGCCAAACTCCAAATCCGGGCCAAAGCCTCAGAAGCAACGGTGCTGGTTTCCACAGCCGGATTTCTAGAGCATCTGAAAAACCAGCTCAAAAAGAATCCCGATTTAGCTCCGTATTTAAATCAGTTGACCTGGTTAGCCACGGATACCGTGCCCACGGATCAAGCCTCTGCCTGGACTCAACTGGAGTTAGAGACCGATACTTTAGCCTTTCTCCAGTACACCTCGGGTTCCACCGGAGATCCCAAAGGGGTGATGGTCACCCACGGCAATATGCTCCATAACTCCAAGATGATTTATGAGAGCTTTGGCCATTCCGACCACAGTCAGGGGGTGATTTGGCTGCCTCTATTTCACGATATGGGTCTAGTGGGAGGCGTCCTTCAGCCCCTCTATGGGGGCTTCCCCGTTACCCTAATGTCGCCAATTGCCCTGATCCAAAAACCGATTTTGTGGCTGGAGGCCGTGTCTAAATATGGGGCGACCACCAGCGGCGGCCCCAACTTTGCCTACGATTTACTCTGTCAGAAGGTGAAGCCGCAGCAGCGAGATCAGCTAGATCTGAGCAAATGGGAAGTGGCTTTTTCTGGGGCAGAACCGATTAAAGCCGATACCCTGGATAAATTTGTGGACTTCTTTGGTCCCTGTGGCTTCCGCCGGGAAGCTTTTTATCCCTGCTATGGCATGGCTGAAACCACCCTCTTTATTTCTGGGGGCCTGAAGTCAGAGCCACCCATCATTCGTTATCTCGATAGTATGGCCTTGGCTGAAAATAAAGTGGTTCCTGTAGAACCAGCGTCTGATAAATCCCAGGCGATTATTGGCTGTGGCCGCATGTGGTTGGGGGATAAGGTTGCGATCGCAAATCCCGATACCCTGACAAAATGTGCAGAAAACCAAGTCGGTGAAATTTGGGTTGCCGGGGATGGCGTGGGCAAAGGGTACTGGAACAAACCCGACGTCACTGCTGAGACCTTTCAGGCCCACTTAGCCGATACGGGAGAAGGACCCTTCCTGCGGACCGGAGATCTAGGCTTTGTCCAGAATGGCGAAGTCTATATTACGGGTCGGATTAAAGACCTAATGATTATCTGGGGCCGAAACCAATATCCCCAGCTAATTGAGCAGACCGTGGAGCAGTGCCATCCTGCCCTCCGGCCCAATCATGGTGCGGCGTTTTCCATTCCCCTGAAGAGAGAAGAGCATCTGGTGATTGTCCATGAAGTGGAACGAAACTTTTTCCGTCGTCTCCCCGTCGAAGAAGTTATCGGCGCGATTCGCTTAGCGATTGGTGAAGAGCATATGGTCGAAGTCTATGCCGTCGTACTGCTCAAACCTGGTGCTATCCCCAAAACCTCCAGTGGCAAGATCCAGCGTCGAGCCTGTCGAGCCAAATTTCTAGAGAATAGCTTTCAGCCTGTTGCTGAGTGGCAGCAATCAGCAACAGGTAACATCTCTGATTTGATGAACTCTATGACTGCCCATTAACCATCGTCTAACCTTTTCCTATCTGATGTCGTGATCTTTGGTGAGTGCCAAGGACAGATTGTCTACCCAAATATCCAGTGATATGAATGCTTTCAGTCAACGCTATGGACATTGGCAGACCACAAGTCGTCAACTGTTTTTACAGCGAGCCGAGCAGCTCCTGCGGCGGTTCGAAGGTCTAATTGAGTCCCACTCCCTCGTGGGTAATACTCCGTTTATCGAGGCTCAACAGTTCCCTTGGGTTAAGCGGCTAGAAAATAACTGGTCCACCATTGCCCAAGAAATGGAGGATATTCTCCAATATCAAGATGAACTGCCTAATTTCCAAGATTTATCGCCAGATCAGTATCGTCTGACCCAAGACGATCGGTGGAAAACCTTTTTCTTCTATGCCTTTGGGGTGAAAGCGGCCCAAAACTGCGATCTCTGCCCTCAAACCAGCCAGCTGATTGAATCCATTCCAGGGATGAAAACAGCCTTCTTTTCTATCTTGCTGCCTCACAAGCATATTCCCGAGCATTGCGGGGTCTTTAAGGGAGTGATCCGGTACCATCTGGCCCTGAAAGTGCCCCAACCCGAAACCCAATGCCGCCTACGGGTGGCGGACCAAATTCGCCATTGGCAGCAGGGACAAGGTTTAGTCTTTGATGATCGATTTCCCCATGAAGTCTGGAACGATAGCAACGAGGTGCGGGTCGTCCTGATTATTGATGTGGTCCGTCCCCTGCAATTCCCCGTTTCGTTCCTTAATCAGACCCTGATTCGTTTAATTTCTTGGTCACCCTTTGTTCAGGATGCTAAAAAGCTGCAAACCCAGTGGGAACAGCGTTTAGGCGCGATTATAAAATCCCATTCATTCAATTCTGATGTCTAATCTCAGGCATTCATATTAAGGGTTCATTCATTATAGTCAACACATGATTGGAAGACAGTCCCGTGAAAGAATTTCTCGAAACTTTAATGCGTCAGCATATTGGGGGGTTGGTTTCGCGTTCGTCCCTCGTGGGCCACAAAACCTTCTTTGCCCCCCATATTTTTAGCTGGGTCCCTCTCTTAGAAAAGAACTGGCGAACCATTCGCCAAGAACTAGAACAGGTTCTCCAATATCAAGAGGCATTACCTAATTTTGAAGAATTGGTGGAGTACGATGCCGACCTCACCAAAGATACCCAGTGGAAAATGTTCGCCTTCTATGCCTATGGGATTAAGGCCGAAAAAAATTGCGATCGCTGCCCAGAAACCACCCGGCTGATCGAACAAATCCCCGGCTTAAAAACCGCCTTTTTCTCGATCTTGCTGCCTCACCAGCGCATCCCCCCCCACCGAGGTCCCTATAATGGCGTTCTCCGCTATCATCTCGGCCTGATGGTCCCAGAGGCCATAGACCAATGCGGTATTCGCGTTGGCAAGGATATTCGCCATTGGCAAGAAGGCCAAAGCCTCGTCTTCGATGATTCCTTCGAACATACGGCCTGGAACGATACGGATAATGTGCGCGTCGTCCTGTTCTTGGATGTAGTCAGACCTGTCAAATTCCCCATCTCTCTGTTGAACCAAGCCGTAATTCAGCTCTTCTCTTGGTCTCCTTATATTCAAGGTGCAGCCGCCAATCAAAAGAAATGGGACCAGCGATTGGATGCCGTATTGGCAGCCAAGGGGTCCCAATAGCATCGTGACAGATCATGGTGTACATTGGCTGGAGTGTTAATGCGCCCGATTGTTGATTTCTAAGTCCTAATTTATGAGTGCATTGAGCCAGTTTTACACCGATTTCAAAACCAAGAACCGTGAGGTTGCCCTCAAAGCCGGTGAAAATCTGTTGCGCCAATTAGAGCGCATCATTCAATCTGCGTCCCTGGTGGGAAACTCGACGTTCTTTGATCCTGCTCAGTTTGAATGGGTCAAAACCTTCGAGGATAATTGGCAGGTAATTCGCAAGGAATTAGATGAAATTCTCAAATATCGGGATGACCTCCCTAATTTCCAAGATATTTCCCCCGATCAGTACAACATCACCAATGATCAGCGCTGGAAAACTTTTTTCTTCTATGCATACGGGGTGACGGCAGAGCAAAACTGTCGTCTTTGCCCGGAAACAGCAAAATTGTTGTCCAGTATTCCCGGGGTTAAGACGGCTTTTTTCTCAATTTTGCTGCCAAAAAAGCAAATCCCACCCCATCGCGGCCCCTTTAATGGCGTTCTACGCTACCATTTGGGACTGATCATTCCCGAGGCTGCTTCAGACTGCGGGATTCGGGTGGGAGAAGACGTCCGCCATTGGCAAGAAGGCAAAAGCCTTGTGTTCGATGACTCCTTTGAGCATGAAGCCTGGAATAATACCGATGAAGTTCGGGTGGTCCTTTTTGTCGATATTGTTCGTCCCCTCAAATTCCCTGCTTCTCTACTGAATCAATTCATTATCCAGTTGATTGCCTGGTCTCCTTATATCAAAGATGCAGAGACCAATCAAAAGAAATGGGACCAGCGCTTACAAGGGCTGTTCAAATCGAAAACGAATTCATAATCCTCTAGTCAGGATGGAGTATAACGTGGCTGAAACAACCAATTGGGATGCCAAGGTCGAAGGAACCTGTCCGCCAAAGGTGGACAGTTTGGTGGGTTTACTTCGCTATCGAGCGGCGCACCAGCCTGACCATCAAGGCTTTACCTTTTTAGTCGACGGTGAAGACGAAACCCTCCATCTCACCTATGCGGAGCTGGATGCCAAGGCCCGTGCGATCGCAGCTGCGTTACAGTCTGCCTGCCAACCGGGTGATCGCGCCCTATTGGTCTATCAGCCCGGATTAGAATATGTCGCTGCCTTCTTTGGCTGCCTCTATGCAGGCGTCACGGCGGTCCCCATTTATCCCCCCCGCCCCAATCGTTCTCTGATGCGCTTGCAAAGTGTGATCGCAGACTCCCAAGCCATTTTTGCCCTGACCACCTCCCAAATCCTGTCAAAACTGGAACGACAGCTGATTGATGCGGCAGAACTCAACACGCTCAAGTGGTTAGCGACGGACAGCCTCAGCGTCACTAAACCGCGCCAAGCCTGGCAAGAGCTGCATCCCCAGGGACAAGACTTAGCCTTTCTCCAATACACCTCTGGCTCGACGGCAACTCCCAAAGGAGTGATGATCACCCATCACAACCTCTTGCAGAATCTGGCACTGATTCATCAGTGCTATGAGCATCGTTCGGATAGTCAAGGGGTCATCTGGCTGCCACCCTACCACGACATGGGCTTGATCGGCGGAATTTTGCAGCCTTTATACGGGGGATTCCCTGTGGCGCTGATGTCTCCCTTTATGTTTTTGCAGAGTCCGATTCGCTGGCTGCAAGCCATCTCTCGCTATCGAGCCACCACCAGTGGGGGACCCAATTTTGCCTATGATTTATGTTTGCGCAAGATCAAGCCAGAACAGATTGAAACCCTAGATCTCAGTTCCTGGCGGGTGGCCTTTAATGGTGCGGAACCCATCAGTGCTCAAACCCTCGAAGACTTTTCCACCAAATTTGCGCCCTGTGGATTTCGTCCGGAAGCCTTTTTTCCCTGCTATGGTCTAGCAGAGGCCACCCTGATCGTTTCAGGGGGACAGAGAAAGGCCCCACCTACTTTAAAAACCGTACAAGGTTCCGCTCTGGAACAACATCAAGTGGTCTCTGCATTGTCTAGTGACTCCGATGCCCGCACGTTAGTGGGCTGTGGGACAGCGCTAAAGGGGCAGGACATCATCATTGCTAATCCTGAAACACTTTGTCAATGCTCAGCCGAAGAAGTCGGCGAAATTTGGGTTTCTGGGGACAGCATTGCCCAAGGCTATTGGCGACAGTCGGATATGTCTGCCGAAACCTTTCAGGCTTACTTGGCCGATACGGGCGCTGGACCGTTTTTGCGAACAGGAGACTACGGTTTCCTAGCTGAGGGAGAGCTGTACGTAACGGGCCGTCTAAAGGATGTCATTATCATCAATGGTCGAAATCATTATCCTCAAGATATTGAATGGACTGTGATTCAAAGCTATCCTGGCATTCGACCCAATTGTGCGGCAGCGTTCTCGATTACGGTAGAGAGTGAAGAGCAATTGGTGGTCGTGGCGGAACTAGAGCGAAACTACATTAACCGCTATCAAAAGAACGGTAAAAAGCCCACAGCCCATCCTCCCCAAATGAAAGAGTTCGTACCAGCGACAACGCTCACGACTGACTCAGAACCCGATCGTGTAGAAAAGGAGATTCTGACGCAAATTCGCCGGGCTGTTGCCAAGGATCATGATCTACAAATTCATACACTGCTGCTGCTCAAGCCTGGTACCATTCCCAAAACCTCTAGTGGTAAGATTCAGCGGTTTACCTGTAAAGCTAAATTTTTGGACGGTGTTTTGGAAAGTGTGGCGCAGAGCGCTCCCCGTCGTTAAACGAAAAAGTCGAATCTTGGAACTTTTCACGGTAGCAATCCAGTCAAGAACTACACCCTGATTTGATGGAATCACGGTTTTATTTAGCATGAACTCGCCCTCAAATGAGCAACTTTGATCACCCTTTGTGAACATCGTCCGAGCTATAACTCCATCAAGGCAGTCAGGTCTCTTGTAAGTCATCGAGGTTCGTAGAAATTCAATGAGAGGTTAAACCCTTTCTCAGAATGGGCCAATTGATTAATCTCTACATGCCACCTTGTTGCTGCTAAATAAATCTTTTATGATGAACCGAAGTTTTAACTTAAATTCACAATTCGGTT
>NZ_JANQOY010000111.1 GCF_028285565.1 Acaryochloris sp. IP29b_bin.148
GTAATATTCTCCACCGTTCATAGGCATAGGAGCGGAAAACTGCCAGCCAAACAGTTCAGAGTAGAAGGGTAAAGCGGCGGTTGGATCATCGACTAGAAGCTCCATCCAGCAAACCTCTCCAGGACCATTACCAATCATATTTAGATCGTCACTGTCCTGCTCTGGGGTAAACACATGAAAGGCGGAGCCAACCGGATCATTGATCACGGCAGTGTGGCCCACGGATGGAATCTCAAAGGTAGGGACACTGACCTTACCCCCCAACTTCTCTGCCTGGTGACAGGCTTCATCGACGTTGGCAACGGTGATGTAGGCAATCCAGTGGCTAGGGAACGGAAAGTCATTTTCGATAGGGACCGGATTGGCAAATCCACCGTTTCCCGCAGCGTAAATCGTGGCATTGTCATGGCCGGGAATTTCCATTTCACTCAACTGCCAATCAAAGAGCTGATGATAAAACTCATTCGCTTTTGATACGTTCTTCGTCATTAAACTCCACCAGCAAAAACTGCCGATTTGATCCTGTAAACCCATGGCTGTCTCCTTATGCTTTTAAACAGTAGTCAGTCGTATGCGGAATTACTGTGGTTTAGTTGTGCGATTGCGGATAATTGGTGTCGCAGATTGAGCCAGAATGGTGCTGCCTCTGGGACCAGCCGCAATCAATAGACTTCTTGCACGAATAGCAACCCTACATTGCCCCCCCGGCCCCCCAACTTTGGGGGGAGAGTGCTGAAAGATCTGATGATGGTTGCTAGTATCTATGGACCAATTTTCAGGCTGGAGTGTGAGTAAGACCTCTAATGGAAGGTACAAACGGTAAGCTGATTCAGGTCAACTGTTACAACACAGCAGAATAAAATAAAGCTGCTCTCCCCCCAAAGTTGGGGGGGCGGGGGGGCTAGTGCAACCCGTGATGGATCGCGAAATAGGCAAAGGCAATAGCCGCAGAAAAGGATTCATGCAAAAGGTCCAATTGATCATTACTTCAACCTTTTAGGGCGAAGGCATATGGAAAACATTGAGTTTGTTGCCATCTGGATCTCGGAAGTAGCCCGCATAGAATCCTTCTATGTCGCCTCTTGGCCCGGCTGGTCCTTCATCTTGGGCACCCAATTCAATGGCCTTTTTGTAAACTTTATCTACTTTGTCATTGCTATCCACCATGAGGGCAATCATGACGCCATTGCCAATCGTGGCAGGCTCGCCATTGAAGGGTTTGGTTACACAGACGCTGGGCTGATCGGGTCCCGTACTCCAGGCAATAAAACTTTCGAACTCCATAAACCTGCTGCCGCCAAGCACCTCGAAAAGAGAATCATAAAACTGGGCTGCTTTAACGATATCGTTTGTACCTAAAGTCACATATCCAATCATTGAATATTCCTCAATGTAAGAATCAGGTCAGACAAATTAAGCGTCGAAATGATAGTGGATGGAGATTAAGCCGGGATTATGCGGCCTCTTCTTCCTCGGCTTCCACCGCTGTGATCGAATTAGCAGAGACTTCAGCCCCTAGTTCTAATTTCTGGCGGACTTGTTGCTCAACATTCTCAGCAAATTCGGGATTATCGATAAAGTACTGAATTGTGTTTTCTCGTCCCTGGCCAATATTGTTGCCGTCGAAGCTATACCAAGCCCCTTTGCGAACGATCACATCCGTTTCTTCGGCCATATCAACCAGGCATCCTGTTGTGGAAATGCCTTGGCCGAACAGAATGTCAAATTCGGCAATCCGAAATGGAGGAGCCACTTTGTTCTTGGCGACTTTGACTTTGGCCCGAATCCCAAACATATCCGTGCCTTTTTTCAGGGTTTGAATGCGGCGGATATCTAGGCGAACGGAAGCATAGAATTTGAGGGCGTTACCGCCTGTGGTGACTTCAGGGCTACCGTAGGTGACGCCAATCTTCTGGCGAAGCTGGTTGAGGAAGATTACGGTACTGCCGGATTTAGAGATATTGCTGGTGATTTTTCTGAGGGCCTGACTCATTAATCGAGCTTGGAGACCCATATGGGAATCGCCCATATCCCCTTCGATTTCGGCGCGAGGCGTCAGGGCAGCGACGGAATCCACCACCACGAGATCGACGGCACTGGAGCGCACTAGCTGATCGACAATTTCTAGGGCCATCTCTCCAGAGTCGGGCTGGCTAACCAGGAGTTCCGAGACATCGACGCCCAGGGCGGCGGCATAAACCGGGTCTAGGGCATGTTCAGCATCGACGAAGGCAGCGACGCCCCCGTTTTTTTGGATTTGTGCGATCGCATGTAACGCTACGGTGGTTTTGCCCGAACTTTCAGGACCATAGATCTCAATCACTCGCCCTCTAGGCAGGCCGCCCCCCAAGGCTAGATCCAGGGTCAAAGCGCCGGTAGAAATCGTTTCAATCTGCATCCGAGTGGCATCCCCAAGACGCATAATCGCCCCTTTGCCAAAGGTGCGTTCCACATTTTTCATCACCAAATCCAGAGCTTTTTGCTTTTCGGAAGCGTCGGTATGGGTGGCCATGATTGGGATCTCCAAAAGGATAATTTGAGGTTGTTCGACTAGTATAGTATACTTGTACTAGTCTTGTGTCAACAGGGCAAAAAAAGTTTCTTTTTCTTCCTTATAGGGAGGGTTGAATGGCAATAGACTCCCTAACCGATTTAGTTGGATTTCCCGGTGGATGGCTGGTGGGTGTCTCCTATGCATTGGAATGGGGATATCAATGTTGGGTGATCACCCCTGAACAGCAGGTTCATACCGATGGTGAGTTCTATAAAAGTAATTTAGGGGCATTATCAGCAGGGCGGTTCCTGGTTGAACATTCCCTAGAAGTAGATTGAGCAATCCCATTGCCTGGGAATACTCTTTTTTCACTGATGACAATTTAACTTTCATTAGATATAGTACATTTGTTCCATTTCTCTTCCTAATCACCATGACCTTCTGTATCACTGTTGAGGGAAAAGTCATTGGGAAACGGCGACCTATCTTTTCAGACTGGTCCATTCCCATCCCCCCTTCCCTTCAAGACTCACCCCTCACCTTACGTGACCTGATTACCTGGGTGGTGAGGGCGGAAGTCCAAGCGTTCCAAACGCGGCAAACGGAGCAGAAGCTACAGCAGTTCCTCAGTAAAGACGCGATCCATCAGGGCTTGGCTGAGGGCAAAGTAACCATGGGCGATCGCGACTTTGAGCAAGTCGTGGATGAGGCGGCGGCGATCGAGACCGCCATTATGGGCTTTATTGATGGGCTGTACTACGTGTTTCTCGATGATGTGCAGCAGGAAGAGTTAGATGCCACTGTGCACCTCAAACTCGATAGCCGCTTAACCTTTATTCGACTCGTTGCACTGGTCGGGGGATAACATGCTGAATCGTGAACTTGCGCAGGAATCCCTGAAGAAATTTCGGGTTGAAGAATGGACGGATCGCCGAGCCACTGAACTGGCCGCATTGCCGGACCCATTGAATCATATTGGGCAGAGGATGTTGGGTCTAAACGGCTCAAGCTACGAGTGGGACCATCCCTATAACCGAGAGCCCTACTGGCAGCCCTTTCAAGACGCGATTGAGCTTACTGAATCTGAGCGGTCCCAACTCTTCGAGGTTCTCTTTCCTCAAATTAGCGACTATGTGTTGCTAGCTTACGATTTGATTGCGACCCTCCCCTATCAGATGGGTTACTCTCGCAGGGCCTTTCGCTCGGACCATCCTGAACATCATGAATTTGCCCGTCGGAATTTTATTCAGTCATTACTGGGGATAGTCCGAGGGTATGAACAGCCCTTGGACTGGTATGCGGCTTGGGCTCCTTATCTGGGCTATAGTGCCGATCTTCTAGGGCGCTTGTTCGCCGCAGCCATCAACCGGGGGGATGCCTTAGGCGATCAGATTTTCGAGATTCTCTGTGACTCTGCTCGGGGGGAGCATGAGATTGGTGCCATGGGTCGGCATGTAACTCGCGCCCTATTAGTCGCCAATCGACCCGAGGGATGGGAGCTGATTGAGAACCTGCTAGTGGCCGCCCAACGCCAAGAAGGGCTAAGACAAGCGATTTTAGAAACTATTGATGAAGCCCATCCTCAAGCCTTTCAGCGTATTGTCCGTGTCATCCTAGAGCATAATCTTGTCCGCTTTAGTGCCACAATTCGGGCCGTGGATGTATGGTTCGGGCTGGGTTGGGAGGTGGAGCACCAGCGCCGGGTGCAAGAAAGCTTAGAACTACTTCTCCAGGTGTTAGAACACCCTGACCAGCGAACCGCGTTACTCCAAAATGATGATCCTAATCGGGTTTATCTCACCCTTTGGTCTCTGGCCTTTGAAAATGTCGATCTAGCGATTCCACCTGCCGTGGAACTCTTGAACACAGGAACCGTTGAGCAACGATTTGTGGCGGCATATCTACTCCGTCAATTGGATATCGGTCAAGCCCGAGAAGCCCTTATCTCCAGCCTTGCCGATGTGGATATCCGAGTTGCCGTTCAGTCCTATCTCTCGTTGGGATGCAGGGCTGGCTTTGAAGCGTTGGAAACGTTTATCAAGCGCTTTTCTGCGAAGGAAACGTCTATTGAGCCCTTGGTATGGTCATGGATGAATTACACCATCAGCCTGCAGGAGGTCGCTAATAACCTAGTTCGCAGTTTAGGCGACCGCCCCGTTGAACAGTTAATGCCTTACCGAACCATGATGGGGGAATGGGGCCGCATTCAAGTTGGGAAACAGCTGATTAAGCAAACTTGGGATGATCAGGCTCGGGAAGTTGTGTTTGAGCTGATTCGCGATCGCAATAGCTATGTCCGGGAGCAAATCATGGGTGCTCTTAACGCTCATCGCTACTGTCCGACTACCCCTGAAGCCCAAACCTTGGAGTCGATGCTATATCGTAAAGCAGCAGATTTGAGAAGAGGTGTGCTGTCCTTATTATTGAAACAAGACAATGATGCCGCCATTGCCAGTGCCCAACGCCTGCTAAATCAGTCTAAAGCCTCTCAGCGCAAAGCCGGGTTAGAACTACTCGTCCAGCTTCAGCAAACGGATCGGGGCCAGGTTAAACCGGTCGCTGAAGCCTATGCCAGCCAGCGCCCCAAGCGAACGGCGAGTGAACAAGAACTACTTGATCAGCTGTTGGCGGATCAACAGGATATTCCCACCTTGGAGGATGCCTTGGGGTTAGCGCCTTGGGAGTTGCGATCGCATCCCCAATCCCCCATGCAACCCAAACATCCCATTCCCTTAATTTCCGAGGCTGCCAAGGAACTTTTGACCTCCTTAGATGCATTGATCCAGGAACATCGAACTGAGGGGGTGGTGCTCAATCGTGACTATCCCCAGGAAGAATTATTAGGAAATCTCTACTGGTTCCCAACCCCAAACTTAAAGCTAACAAGGGAAGAAAATCTTAAAAATCTGCCCTTGGCAGCGGTTTGGCTAAAGTGGTTCGAGACTCGTTCCGATCAGCTACGCGATGCTGATGGTTTTGAGATCATTCGTGCAATTGCCTCTCACTCGATAGAACATCGCTATTCCTACGACTACAATACTTGGATCAATCGAGGGAGCCCATCCCATCAACAATGGCAACTAGAACTATTGGAGCAATGGTTTACCCCGACTGAGATCACCTTTCCTTGGATATCTGATCTTTTAAGCTGGTTTATCTATCTTCACCCTCCCCAAAATGTTGTGGATGGACTGTTGGCGGCAGCTCAATCAACCCTGGCTAGTATCCATCAACAGGCTGCAGGTAGGCGGTATGAATGGAGAATAGTAGGTCTGTTGACATGGATTCAGATCGCCCGATCCCATTTTCAAGACTACCCTCAGCAATGGACTAAAACTCAAATTCAGCACCTATGGCAACTTCTACGCTGGATTGATGAGCCTAACGATGATAGTGTTCCCCATTGGCGGGCCAAGTCAGGTGAGATTCGCCATCTTTTCGACCAGTATGAAACCACCCAAGAAGAGGGGTTTATTCAACGCTATCGCCCTGAACTACAGGAAATTGCCCAAGCTTATGGTGCTGGAGTGGTCACCGATGCCGATTTCTACGATTACTTGATGGGTGCACGCCCCATGTCTCCCAGGTCTAAGGGGTTTTCTGAACTGCGACGGGTGACCCAACGAAAGCCGCATCCCTGCATTCAGGCTAATTCAAAGATCGGTCAAATCGTGAATCAATGTTGCGATCGCATCCTGGAAGTCGAACTTACCCGAGGCGAACTGCCCACAGCAGCCACTGAAGTTGCTAAAAATCTGAGTTCCATTGAAGGCATTGCCACCGTGGTGAACCTTCTCCAAAAGCTGGATAATGAAAAATTTGTTCGGGGTTGGGTTTCTGATAGTAATAGTCGGACTGCGGTATTGAGCCATCTGTGTCGGGTTTCTTTCCCCAAAGAAGATGAAACGCCCCAGGACTTTGCCAAGGCCGTTAAAGCGGCCTCTATCCCCACTCAACAGCTTGTGGAGCTGGCCATGTATGCCCCCCAATGGGTGAATTACATTGAACATGCCCTACGGTGGAAAGGGTTTGCCGAAGCCGTTTGGTGGTTTCATGCCCATACCAAAGACGAGGCTTGGCAGGTGGATGCTGATATTCGCAACCTGTGGGCGGCTCAGATTGCCGAACGGACGCCCCTCTCTAGCCAGGATTTGCTAGATGGCGCAGTGGATGTGGCCTGGTTTCAGCGGATTCGAAAAGGCATGAAGTCGGATCGGTGGACCGCCTTAAATGAAGCCGCCAAGTACACCTCCGGGGGTGGGGGCCATAAGCGGGCACAACTCTTTGCCGAGGCCATGACCGGGGTAACCGATCGAGCTGGCCTGATTAAACGACTGCAAACCAAGCGCCATCAGGATAGTGTACGGGCCCTGGGTCTACTGCCTTTAGCCAGGGGGAAAAAGCGAGACGCAGACCTCCTGGAACGCTATCAAATCATCCAAGAATTTCTGCGGGAGAGCCGTAAGTTTGGCTCCCAGCGCCAAGCCAGTGAAAAGCTAGCCGCTCGCATTAGCATGGATAACTTGGCTCGCACTGCTGGGTATCCCGATCCACAGCGACTGGAATGGGCCATGGAAGGAATGGCGATTCAGGATTTGGCCGCTGGTGCTGTATCCGTAGAGATTGATCCAGTCACCGTCAGCTTAAGTATCACCCCCGATGGCAAGCCCCAGATTTCGGTGCTTAAAAATGGGAAATCCCTCAAATCAGTCCCAGCTAAACTCCGCAAGAATCCAGAGATCAAAGCCCTGCAACAGCGCAAAAAAGAGATTACCCAGCAGGCCAGTCGCATCACTCAATCCTTAGAACAATCCATGTGCCGGGGCGATCAGTTCACTGGCACCGAGTTAAAGCAACTCTTAGCCCATCCCCTGTTAAAACCCGTCTTGCAGCGCCTGGTGTTTATTGAGAGTGATACCGGGGTAGCCGGATTGCCCCAAGTGGATGGATTATTCAACCACGACGGTCAGACCGTGGCCATCAAAGCATCCATGCAGCTACGCATTGCTCACCCCGTTGATTTAGCCGAACGGGATGATTGGCATCTCTGGCAGCAATACTGTTTCCAGACGGGGCTGGTCCAACCCTTTAAGCAGATTTTCCGGGAACTCTATGTTTTGACTACGGCGGAACAACAAGGCCGGGGTCCTGGTTCTTGCCGTTATGCAGGGCATCAAGTCAACCCTCGGCAGTCCTTGGCCCTCCTGGGCAAGCGGGGTTGGGTCACCCACCCAGAGGAAGGGATTCGGCGTACCTTTCATGATCAACAGATTGTGGTCTGGCTTGAATTTGAGGAGGGCTGGTATACACCAACAGAGGTAGAAGGATTTACCCTGGATCAGATTTGCTTTTGCGATCGCACCACCTACAAGCCCCTGGAATTATCCGCCGTACCTTCCCGTCTTTTTAGTGAAGTGATGCGAGATCTGGATCTAGTCGTCAGCGTGGCCCACCAGGGCGGCGTCGATCCAGAAGCCAGTGCTTCGACGGTAGAAATGAGAGCCTCTTTGCTTCAAGAAACGAGTCGCCTGCTTCAGCTCAATAATATTCAACTGCAAAAGTCTCACGCTTTAATCGAAGGAAAGATAGGTAGCTATAGCATCCATCTGGGCAGTGCAATGGTGCATCGTCAACCCGGTGGCGCAATTTGTGTGGTGCCCGTTCACAGTCAACATCGGGGGCGACTGTTTTTGCCCTTTGCTGATAATGATCCGAAAACAGCAGAGGTGATCTCCAAGGCCATTATGCTGGCTAAAGATTATGAGATTAAAGACCCAACAATTCTAGAGCAGATACTTTAATGACTCCCCTCTCCAGTTAATGTCTCAAGATGTTTTACCCTGAGCAGGGAAATATTGATTTAGCCATACTGGAAGTATGGGTCATCCATCGCTGATACCAGTAGGTTCTATTGCAACTGAGGCAAAATAACCCAAAGCAATTAACCCGTGAACTACAGTTTGTATCCACAGCAGGATTGAGATATGAAAATTTCTGTTATCGGTATTGGCAAAGTGGGTTCAACCATCAGCTTTGTCCTGGCAAAAGAGGGGTTAGCCTCTGAGTTAGTGCTCTATAACCGCACCCGAGAGATTGCCCATGCCGAAGCCATTGATATTCAGCAAGCCGTCGCACTGACGCCCTATCGGCTAATGGTTCGGGATGGCGATCTTGAGGACACCGCTGGGTCCGACATTATCGTCATTGCTGCCAGTGCTCCCATGCCCAAGCAGATGCAGGCCCGCAGTGCCCTGCTGGCGAAGAACATTCAGATCATGAACACCTTAATCCCGCCTCTTCTCCAACACAGTCCGAATGCCATCTTTATCAATATCAGCAACCCTGTTGACGCCCTCACCTATGAAATTCTGCAAATTATCCGGCAGCACAACCCTCTCAATCCTTGGCAACGTGTGATCGGCACTGGCACGTTGATAGACTCCGCCCGATTTCGGGATCTGTTATCCGCCCAGTTGGGCATCCATTCCTCTGATATCAACGCCTATATTCTGGGAGAGCATGGAGACAGCCAGTTTGCCGCCCTCAGTTCCGCCATGATTGGGGGAGAATTGATCGATGCTAATCCCTTAAGACAGCAGATGGTCGAAGATGCCAAGCGATCAGCGTGGACCATCTTCCAAGCCAAAGGCTATACCAACTACACCGTAGCTTTGGCCGTAGAGATGATCGTGTCCAGCATCGTCGAGGATTTGCGACATACCCTACCCGTAAGTGTTTTGATTGATGGGTATTGTGATGTATCGGATTGTTGTCTTAGTGTTCCTTGTATCGTGGGCCGAGACGGGGTGCATCGTCGGATAAAAACCCAACTCAATGCCGAAGAAATCCTGGCCTTTCAAAAGTGCGCTCATCAGGTTAAACAACAAATCCAAGCGTGTTATTAACCTTCAGTAGAAGATTGAACATATCGACTCATTTATGGGTAAATCAGTTTCTCTATAACAACGGCCAGTCAACTTTCCAGCAGACAAAGAATGACGGAGGTAAAGTATACAGTGGCTATCCAGCTTTTACTTTGATTGCAACGCCCGGTCTAAAGTAGCCCTTGCTGATTTAGCTTGCATCCGGGTTTCCCGATATTGAATATTGGCTTGAGCAAATTTTTTCAGCACCTTAAACCCTTCTTTCAACTGCAAAACATCTTCTTCTGAAATGGGTTTATCCGAGAATAGTAAATCGACAATTGCCCGAGTTTCCAAAGCCTGGCGTTGCAGCTCCTGCATCTTCAATTTGAGAGAGGCGAGGAGATTTAAAATTTGCACCGCTTGGGCAACTTCATCTTTTTGGGGAGACGGCTGAGCCGAGACCGTCGTCTGGACTTCAATAAAGTCATTGGGGCTAAAGCCTTGATTGAGAGAGGTTTTAAGTTCTCCACTATCCATCAAGTCCATCAGTTGATTCATGGCTTTTTCACGAGCCTTTTTGGAATCTTTACCTGGAATCTTGATCACTGCTTCAGGGTCTTCTTTTAGGGTGTACTGCACCATACCGATTCAATTCCATTTATGGTATATATGTACTATTTTACTAGAAAAAGTATAAATTAGGGAAACACATGCGGTCTCCAGGCAGGAATATGGCAATGAACCGTGCAGTCTCGATCACAACAAATGCATTGATGAAGCAGCTAAGCAAGCGAGCAACATGTCCGACTCTAAATCCCTAAATTCCGCATCACAGCCAATGGCAGATAAAGTCCAGCGGCTTCATCGTCTAGCCTTTGTGCTAGATAACTCCATCTCTATTCCGGGTACCAAACTCCGTTTTGGACTAGACCCGATCTTGGGCTTGCTGGGCATTGCCGGGGGGAGTGGTGATGTCGTTGGCGGTGCGGTTGGGGCCTATATTGTCTACCAAGCCGCTCAGATGGGCATCCCCAAGGAGGTGGTTGGGCAAATGGTGGTGAATATTCTGCTGGATTCTTTAGTGGGGATTGTGCCAGGGATAGGTGACTTCCTAGACTTTACCTGGAAAGCCAACACCCGCAATATGGCTTTAGTGGATCAACACCTCACTGTGTCATCTACCCCTAAGAAAGGACACCCTCTCTTTGTATTGGGAATTACCCTACTGACTATTCTCATTGTTTTAGGATGTGCGTTTTTGACATTGCTGTTGATCAAAACTATTTTTCAGCTTTAGGCGTAAGTCTTTCTGTGCAATGTCTAAGACTTGGTATCGTCAGGGATCGGAGTCTGCGATGGCCGTTGCTTGCTGTCCCCAAGACATAGGCCGGTCGGAGACCATCGCATCACACTCTGAATAAAACCCCTACCCCAGAAAGATCCTTCTTTCTGCGATGTTCTTCAACTTATGACTGTGGCTATCCTGTTGATTTCCCCAGTACATTTGGTTCAAATGGAGATTAGTAAAACTTGGGAGTTAAGACATTCATACTATGGCTAATCACACTCCGTACCATATCGGTTTTAGCCAAGATGATCTGGGTGCTAATCCCCCAACTATCGCTTTGTTGTCGGGTGACCCTCAACGGGCCTTTCAAATTGCCGAACAATATTTAGGAGATGTACAACCTCTGTCAGAAAATCGGGGCTTACATAGCTATCAAGGTGTCTTACCCAACGGACGTCCCATCTTATCTGCTACTAGCGGCATGGGTGCCCCTTCCCTCAGTATTGTTGTTAACGAACTAGTCCAAGTTGGGATTAAGAAAATTATTCGTATCGGCACCTGCGGTTCCATCCAAGACCCTGTCAAAGTTGGCAGTATCGTGATTTCTCAGGCCGCACTCTGTCGCCAAGGAGCTGCCAACGATATTGCACCTGTCGAATATCCGGCTTCTGCTGATCCATTTTTGACCGTCGCCTTAGTTCAAGCCGCCCACGAACTAGGACTCACCCATCATCTGGGGATTACGGCATCGGTAGATACGTTCTATGAAGGCCAAGAACGAACCGATTCTGCCAATCCAACCCTGCTGCGCTCCCTGCAAAACATCACAGAGGAATATCGAGCATTAAACATCCTCAACTACGAAATGGAAGCAGGCACCTTATTCAAAATGGCGGGCGTCTATCATTTTGCTGCGGCTTGTGTATGTGGTGTCTTAGTTCAGAGAACACGGCATGAACAGATAGACCTGGACCATAAAGATTTGGCAATTGATAGCGCAATTAAAGTTGCGATTCTAGCTGTCCAGAACTGTGAATAAGATCGGGAATGTAAAACTAACGCCCCTACCCCAACCTTCAACTTCTCTCGAACATTCCAGCAATCATCTGCCAATCAACGCATTATGTCTAACTCATCTGAGCCGTACCAATGTACATAACTCCGGTGTTGTCATCAAATTGAACCCGAAACTCCCCCGTCCTTAGAAAGTGAACTAAGTTGGATATTTGGGCGAGGGGCGTTCGGCCAAATAGATCAAATCCCTGGAGGGTGACTTGCGAAAATCCAACCTGCTCCAACTGTTGCTGTAGTTCTTCTGGGGGGACAAACTGATGCCAGTTATGAATCCCCCGAGGAATTTGCCGCAGCACATCTTCTAGCAGCCAGATCATTAGCCAGCGAGACTGCCAAGTACGGTTGATGGTATCAAAGCAGAATAGCCCGCCTGGACCTATGACTCTGCTAATCTCTGCCACGGTAGCGGCAACACTCTGGACATGTTCCAACACATCCACACAAACGACAACATCAAAGCGATCATTTCCGAAGGTTAGGGTTTCTCCCATGCCAACATGGTAGTCAATGGTCAACCCCATGTTCTCTGCATGACTTTGCGCCGCTTCAATGCAGGCGGCAGACGGATCTATTCCAGTCACCGTTGCTCCCCGCTGAGCCAAAAATTCACAGGTATATCCACCCCCACAGCCCACATCTAAGACTTTAAGTCCCTGCCAATCCTGGATAAAGAGATCGAAATACTGAAACCGCAGGGGATTCAGCTTACTCAGGGGGAAAATGGTTGCGGTCTTGTCCCACCACTCGTCAGCCTGTTGGTCGTAAAAGGCGAGGTTGTTGCGCTCCATACTCTCTGTCGCTCAGGTTCTTAATCGTATGCGATCTTGAACCCAGCCGGGCACCGTTATGAAGACGGGTATTGATTGAGCGCCCAACTATAGGGTAGATAAACCAGGGTCACAGCGGGGGGAAGCGGGTCCTTGAAATAGCGGCCAATATAGGTTGGAATGGCGTCCGCCACGGTGAGGAAATCAGTTTTATACCATTTGAAAATCTTGCTGCAGTAAAGGGTTTGACTGGCAGCGTCGTAACGAACCTTGTCTGGGTTGTTGATAAACCGTTGACAGTCGTCTTCTAGTTGAGCGGTCAGCCTGTCTGGCATATAGGCTTCTGCTCGTAATAGCGGACAGCCAACTGAAGCACAAACTAAGGCAAAGTGCATGCGTGGCTCGGGATATTTCTGGCGGAGAATCTTGTGCTCAATAGTATTGAGGCTAAGGGATTGGCCATTTAGGGTATAGAGTGTTCGGGTGAAGAACCTTAGAAAAGTGAGCCAGTTGGGAATACCGAAAACCTGAGGTCGAATGGAGTCGATGGGGTACTGGTAGAGCACCTGTCGGATGGTTAGAGCGTTGTATAGATTTAGGAGAAAGGTGGTTGCCTGTTGTTTGTCTAGTCCCTGCAGATCTACGTTCCTCACATTCGTTAGCCACTGTTCAAGTGCTGGGAGGGAGTCCTGTTTCCAGAGACCATAGGCGACCTGGCCTTGGTCATTGACATACTTCCGCAGCAGGTTGTCCCAGGTGGCCAAATTGAGTTGGGTCATGGGCTAAGGGTATCTTCGTTTAGTGGGGTTAGCAGCAGTGAAAAATTCAGCGGGCTGTTGTGAGGACATTGTCGGTGCGCTCAAATGATTGTGGGTGTGGAGGATGCGATCGCACCCACACTACCAGCACAGGAACAAAAAGGCCCCAGCTCAAAACCGGGGCCTAATTACAAGGAAGAAGGAATAAAAGACTATTAGCGGCAGTCCAACGCCAATAAAAATTAATTAACGAAGAACCAAGCAGAAAGCTGGCCTAGGATTCCTTTTCCGGTTAGCACTTCAGTGACTAAAGCGACGAAAAATCCATACATCGCTAGGCGACCGCTGAAAGTCTCTGCATAGCTGTTGAAACCCCAGACTGGATTCTTATTACTCATGTGTTTGACTCCGTAAAAAATGCTTGTATAAAATAATGTAACATAATGTAAAGTTTTGTCAACCCTTCTCGAACTTTTTTTTGGCTCAACCCTTCCTAAAGGCTTTGATCGCACTGGATCAAGCCTTAAAACCCTTGAGCATGGGGGGTGCTCACACTCCACAAAATTTTCTAAATGGCTTTTATGTGACTGAAACCAACCAGCGCTTTTGAGCAACACGGGGGACCCATGTCTTACATCCAGCGTTAATTCAAGCCCCCATCGTCTAGCTATCGATTATGAGCTTTATGCCATGAACGGGACAAACCGGAATTTCTGCATCTCGATTTTGGCGATACCAATCCTGATTACATTTTTCGACTGGGCAGACATACCGTGGACTTTCGACAGAACGTTCAATCCCTGGAAGTGGGTAATAAATTCTGAGCGCTTTAAGAATGTCTTCAGCCGGATAGCTTTCTTCTAGATATAACCGTATCCAGTCTTGGGTCGATTCATGTTCAGATAATAGTTGGGAGAGTTCCCTATCACTCCCTTGCTTAAGGGCAGACTCGGATAGTAATCCTTCTAGCTTCCTCTCCAACCGCTGAGCACTGGGAGCATTCACAAGATCTGCAAGATAAGGCTGAATGGCTCGGGCTGCTCGATAAATCTCATCTGCTGAATAGTTCATCATTCGCTATGCTCGACGATGGTTGAAGGGGGCAGATAGCCGCAAACCGACCACTCTGACTGCGTTACATCGGACTGTAATTTTTTGGCAAGAAAATGACCTAGGTATTGCCCACCCCAATCAAGGCTTCTGATGTTCAATGGAGAACAAATAGTCAGGCTGCTGTCCTCGAATATATCAGAAACATAGACTCAACCAGGCTTCGACCTCAGCAGAAATATGGAAAACAATAAGTAGCTCTAACGCCTCAGCAGACTTTATCCCAGATAATGACTGCAATGTCGATTTCAGAGACACAATACAATGACGGCGATCCAAACCGCTGTAGAAACGACCGGTCAACAGTCCATTTCCCATCAAATTGTGATTGTTGGGGGTGGGGCTGCAGGGATCACGGTGGCTGCTCAGTTACTGCAACAAATGCGGCCCCTCGATATCCTCATTATTGACCCTTCGGAAAAACACTATTACCAACCGGGGTGGACCCTGGTGGGGGGTGGCTGTATTCCCTTTGAAGCCACCGTTCAATCCCAGCACGAACTGATTCCACCAGAAGCAACCTGGCTGCAAGAGGCCGTCGCCCAGTTCGAACCCGAGCAGAATCGCCTTCACACTCAACAAGGCACTCAGATCACCTACGACTACCTGGTGATTTGCCCCGGAATCCAGATCAATTGGAATCTGGTCAAAGGGTTACCAGAAGCACTCGGCAAAGACGGAGTCTGTAGCAACTATGCCATTGGAGGGGCAACCTATACCTGGGAAACCATCCAACAGTTCCAAGGGGGCAACGCCATTTTTACCTATCCTGCAACCCCCATTAAATGTGCAGGAGCGCCTC
This sequence comes from Acaryochloris sp. IP29b_bin.148, assembly GCF_028285565.1. Classification (GTDB taxonomy): domain Bacteria; phylum Cyanobacteriota; class Cyanobacteriia; order Thermosynechococcales; family Thermosynechococcaceae; genus Acaryochloris. Next base: position 15,160 of record NZ_JANQOY010000111.1, read on the forward strand.
AAAAAATCATGTATTTAGCGGAAGAAGCCTTTGGCCGCAAAGGAATCCGGCAAAAAAGTCAGATCAGCTATTGCACCGCAACCGGAAAGATTTTTGGGGTCGATGCCTTTGTACCCGCGTTGATGAAGGTGGTGGAACGCAAAGGCATTGATCTAAAAACCAAGCATAATCTCAAGGAAATTCGTGCAGACGAAAAAGTTGCCATTTTTGAAGTGAGTCAAGGCACGGAGACAGAAACGATCGCCTTGCCCTATGACATGATTCATGTGGCACCCCCCATGAGTGCCCCAGATGTGATTAAAAACAGTCCGCTATCGGTGGAGGGGCCAGGGGGCTGGGTTGATGTGGATAAGTACACCACCCAACATCATCAGTATCCCAATATTTTTAGTTTGGGAGATGCCTCCTCATTACCTACCTCTAAAACTGCAGCTGCCGTTCGTAGAGAAGCCCCGGTATTGGTACAGAATTTGCTGGCCCATATGAATCAAGCCCCACTAACGGGTCAATACAATGGCTATAGCTGTTGCCCATTAATCACCGGATATGACAAAACGATCTTGGCTGAGTTTGATTATGAGGCTCAACCTTATCCCAGTTTCCCGGTGGATTCGACCAAAGAGCGCACGAGTATGTGGTTATTGAAACGATATGTTTTGCCTTGGGTCTACTGGAATCGGATGCTCAAGGGACAAGAACATGAAGGTGATATCATCCGTCGTGTCCTCCCCAGCCAGATGTTTGATTAAAATAAGGGGAGTCCACCCAATGCAAGGATAGGTCTGTTCCATACTCCAACATCAGCAATGTTGATGTTCACCGAGTCATCCAGACTAGCCCTTAGACTGTAGTTCTGAGAAGTGGGGAGAGGGTGACGGCTCCAAGCGCCCTAAAGAGCGATAATTATCGGTTTCTCGGAGACGTTGACTTAGGAACCGACAAATTTCCAGAATGATATGGGGGCGCTGGGTCATCAAGCTAATAAATCGATTTTTCTCCAGCTTGAGTAGCATGCAGTCTTCTAGGGCAACAGCCCCATCCCAGTGAGGGGCGTCATCAAAGAGCGCAACTTCGCCAAAATATTCTCCCACCGATAGCTGCTTCAGATCGCGGGACTGAGCATCAATATCTTTGACAATTTGGACTTTCCCTTCGGCAATGATGTAAAAGTGGGTACACCAACTGCCTTCCGAAAAGATCGTTTCTCCAGCTAGCTTATGTTCTTGTTCTAGCGCTTGGTCAATCAGCACCAATTCATCTAGCGACAAGTTTTTGAAGAGTGCAACTTCTTTTAAGAGCAGGAGACGTTTCATAAATTGATGAGTGGGTAGGGGATCAGGATCTACCGAAAGGAAAATCTGTTCCGCCACGGTTTTGACGAGCGGATCTGGATCATTGACCAAGGCCGAGGGGACACTAGCTAAAGCAATTAAAGCCCCAATCCGAATCCAGCGATCTTGCGTTTCCAAAGCCTCTAAGAGTAATTTATACCCTTTATCGCGCATCCATTGGGGTTCAGCGCAGCTTCGACCACTGATCGGTGTCTGCTTGACCGTCTGTTCTAGGATGGGCAGTAAGGGCAGCACAAACCGTCGATTTTTTAAGGATGCTAGGGCTTCTACGGCATTGGCTAGATCACGCTGTTCATTGCTACTGAGAATGCGATTGATAGCATTGACGGTGCGATCATGGCCTAAGCAGGCCAAAATATAGAGCACCTTTTGCAGGAGACGATTATGGAAGTCCTCAATCGCTAGGGCTAAGGGTTGCCAATTGGGATCAGTGCGCGGAATCTGCTGTTGCCATTTGCGAGTTTGGGCGACTTGCTGAAACGCTGGTGCAAGATGCTCATAGAGCAAGTTGCCAGCCTGACGATTTCGGACCTGACCAATGGCTGCGATCGCAGTATTGACCACATCGGGTTCAGAGGCCGATAAACTCTCTTTCGCTAATAACAGACCGGCTTTGCCATACGCAGGCAAAATTTGGGCGGCCTGCTGTCGCACTCTCGGATCGGGGTCTTGAAATCCGACGGTGATATGGGCCACGTAGTCAGGGATATGGACCACGCCCAACAGCTTTAAGGCCGCCGCTCGCACTAAGGGGGACGCATGATCTAAGGCCGTAATGGCAATATCAGCGAGATCTTGATCGCCTGTCTGCCCCAAGGTGGCCAAAACCGCTAAGCTTTCCTGCTGGAGTGAGGGATTGTCCTGGATCAGTAAATTCGTCAGCACTGGCACCAGGGCCTGATTTCGGCTACAGGCCACCACTCGAATCACGGCTTTACCGGCGCTCTCAGACCAATCCGAGTACCAAATCTGATCACAAGTGGTTTGCATCGCCTCATCCATGTCGCCCGCTTGGGTAACTGCTACCGCCGCTAAGGCGCGAATCACTGAATTATCAGCAGTGAGCAAGGTTTGCAAATGTTCTTTGGCAAAGGGATAGCGATTGGCGATCAGAATTTCCAAGGCAATGGAACGTATGGGCTCTGAAGGATCGTGTAGCGCCTGCTCAAAGATGGTGATAGTTTCTGGATCCGGATAGGCTGTGAATAATCGCACTAGGGCCTGCTGCAAGTCAGCATCTTCCTGCTTTAGCAAGGGCTGGACATCCGTGTAGAACTGGCTGGGTTGTCCCAAGCGAGTTGCAAACTCTAGCCCTTTAATTTGGGTATAGCGATCGCTATCCTGGAGCAAATTGCGAATCACGGCGCTGGACTGGGGTGGCAGTTGAGCCTGCACATCACCCAGTTCATCTAAATTGATGGCATCGGAGCGGATCATTTCTTCGAGGCCCTGGGCATAGTAGCGCCCCATGGGCAGGCGCAGACCAAACAGCACCACCGTCAACCCCATAGCAATCCAGGCAATTTGGTTTAAGCTCAAGCTGTGATGACAGATCCACAACAGTCCTCCCGCCGTCGTTAACCCCACTGCATAGAAAAAGCCGTCACTCAGGGTGCGAATCCGACCTAAAAATTCTCGGGGCACTGCATTGTAATTCAGCTGGTGAACCGGAATATTGATGCTTTTATAGAGGCCATCTCCATTGATATGGAGTGCGATCGCAGCCGGTAAACTGGTCTGCACCACAATCCCAAACAACCCAAATAGCGTGGTTAAGGGGTAGACCACATTCATCCGAGCCACACCGACCCAGTGCAAGAGGGGACGAGTAAAGCAGTAGAGAACCAGCACTTGAATAATACTGACGCTTACTCGCATCAGCCCCAAAAAACCTGTTAGGGCATCCTCAGTAAAATTCTGAGCGTAGATGCTAAACCATAAGAATTCTGCTGATAGGTAGATAATCACCAGTAAAAAACTACTGGCGGCCAGAAAGAGCATCAGCGGGTATCGCTGCACTAAATCTGGGAAGGTTTTCAGGGCTTCGATCATGCCCACATTGTCTTTTTTGCCGACGGTTTCAATCTGGCGTTGTGTGTTTTCGAGGAAGAACAATTGTGCGATCGCGATTCCAAACACCACAGGCAAGGCAAGTAACAGCTCACGGGTGGGGAAAAATCGAGATAACAAGGCGGTCAAACCGCCCCCCAGCAGTGTCCCAACGGCTTGTGCCATGCCAATAAAGGGGGCATAGCGCTTATATTCCAGGGCTGTGAAATAGTCGGTCAACAGGCTGGCATACAGAATATTGTTATGAAAGTCCCACTGGAAAAAGACCAAAATCAGGACGATATAGTAGATATAGAGTCCCTGCGCAGCCAAGACAAACCGCATTCCGATGGCCATCGTGGCCGCCAACAGCAGCATATAGCGGAACAATTGGGGGCGACTATATTGATCCACCACCTGTGAAAACAAGGCATAGGAGGGAATGGAAAATAAGCCAATCAGAATAAAGGCGAGGGGTAAGCCATCTGCACCTGCATGGGTCAGAAATAAGGAGTTGGCCACCGCCATCTCAATGACGCTATAGGTCAGCACCACCACGGCCAACAGCAAAAGCTGCGCCAATCTTCCCAATTTCCACGGGGACGAACCTGAAGAGAGCTGAACTAAATTGACCATAGACAGCAGTATGACCTGTTCGGTACCTTCTTGTCTCCTTTGACCAGAATCATCAAGGCTAGGTTGGCTGGCCACAGACCACTAATGTATTGAGCGATCTTCGCCTGTGTGAGTCTCTATGGAAATCAATCTTTTCCATAGAGCAACCTATACCCTAGGAACATCATTGTAGATCAGCCCTTTGGTTGGACCTTTTGGGCAATGCGCAGGATAAGAGGGATACCGATCCAGGCCGTGCCCATCAGTGCCAATAAGATTTTTGCCAGATTTGCGGTTGAGAGTCCCTGATAGAGATACCCGATCAGGCCCATCAATGCGATTCCCCGGAGGATCAAACTCTGGGTCGAATATTCGATGCTGCCTTTTTGGTGGGTAAGCGGCAGCACCGATTGAGTTTTCCAATCCGCATTCTTGTTCAACCCAAATTGATACTGTTCTCCCGTCGAAGTAAAGACCTTAAGCACGTATCCCCCCGTGAGGTCGAGCAGGATGGCCTCACGAATCGTTTCTAGGGGAATCGTCCAATTCCCGCAGACTAGATCGGTTGCAGTCAAAACCAGCATGCCTCGTCTAGCCCTAATCCATTTAAGGTCATACTGAACGGGTGAGTTTGCCGCTACCTTTCGCGCTTTGGTGACTCCTGAGACCAGTATGTTGGTCTGTGGATGCTGGTGTTTAAATTGCCACAAACGCAGTGGCACTAGATATAAAAGATAGGAAGCCGCTCGACTAAACCCAATAAATCCTTTTTCGAGCCAGTCAGTAAGATAAGAGAGCATGTCAGTATCATTTTCTGCAATTCTACAGCTTGCCCTTTACTTGTATGACGTCCACTCCGCTTCATCCCGCCAAACAGCTTAAAAAAATGCAGGCTCGGCTACGAGGGTTAGTCGGCAAGGCGATTCGAGACTACAACATGATTGAAGCAGGCGATCGGATCATGGTCTGTCTGTCAGGCGGCAAAGACTCCTACACCTTGCTGGATATATTGTTGTGTCTACAGCGTCATGCCCCCATTGAGTTTGAGATTCTAGCCGTGAATCTCGATCAAAAACAGCCCAACTTTCCGCAAACCGTTTTACCCACCTATCTAGAACAGCGCCAAGTTCCCTACCGAATTGTAGAAGAGGATACTTACAGCACGGTGAAGCGAGTGATTCCTGAGGGCAAAACCCTCTGTGGTCTGTGTTCGCGATTGCGGCGGGGGATTTTATATCGAGTGGCTCAAGAAGAAAAGGCCACCAAAATTGCCTTGGGCCATCATCGCGAAGATATGATCGAAACCCTATTTCTCAATCTATTTCATGCCGGAAAATTAGAGGCCATGCCGCCTAAATTATTGAGTGACAATCGCCAACACATTGTTATTCGGCCTTTGGCCTATTGCCCCGAAGCGGATATTCAACGATATGCCGATCTTCGTCAGTTCCCAATTATTCCCTGTACCCTCTGTGGTTCTCAAGAAACCCTGCAGCGGGTTCAAGTCAAGCAGATGTTACAAGCCTGGGAGCAAGCGACACCGGGACGGCTAGAAACGATCTTTCGGAGTTTGCAACATGTAGAGTTATCCCAATTGGCTGATGCTCAGCTGTTTGATTTTGCCAGCTTAACTGTCGATTCCTAAGGGGTGGCTCAAACCAGTGATCCAAGAGCATCGCTAGCGAATATCGAGAATCCCTTTAATGCCTTCTAGACTGAGCATATCCAAACGATCATTGGCTTCGGTGGGCGTTTCATAGGCTCCCACCTGCAAGACGGATTTCCCTTTGTACTTGGACCGAAAGGCATCGGGGACCAGCGTTTTAATTTTTTTGTAATGGGTGGTATTCGCCACCTGAACGAGGACTCGATAACGATGCCGAGATTGGGCATCCAGGGGAGGGGGCGGGGGATTTCCGGTCTTGGCAACGGCGGCTAACTGACTGGCTCGGCTACTATCCTGACTGGCCACATAGATATCTGGAGCCGGACTAAAACGACCTAAAGGCGCATCCCCTTGAGGTACAGGCAGAATACCGCTCGCGGGGGGCTGAGCGCTAGGGGTGGAGGGCGCTGTGTCTAAAGCGGGGGTAGGCGAGGTGGGACGTTGAGGAAGGGGAACGGGAATTTGAATGGGACGGGACCATCGTCCTTGAGTTGACGGGGGTTGAGCGGCCAGCCTGACTTGAGAACCTCCTTCTTGAGTCCCTCCTTGGCGGAGGGGCTGCTGAGTCGGAGAGTGGTATCGCTTGGATTGGGGAGACATCGGGGGAGACATCGGCAGAGGTGGGGGTGGACTTTCGCCACTGAGTACGGGCAATTCTGAATCGGTTGCGGATGAGGGAGCTGTACTCGCACCGGATGGACTTGCACCGGATGGACTCACACTGGTTGGACTCCCATCCAGTGTACGGCGGGCCTGTGCAGGATTTGTGGGTGGGATAGAACGATGCGATGGACGGGGCATCGGGACCGGGATTTCAATGGGGGCAGTAATCAGATTGGTCAATTCGTCTCGATCGTGCTGATCGTGCGGTTTAGATGGAGGCGTAACACGTTTAGGCTGCGGGAGAGGTACGGCATCTTTGGTGCGGGACGGGCTGGGGGGAAGCGCGTCAGGAGCCTGATCCGACAGGGGTTGTAAGGGGGGTAAAGGCGTCGCGGCTGATTCGGGTGGGTCGCTGGCCTGGGGCGGCGGTCCTGCGTCAGCGGGGGCTTCTGCGATCGCATCTGGTGAACGGTCCGTGACTGGCAGGGGAGTGACGGTATCAGCGGGTGCTTTGGCAGTGGTGTCTATCTCGGCGGTGGGGACTTGATCGCGCGTGAAGTAGATATGCCCTAGGGTTTTGCCGTTATAGGTGCGCTTGGCAAACCGCCACCCCGGTTCTAGCTCAATTTTTAAGAATCCTGCTGCATGGGTTTGCGTTTGGCCAATCTTCAATTGGGGAGCCTGAGGATTTTTTAAGGGATATCCCATCAGGACCAGGCGTCCCTTCTGTCTCACAATCGATAGACGATAGTCCAGAGCTAGGTCCCGCCCTGCTTGGCGAATGGAATAGCCGTTGCTATCGGTGCTGCGGCCACAAATGCCGGTGAAATCGAATTGGAGGAGTAGCGGATCAATGACACCTGGCTGATCGGCTTTGTCCTGCCAGCAGGATTTAGAGGCGGAAATCTGCTCCAAAATAATCAGGTTATAGTGTTTGCCGCCGGAAAACGGCACTGCGATCGCAATAAATTTGCTTTGGTCCACCGCTTGTTCACCAAAGTTATAGGCCTGAGCAGTCGATGGAATCAGCAGGCTAAAACACATACTTGCGATCGCAATTGTGACCTGACGCCAATCATATTTCATAAGTCTTCCCTGCTGAGTTGTGAGTGGATTCTGTTATCGAGATAAACTATAAAAATTCATGCAAAATCTGTGAGTTGAATGCAGATTTGCTGAGTCGTAAATCTGCCAAACAACCCGATAAAAAAATAAGAGGTGGTGCAAAATTCTATCCTATTTTTAGGCCAGGCCTAAAATTGAAACAAAACTTAATTTGGTGAATTATTTTTAAATAGAACTGGCCAATGATCACTCAAAACTTTGCAAAAATATATTCAGCCGGTGGCGTCCTATTGAGCACAATCAGTGTCCATAGGACGCCATTTTGATACTATGATTGAGCGCGCTAATCTAAGGAAGTGAATCATTGCTCTAGTGGCATCAAGCGCGGGAGATTAAAATTTATTTTTAGTCAAAAATAAGACAAGATAAATTCATTTGCGATTGGTCTCGATAGGGAATATGAATGAGCGGGTTGAGACCTAATCGGTCGTCCTGGACTAAAGCCTACAACCATGAATAAATCTGTCCGCTCCAAGATCTGGACTTGGGGCTATCTTCTAGGACTATGGAGTGCCTATATAGCTGTGGGCTGGGTGCTGTCTGCCTATGCAGCCCCGGCCCTAATGTGGATTTGGACTCTAGGATTGATTCTCTACATCGCTTGGGCAGGGTCGGGCGGAATTGCCGTTGCCATGCTTTGGGTTGTCTCTGTGGTTTGGATTGCGGCCTACACGTTCGCAACGCCGTTATTAATGACTTGGAAAGGCCCCACTTGGGCAATCTCATTAGTAGGGGTGTGGATATTTGCGATCGCAGTCGTCCTGCTGTTGGCGTTTGCTCAGCAGGCCCTGCATTGGCCGCGAAAATTTGCCTTTACTCGACTAGTGGTCATCACCTATATGGGCCTAGGGATAGGACGGTTTTTATACCTAGAGCTACTCTCGAGTCTAACCACATCCCCTTAAAGTCACCTTAAATAGGAGAGATATACGATTGGCGAAATCATCTTCATCGGATGCTGAAAATCTTCCTGTACCCGGAGAGCAATCTTCCTCAGATATTACTGCTCAACGTCTGGACAATTCGTCAGGTCCTTCACACCCAAGAAACTATCTTCATGAGTTAGAGCCTGCTATTTTAACGAGTTTAGATACAGCGCAAACTCAAGCCATTCAAACCCTAATTAACCAAGTGATCAGTGATCAGTCTCGTTCAAGACCAATTGAGCCTCAATCGACTCAGAATCAACGAACGAATAATCAGATTTTCTCTGAGCAGAAATCGCGTTCAAAGCTGATTGATATTCGGTTCATCATTGATCTAATTGTCTCGCGGTTCTATGTTGTTATCTTAGTGGGTAAAGATGTTCGCAAAGATCGACGGAGCTACCCGGTTCACGGTATTACTAAAGTCGGCAATATAATTGCAGCTTCTATTCTTATTATTGCCATCAATCTGTTTATCTCTGCTTTCTTATTACTAGGTCTTTATCTCTTGAAATCTGCCTTAGGTATTGATTTATTGCCTGGACATTTTTCAGATCAAATTGAGAAAATTAGTTCAACAAAAGACCCTCAATAAGGCTTAATTGTTTCACTGCCGTTCAGACATAACCCATACGCTTGATAGGATAGAACCTGTTGGCTACTGGTATTCTTTGACTCATGACGCATACAACGTCGACGCTGTATCGGATCTTGGATGCCAATCTGGATCGAGCCCGTGAAGGATTGCGGGTGGTTGAAGAATGGTGTCGGTTGGGTCTCGAAAATGCGCAACTGAGTGCCCAGTGCAAACAACTTCGTCAGGAGTTAGCGAGTTGGCATCATCCAATGCTGCGGCGGGCTCGGGATACTGCCCATGATCCGGGAACACATCTTACCCATCCCCAAGAAGCGACTCGGACTGATGTGCCAACAGTGGTGCAAGCCAATCTCTGTCGGGTGCAAGAAGCACTGCGAGTCCTGGAAGAATATAGCAAGATTTACGATACCCAGATGGCAGCAGCCTGTAAGCAGATGCGCTATCAGGTCTATATCCTCGACACGCAATTACAACCCCATCATCGATTACAACAGCTCCTAGATGCGCCTCTCTATTTAGTCACGTCCCCCAGCGAACAGCTGGTCTCGGTCGTTGAAGCCGCGCTTCAGGGTGGCCTCAAGCTCGTCCAATACCGGGAAAAGCAGGCCAATGACGATCAGCGTTTGGCGATTGCCCAGCAGTTATGCCAGCTCTGTCACCAGTATCAGGCGCTGTTTATTGTCAATGATCGGATTGATATTGCCGTGGCTGTGGACGCTGATGGGGTGCATCTGGGGCAGCAGGATATGACCATGGCAGTTGCTCGTCAAATGTTAGGCCTTGGCAAGTTAGTGGGACGCTCAACCACCAATCCTCAGGAAATGGAGCGTGCCATTCAAGAACAAGCGGATTATATTGGCGTTGGACCGATTTATGAAACGCCCACTAAAGTAGGTAAAGCTGCTGTCGGCCATGACTACATTCGCTATGCCAATCAACATGCGCCGATGCCTTACTATGCGATCGGTGGTATTGATGAAACGAACTTAGGAGAGGTCTTGGCTGCGGGTGCCCAACGGGTAGCTGTCGTGAGGGCGATTATGAATGCCCCATCGCCGACACAGAGGGTTCAGCAAATGCTGCAACAGTTTCCCGCTCCACCCGCTTCGTCCGAATCGATCAATGTTGAGAGTCGCTAGCCCCACCGATGGATCAGCTACGCGATGGATCGGCTGCGCGGTTCCAGGGTCAACATTGAGGTTTGATCTTGAACCTAATATAGAGACAGGCTCCACCGTATCGGCTAGCCTTTGTTCATGATTTCTCGATTTAAACATGATTGACATCCAGGTCAATGGCGAACGACAAACCTGCCCATCTAGCATGCTATTACCAGATTTTCTGGTACAGTTAAACCTCAATCCTCGCCTCGTAGCGGTAGAATACAATGGCGAAATTCTGCATCGACAGTTTTGGCAAACAACCTACCTGCAGAGGGGAGATCGTTTAGAGATCGTAACGATTGTGGGCGGTGGCTAACGCGACTTCACCCCATCGTAGTTTGCAACTACGATGATGAGTTGGAACGTGGTTTGAGGAGATTGCTACATCAGCTTGAGTATTAGCTGCGCAGCTCTATCAGAGGATTTGGTCATTTGTCAATGTTCTCCCTAGGTAATGTTGTTACAATAAGTAACAGAGTTTAACAAAGGCAATCATCAGGTTATGAGCCGTGTTGGTGTTCTATTACTGAATCTTGGGGGACCAGAACAGCTAAAGGATGTCCGTCCTTTTTTGTATAACCTGTTTGCTGATCCAGAAATTTTGCGATTACCCTTTGCCTGGATGCAAAAGCCCTTTGCGGGGTTTATTTCTACCATGCGAGCCCGGACGTCTCGGGATAACTATCGGCAAATTGGTGGTGGCTCTCCCCTACGACGGATTACAGAAGCCCAAGCTCATGCGCTGCAAGATAGTTTGCAGGTTAAAGGATGCGATGCTCAGGTTTACATCGGCATGCGCTACTGGCATCCCTTTACTGAAGAAGCCCTTGACCGTATTAAGCGCGATCGCATTGAAGAGCTGGTGATCCTACCGTTGTATCCCCAGTTCTCGATCAGTACCAGTGGATCGAGTATCCGCTTGCTGGAACAGATCTGGGCTGAGGATCCAGAATTGCAAAAAATCAAGTACACGGTGATCTCCTCTTGGCATGATCGCCCTGGCTATGTGCAGGTCATGGCGGACTTTTTGCGCAAAGAGCTGGATCAGTTTGGGGAGCCGGATCAAACCACTGTATTCTTTAGCGCCCATGGTGTCCCCCTCAGCTATGTCACGGAATCAGGAGACCCCTACCAGCAAGAGATTGAGACTAGTACTCAGCTGATTATGGAGGCGTTAAAGCGCCCCAACCCCCATATTTTGGCTTATCAAAGTCGGGTCGGGCCGATGGAATGGTTACGCCCTTACACCACCAACGTGATTGCGCATTTAGGCCAGCAAGGGGTTAAAGATCTAGTGGTGGTGCCCATTAGCTTTATTTCGGAGCATATTGAGACCTTACAGGAAATCGATATGGAGTATCGGCATTTGGCTCTGGAGTCGGGCATTCAACATTTCCGGCGCATGCCTGCGGTGAATACGCATCCAGACTTTATCGATACGCTGAGCAATATGGTGCTTGAGTATTTGGATCAGCCTTTCCTCGACTTTTCGCAAGTCTTTAGACCCCAGAAGAAGATTAAGCTCTACCCCCAAGAGCGGTGGGAATGGGGCATGACAACCACAGCCGAACGTTGGAACGGTCGGCTGGCAATGATTGGTTTTATCGCCTTACTGGTTGAATTGATTAGTGGTTATGGTCCCTTACATTTAGCGGGACTACTCTAGTTTGTTAGCGAGTTCAATCTTCCACAATTGATGCCATTGGTTGCGAACCGCTCGGTTTGCATCGTACATCGAAGGGTATCGTGCCTGGAGATCCGAGTGGCCCATGGTGGCAAAAATCTGGGCGGTTTGGCGATGGAGCTCAGCTAATTGTGGATTGGACTCTGACTCTGGTGATTGTAGGGCTTGAGAGAAGGTTTTGCCGATCACATATTGATCGGTCTCGGCTTGGAAGTGACCCGCACTGATTTCTGGGGCAATCGCGTCCCCTTGCTCCTGAAGGAACGTCTGATATTGCGGATATTGCAAGCTCAGCTTGCTCAGGATACGGGGGATAATGCCATAGTCCATTAAGATGACTTTTTGCGTTTTCTCTTTGGGTTGTAAAAAGCAACCTGAATGGGGGTGGCCATGCACGAAGTTCGCTTGATGCAGCACATCCAGAATGGTCAACAGCTCATCTGCGCTTTTGCAAGCCATTCGGGGCGATAAGGGAGGAGAAGATTCCAGGACTGCACTCAGGACAGTCCCTTCCATGTACTCATGAACGACATGGAAGACTTCACTGTCTTGTAAGAGGCTGAGGATAGGCAGGAGCTGTGAATGGGGGGCAAGCTGCTTCAAGGTAGTCATTTCGGCTAAAAATAACGCTTGTACAGTTTGCAGAATCTCGGCGTTATTGGTGTCTAAACGAAAGGTGTGAATAAGGCGCAGCGGGGTATCCGGCTCTTGGAGATCTTGTGCGATCGCAGTTTGGCCAAAGGCATGCTTATTGAGAACCTCTACTAGCCGGAATCGCTCTTCCCAAAAGGTTGGTTGGGGTGCTGCAACAACGGTAGACTCCAACAACTGCTGCCGAGCGATGACGGACGCTTCCCGAGTTTTAAGATGGCTTTGGATCCGAGCCAGGGCCACCGGCAAATCGATAGGTTTGGTGATGTAATCGTTGGCGCCTAGTTCCAACGCTTCGACGATATTGTCACTGGTGTCTTTGGCCGTGGCCATAATGACAGGCAACTGTTCCTGGGAATAGGTTTGCCGAATCCGCTTCAGGGTCTCAATACCACCGATGCCCGGCATCATGATGTCCAGCAATACTAGAGCGATCTCAGTCGTCGCAATTAACTCTAATGCTGCTTCACCGCTCTCTGCGAGAACAACGTCATATCCTTTACGTTGTAGCCGTCGGCCCAACATGTCTCGGTTAGCTTCAATATCATCCACGACTAATAGTTTGAGGGATGAGGGTTGAGGGGGCTGAGCCGGAGACTGCGGTCGTGAGGGGGTTGTGGGAGAGCTAGCTTCGGGAGAGGGCGCTGTAGGGGCCTTCACCATTGGCGTTGCGGCTGCAACGCGCTGTTCTGCAGGCACAGCAGCAGGCATTGCCACAGCAGCAGGTTTTGGCGTCACGGTTACTGCCCCTGAGAGGCTGGGTCGTGGGGTTCCCTGAGCAACCCGCAATAGCGCTTCAATTTTTTGTAAGAGCCGCTTGAGATCGACTGGCTTGGTATCGTAATCATCACAACCCGCCGCTATGGCGTCTTCGCGATCGCCAACCATGGCATGAGCCGTTAGGGCAATAATCGGAATTGAGGCTGTTCGTTCTTCTGCTTTCAGGGTTCTCGTTGCATCCCAACCATTGATCACAGGCAAACTCATGTCCATCAGGATCAGATCAGGCTTCTCATCGGTCGCCTTCGAGACCCCCTCCCTGCCATCGACTGCAATCACGACTTCATAGCCTCGGCGCTTGAGACGGCGTCCGAGCATATCGCGATTGAGTTCGTTGTCTTCAACTAAAAGAATTTTCGGCATTAGTGTTGACCTCTTTGTAGGTGTGAGGTGTGAGTCGTCGGATACATCAGCTGGTTTTAACTAAAATGGCATCCCCTTCCACTTTGATTTCATAACTTTCTAGGGGAGTAGATGCAGGACCTTTGACGACCGTTCCATCAGTTTTATAGGTGGAACCATGACAAGCGCAAAAGATATTTTGTGAATCCTGTTTCCAATCCACAGGACAACCCTGATGCGAGCAGATCGGATTGAGGGCATGGAGCGTGTCTGTGTTGTTGGGATCGCGAACCACCAAGACTTTTTTATCGTCTGCTAAAGTTTGCAAGATACGACCATTTTGCTCTATGTCTTGTACTTGGCCCACCTCCATAAACCCATTTTGAGATTTTCCAGCCTTTGGGGCAGTGGTCGGAGCGGTGGAGGATTGCTTCGTACAAGCGCTGATCGCAACCGAGACCATTCCTGAAATCCAACTCAAGGTCAACCATGACAATACTTTTCGACGATTCATACGCATTTCTTAATGGATAAGATCCACAATAGTTTACTAGTGGACGGGAGTTACCCCGAAATAATAAGGAGAATTAGAGACATACTTACTAGAATTAGTTTGCCCATATAATTTATGTAAACTAAACTTAAAACTTATTCCTATCGCCACACAAAAATCGAAAAACCACTAAAACACTGAGTATTTATTGAGTATAGATGAATTAAAATCTACTTTCCAGGGTTTAATCTTTCTCGCAGCATATTGCTGAGCCATAAATCTTTCAGTTGCAAAGATAAATGTTGATAAGGAAGGTAGCTTTGGGCAAACTAAGCATTAGAGGATGAATGGTATCTATTGTATCAATCGTCTCTTATTTAATACTTATGTAAAAATGCATCTATGATCAGGGAAATGCTATCTCCAGGAGGGTCTTGGGCGTGAACAGAGTGTTTAAAAAACGCCATCTAGCACTAATGCTTTTGTTTGCCTTGGCAGCATTACTATCATTGCAGCTGGCACGAATGACCGAGCAACCCGTCGTTGCCGAACTAGGTCCCCCTATTACGACGGCAGGAGATGAACCTATTGTACCGATTCCTATGGAAGTTTCCTTGAACATGGAGAAAGTGGTTCTGGGCAAGCAATTATTTCATGATCCAAAGCTGTCAAAAACCAACAATATTTCTTGTGCCAGCTGTCATGACTTAACGATGGGTGGAACAGATCGTCTACCCGTCTCTATTGGCATTAATGGTCAAGAAGGTACTATCAATTCACCGACTGTCCTTAACAACAGCTTTCACTTCAAGCAATTTTGGGATGGCCGGGCTTCGTCCCTGGAAGAGCAAATCGAAGGGCCTATTCATGCCGATAATGAGATGGGTTCGAGTTGGCCAGAGATTATTGGCAAGCTCAAGCAATCGCCTGAATATGTGAATGCCTTTAACCAGCTCTATGATAGTGATATTTCAGCAGATCATATTAAGGATGCGATCGCAACCTTCGAACGCTCCCTTTACACACCCAATTCAAAATTTGATCAATTCCTCCGAGGCAATACCAACGCCTTAACCCAAGACGAGAAAGAAGGCTATCGGCGCTTCAAAGGGTACGGCTGTGTCGCCTGTCACCAAGGTGTGCTGCTCGGCGGCAATATGTACCAGAAATTTGGCGTCTTTGGCGACTACATCAAAGAGCGCGGCAACGAAACTAAAGCGGATCTTGGACGTTACAACGTCACAGGCAAGGAAGAAGATCGCTACATGTTTAAGGTGCCTAGCTTAAGAAATATCGCCTTAACCGCTCCCTATTTTCATGATGGATCGGCCCCAACGCTGGAAGAGGCCGTCAAAATCATGGTCAAATACCAACTCGGTCGCGAAGCCGATCAAAAGGATATTGACCTGATCATCCAGTTCTTAAATACGCTCAACGGTGAAATCAAAGAGGTCGCCTAATGCAGAAACAAAAACTTCTTGGCCTCCTCGGGGCCTCCGGTGCCCTCCTCCTATTTGGGGGCCTCGTCACCAAAAGCTTATCGGTGAACAACCAGCAGCATCAAGACTACCGGACCATCATGGCCCAACAACTGGATAAGGATGCCTCGGTCAACCAGAGTGTTCTGAAAGCCAGATATGCGCTACTCGCCTCCTACGATCCGTTGGTGCGAGCCATGTCTGAGCAGCTCGAACTCCAAGCGGATCTGAAGCAGATCCCTGGGTTTATTGGCAATCCCCAAGCCCTCCGTTCTCAGCTTGACAAAAACAACCAGGTCTTTACTCAAAAAGAAGACCTAGTTGAATCCTTTAAATCCCAAAATGCCATTCTCAAAAACTCGTTAACCTATTTGCCAGAGCTGGTCAAAGAGATTCGCAAAGGCTCAGCCAAGGGGCTATCCGGGAATGAGGCCCTTCAGCTAGAAGCCTTGTTGGATAATGTGCTTCTCTACAGCCTCTCCTCGGATGAGGAGTTGGTTCCTCAGATTAAAACGCAGATCGCTCAATTAGAGGCCAAAAAATCATCCAAGAGTATTCAGCTTGCGGTTGCCCATACTCGCATGGTTCTGGAGTATAAACCCCAGGTTGATGCCTTAACACGCGATATTCTAAAGCTACCCACGACCCAAGCGATCGGCACCCTAGAAACTGCCTATAACCAGCAATATCGTGCTGCAACGCAGACAGCGGACCTATTTCGCTTGCTCAGCTTTGGCTGCTTATTAGTATTTGTGAGCGGGGGTGCCTATGCGGTGATTCGGCAGCAACGTCGCTCTAATCAACGGATATCCGGCATTCTCAGCAGTTTAACGGATGCGTTTGTTGCCCTGAATCCTCAATGGCAAATCACATTTATCAATGACAAAGCCGCAGAGATTCTGCAAACAGATTCCCAACAGATCCTCAACCAAGACTTTTGGCAAAGCTTTCCCGATATGCTTGGCGCAGATCATCTCGGCAAGTACCGACAAGCTCTGAAAGAGAAGCAAAAGACCACCTTCGAGGTGTTCTACCCCCCTAATCAAATGTGGTTAGAGATTCGCGTCTATCCCAGCGTGGATGGTCTGTCCTTGTTCCTCCAGGATGTGACGATTCGCAAGGAAGCTGAAGCGAGCCTCAAACAAATGAACCAAGAGTTGGAGACTCGGGTCAAAGCCCGCACCGCTCAGCTGGCCGCGAGTATGGAAGCTGCCGAAGAGGCGCGGGAGAAAGCGGAAGAAGCGAATAAGAGTAAGAGCGAATTCTTGGCTAATATGAGTCATGAACTCCGCACCCCCCTCAACGCCATTATTGGTTATAGCGAAATGCTAGAAGAGGATGCCGAAGATATGGGACAAGATGACTTTGTTCCTGATCTCCAGAAGATTTCTGGGTCGGCCAAACATCTCCTAGAGTTGATTAACGCTGTGCTAGATCTATCCAAGGTTGAAGCGGGACGGATGGAACTCTATTTAGAATCCTTTGCGATCGCACCTATGGTCAAAACCATTGCCGCGACCTTGCAACCCATTGCCGATAAGCAAGGCAACATGGTGGTCCTCCATTGTCCTGAAAATATCGGGAATCTGTATGCCGACCAAACCAAAGTTCGCCAAAGTCTCTACAACTTGCTCAGTAATGCCTGTAAGTTCACAGAATCAGGCGAAATTAGCCTCACCGTTTCTGAAGATGCTGGAGAGGAGATCGTCTTTAGCATTAAAGATACTGGGATTGGCATGACGCCTGAGCAATTGGAGAAAGTCTTTAAAGCCTTTACCCAGGCAGATGCTTCCACCACCCGCAAATATGGGGGCACCGGATTGGGCCTTACCATTACCAAACAATTTGTTGAAATGATGGGCGGCCATATTTCTGTGACCAGTCAGTATGGCTACGGCACTGAATTTACGGTTCATATCCCACGTCAAGTGGAATCGGAAGTTGCAGAATCAACGCCACCCCAATTTGCACCTGTCCAGCCGAGTAAAATTTCGCTGCCAACCATAGCCGAAGGACAGCCTGGCGGAACAGTGCTGGTCATTGACGATGATGAACATGCCCGCGACATCATGCAGCGATTTTTGACGGAGGCAGGCTATCAAGCCGTGGTGTCGTCTTCGGGGTTAGAAGGACTCCAGTTGGCTGAAGACATCATGCCCGACATGATTATTCTGGATGTGATGATGCCCGAACTGGATGGCTGGTCCGTTCTTCAGAAACTCAAGGGTAGTCCTAGCCTTGCCGATATCCCCGTCGTGATGATGACGATGGTGGATGCAGAAAAAGTCGGCTTCTCCTTGGGCGCAACAGATTTCCTCACCAAACCATTGCAGCGAGATCGGTTGTTAGAGCTACTGGACAAATATGTTGGATCGGCAGATCATGACTGGATGTTAGTGATTGAAGACGATCTCCCCTCCCAGGAAATGCTGGGTCGCCTGCTAACGCGGGAACAATGGCCCTACCGAACAGCAGGAAATGGCAAACAAGCACTCGACATTCTGCACACGCATGGTGTCCCAGATTTGATTTTCCTCGATCTGATGATGCCGGAGATGGATGGGTTCGAATTCCTCAAGGTGTTGCGACAGCAACCAGAATGGCAGAGTGTACCTGTGATTGTTGTGTCCGCAAAGGATCTGACTGCTCATGAGCGGCTAGAGTTAGGAGATGCCGTTCAAAGCATTCACCAAAAAGGACAGCTCGATCGGGAGGAATTACTGGAAGAGATGCAAGACTTTATCGAGATTGCCGCTGGTAGCGAGGTGCAGGCTAGGCAGTAGCCCTCTCTCACGGATCAGCTTTAGCGCCCGATCGTTAACACCTTAAATAACCTCAGCTCGGGGTAAGCCTATTTGTGAAATGTTTCTGTGAAGGCAGGTTTCAGCCTAAGAAAGCATTAGAATTTT
The DNA here is from genome assembly GCF_028285565.1 of Acaryochloris sp. IP29b_bin.148. Taxonomy (GTDB): domain Bacteria; phylum Cyanobacteriota; class Cyanobacteriia; order Thermosynechococcales; family Thermosynechococcaceae; genus Acaryochloris. The sequence goes on from NZ_JANQOY010000111.1 coordinate 33,594, forward strand.
GGCTTATCCTGGCTTTAGGCTCAATAATTAAACCCATACCTTCTGCCCCAAACAGAAATTATGGTTGCCTTCTCTGAACAAGTTCATCTCTCCCCAGAGCAATACCTCTCTTACGAGGAAGCCAGTCCGATCAAGCATGAATATCGGGATGGGGAAGTCTATGCAATGGCAGGTGCTTCAGATGCCCATGTCACCATTGCCCTGAATCTAGCGGTTGGTCTGCGCAGTCATGTTAGAGGGACTGGATGTCGAGTTTATTTGTCCGATATGAAAGCGCGCATCAACGCGAACAATCGTTTTTTCTACCCTGATGTCATGGTGACCTGTGACAACCGTGATCAGGAAACGGCGACCTACAAGCAATTTCCTTGCTTGATTGTAGAAGTTCTTTCAGCCTCCACAGAAGCCTATGACCGGGGAGATAAGTTTGCGGATTATCAGTCCCTAGAGAGTTTGCAGGAGTACGTGTTGATCAACCCCAGACGCCAGCGAATCGAATGCTTTCGACGAAGTGAAGGTAGATGGGTTTTAGAAACCTACGCAGCTGCCAGTGAGACCTTCACGTTGAGTAGCATCAATTACGAGGGGGAAATGGCGGCGATCTACGAAGATGTGGTTTTTGATCCACCCATGGTTGAACCGCCTGAACGCTGAGGCAACAGAGCTAGTCAATCCTCTTCCTTTAATGGCTAGACACGGAGTCATAAAGATTTTCAAGTTCTGTGGTGTTGGGAGTTGCTGCATCATATGATAGATAGCCTGTGCGCTTTTGATCGAAACCATCATGACTCAGTCCTATCGAATTACGCTGTTACCGGGTGACGGCATTGGCCCTGAAATCATGGCCGTGGCCGTTGATGTGCTCAAGGTTGTGGGGCAGCAGCAAAATTTGACCTTTGAATTTAATGAGGCATTGATTGGGGGAGCGGCCATTGATGCGGTGGAGAACCCGCTACCGAAACAAACTTTAGATGCTTGTCGCCAGAGTGATGCAGTTTTGTTGGCTGCGATTGGCGGCTATAAATGGGACACAATGCCCCGCCATCTTCGTCCTGAGACTGGACTGTTGGGATTACGAGCAGGACTAGAACTATTTGCTAACCTGAGACCCGCTCAAATTTTGCCCCAGCTGATTGATGCGTCCAGTCTGAAGCCAGAGGTGGTTGAGGGCGTGGATATTATGGTGGTGCGGGAGCTGACAGGCGGGGTCTATTTCGGCTCACCCAAAGGGGTATTTAGCACCGAAACGGGTGAGCAACGCGGCGTCAATACGATGGCCTACACGGTGGCTGAGATTGATCGGATTGGTCGAGTCGCCTTTGAAACCGCCCAAAAACGGGGTGGCAAGCTCTGTTCGGTGGATAAAGCGAATGTGTTAGAAGTGTCGCAACTATGGCGCGATCTCATCACCGATCTCTCCTCCGAATATCCTGATGTAGAACTCTCTCATCTGTATGTAGATAATGCCGCCATGCAGCTGGTTCGCTGGCCCAAACAGTTTGACACTATCGTCACCAGTAATCTTTTTGGCGATATTCTCTCGGATATTGCCGCGATGCTGACGGGCAGTATTGGTATGTTGCCCTCGGCTAGTTTAGGGGCAGACGGTCCAGGGGTATTTGAACCCGTTCATGGGTCTGCCCCAGATATTGCGGGTCAGGATAAAGCGAATCCTCTAGCTCAAGTTTTGAGCGTGGCGATGATGTTGCGCTATGGCTTAGATCAGCCTGCGGCGGCGGATAAAGTTGAGTCTGCTGTGCTGACTTTATTGGCTCAAGGCTATCGGACGGGCGATATTCAATCTCCAGGTACAACGGTCTTAGGTTGTAAGGCTATTGGAGAAACTCTGATCCAGATTCTGAATCAGAGTTAAACACTCTCTAATTTCAATCCTCAACCTCTTTAGTTGCACCATTATTAGCTGTAAATACTTCAGATAAAGCTAATGATTTTAGTCCCGTCAGGTAAAATGGTATTGCAGAAAATGGCTCTCTCCAAACTATGATCTTCAATCCCATCTGGAATATCGATACAAGATTGACTCAGATCAACATTAGTCAAGTTAACTCCCTGTAGCATTGGCCTTAAACCCAAGATCGTACCATTCAAGTTAGCTCCAGTAAGATCGGCATCAACCAAAGGACATTCAACCAAATGAGCAAAGCTAAGATCCGCTCCACTCAGATTGGCCTCAATCAAACCTCCATCGGAAATAATGGTATGGATAAGGCTAGCTTCTCTTAAATTAGTTCTTTCCAAGCAAGCACTCCCTAAATTAGCGTTATTCAAGTTAGCCCGACTCAGGTTAGTACCACTCAGCTCAGCCCCAAAGAGAATACTCTGACTCAAGTTGATACCTGGCAACTCGACATCCTCAAGTCGGAGACCCCGTTTAAACTCAATTCCACTGAAATCTCTTTCTCCAGCAGCATAGCGCTCCAATAATTGAGTTATAAGTATTTCTGGTGTATGAGGCCGTAGATAAAAAAAGGCGTATCCTTCTGGACAAGCAAACGTACAGAGAGAATACACCATGACT
>NZ_JANQOY010000149.1 GCF_028285565.1 Acaryochloris sp. IP29b_bin.148
AAGCGGCATTTTCTGTTTGATTTGAACCTGTTCTCCCTGCTGATGTTCTCCCTAGCGGAGTTTGCCAATATCTTCTGCATTGGAATCGTGGCCCTGATGCTGCAACGACCCACCCTAGTGGACTTGGGCGGGTATATCTTTCCCCTCACCTATGGATTACTCGCCCCCTTGGTGTCCGGTTCAATCTTCCTCGGTGGGTTTAAGGCCGCTGCCAGCTTTCGAGGGGGTGCCTTGGGTGTTGCCAGTGCAGCGGGGGGCATTGCTGGGGGCATTGCTACTTCAGCGATGATTTCAGCCCGGAACCGCCGAGAGCAATATTACTAAATCGATTTGCTGCTCCTTCCTCATTCTGCCTATGTTCACACTAAGCCCATGAGGTCATTGAGAGGTCAATAAAAATGCCTTTATATCTCACCCTAATCGTCGTCTTTGTTGCCTTTGCCATCCTGCTGATGGTCATTCGAGGTGGAATGGCTGAACTCAATCCCCTATCAGGCTTGATGGCCTGCGTTGTCCTGACGCTGTTTGCCGCGTATCACCGCATCTTTGCTGGGGCAGACCAGCTTTCGGGGTTGGACTCCTTTTTTACCTTGGGCTGTGGGCTCATTGCCTGTCAGCTCTTTATCCCTGAGTTTCGCTTCTGGTGGTCGGACTTCCGATTTATCTATGGGATGACGGTGCTGTTCTATTTTGCCTTCTGCTGGACCTTTGACCATCTGTACATTGTTTGGTTTTGGTTTACAGGATTTGTGCTGTTTCTACTGTTGGTGCAATTCCTTTTTGGAGTGGCGAGTTCTGGTGGTGGGAGAAGGATGAGAGGGGTTTGTGATCCTGAGTCCGAGTTTGATTATTCGATCTACGACGAGTGGTAATGAACGATGACTAAAAAACTCTCTCGCTTCCTCCCCCTGCTTGTAGTTTCAGCCTTACTGCTGAATATCCTCGTGTGCTTCTCCTGGTTTACTCAAGGAGCTAGAGCGCAAGCCCCCTCTCAGGTGTATATCCAAACCGATTCGGGGTTGGTGGTCAAAGGTCAGCCCGTGGACCCCCTCTACCGGAGTAATGAGGTGGTGATGCGGTTTGCCCAGGAATTTGTCTCCGTGGCCTACACCTGGCCGATGAATGGCGAGGGTCACCATGAAGGCAAGCTAATCTATCCCCTACCCATGTACACCCAAGCCTTCAAGATCCATCCTGATATCCGGGCGGAGTGGTTAGGGCGTCAGCATATTGCCTATGCCAAGGCCAAAGACCCCTTTACTAACTATGTGGGTAAGCCCCAGCATACAAAGACGACCATCACGGGAGCCAAGATTGAGCGCTTGGACCCCGAGACTCATGAATGGGATGTCAGACTATACGCCACCCAATACCGCTTTGATGGTCAAAACAACCTGATTTATAACCCCGTCAAGGTCAACAAGATATTGACCCTGAGAGCCGTCCAAGGGTTTAGACCCAACTGGCAGATTGCCGATACCGACTTGGGCCGCATGATTGATGATGCCCTGCATTCAGAGCTACTGATTACCAACATTGTGGATCTGCCCACATAAACCAACCGAGAAAGACGACAAGGAGCGAAACATGCTGACGGATAAACGCCAGGTCGAAGCAGCCAAGGCCACATTGTTGGATGACCCCGAACTCAATGAACTGATAGCAGAGAATAAGATTGCTGAGGGTCGTCCCATCAACGATCTAGAGACAATGGTCGATCCAGGGGATAAAGTCAAACACCCCTACTATCTCCAGCCCTGGTTTCGGATTGGGAGTATCGCCATCCCTTTGATCATCATGGGGTTTGTGGGCTATAAGATTTGGGGACCCAAGCC
>NZ_JANQOY010000171.1 GCF_028285565.1 Acaryochloris sp. IP29b_bin.148
CTCGGCTCAAGCATAGAAGGACCAAACCATTCATACTTTAAGCCTAATTTTTATCTCGTTAGAGTGATGAAAGAGCGTTATACCAATTACCCAGCTAAACGACCTGTATAGATCGCCGAACACATTGAAATTTCGTCAATCATTTGAGTTAAACAGTTCATCTCCATACGAAATTGGTATTAAGAGGATTTAGACATGAACGCTAAGCACAAATTTCTCGTGCCATTTGCATGGGGTCTAGCCGCACTAATATTGACTGCATGCTCATCGACTGAAGAATCTGCGACTACCAATGAAGTCCCTTCGCCCCAGCCAGAAGAACCCTCTGCTAAGGCGTCCATCTCACTGAACCCTTCCTATTTTGTCAAAGAGAATTTAGCCAAGGAAATTACTCAGGAATCATGCACCTTATCCGATGGCACAAAATCGTCCTGCTATGTCATTACCATCAAACCTGATCCGCAGGAGCATCAAATGGGGCCTTGGTGTCCCACAAATGAAAAAGACGGCAAAGAAAAGGGTGGGATTTGGTTTAGATCGGGGGAAGTTTACGATGTTGATGGGGCCTTTATTGCTGGCTTGGCCGACTTCTATTCAGATTCTGCCTGGAAATTAGTGAATGATGATGGTTCGATTCGAGTCACAAATACCCAAGAAGCCTTCGAAGCAGCGGCAAAACCAGACGTCGATCCGCGTTACAACAACTATTGCGTTGAAGGCCGTCCTGAGTGGGTCACCATTAACGCCAAGACTTACGTAATTCCGGTTACTCCCGTTTATCAGACGACCCCTACAGATTTAGGTCGTGATGGGATTGGCGTTGCCTTCAACGGTGTCAATTTTGATCCCCCTGCGCCGCTGAATGCCATACTAGCAGCCCATACGATCGCCCCTTTAGATGATAATGGTGGTCATATCAATCCCCATACGGGTTATCACTATCATGCGGCAACGGGGCAAACCAAAGAGATTGCCCAAACGGATAACCATGCACCGATGATTGGTTACGCCTTGGATGGATTCGCCATCTATGCCCAACTGGACAAAGACCAACAAGAACCCACAGGCTTGGACGACTCTCGTGGACATTCTGATTCAACCCGGGGATATCATTATCACGCTGGAGCACCTGGGAGCAACCAAATTATTCAGTCATTCCGAGGGTTAACGGCGTCTTTAGGTACGGAGACATCTAACGATTCTAAAGCCCCAGGGCCAGATAACCGCCCCCCACGCAGAGGCCCCGATTTCGCAGCAGCAGCACAGAAGTTGGGGGTGTCAGAATCACAGTTAAGAGAGGCGCTGGGCAGCCCTGAAAATTCTCCGCCACAGCCCGGACAGCGCCCCCCCAAGCCTGACCTGGCAGCCGCCGCCCAAAAATTAGGGGTCACTGAACAACAGCTGGCAGAGGCACTGGGTAGACCTCCCAACCCGCCGGGACGGTAGCAATCTCTCTTGACCCCACCGTAGACTGCGATGAAATCGGGTCGTTTATGAACGCTCAGAACCATAAGCAGTGGATCTGGCTAGAGCTGGATATCGCCACTCGTGAGAGATTGCCCAAGGGTCATTTTAATTGCGTCCTTAAGCACCAAATCCACCCAGAGAATTAAACGAAGCTGCTGACTGGCTGGCCCTGAGCGCCGACTGAGAAAACAGTTGAAACGCCTTGCGAATTTCATTTTGAGAATTGCCAGGGGTCAAGATCCATTGATCGCGTAACCCCATCTCGCGGAATACCTGTTTAAAGTCCGTCTGTCCATCCTCAATCCCCATGGCGGCAATGATATGGTCTTCCGTGCGTAGCATATCCTCGACCATCCCCTTGACCTTCCGAGCTGAGTGCCGAGAATGGGCATCGGCTCCATCCGTAATAATCAGGGACACCGTCCGCACGGGGACACCATTCTCGATAAAGGATTGGGCCTTGGCCAGGACGGTGGCTAATAGAACCAAGGTTTGGTCATAGAGCGGTGTGCCCAGGTTAGGATCATAATTGTGTTGATCCATCCGAATCGCTTGGTCAACGGGACAGTAGGGATAGAGCACCTGACCATTGAGATAGCGGTTGTGAACCAGAATTTGATCTTGCTGCGGAGACGTGGCTAAGGTATCTAGCACGGTATTATGGCCCGCCCGAACCACTGCCCCATTGCCCGCAAACCGGATTGAGCCCGAATCATCTGGCATGATTGTCACCAGAACCACTTCACTGGCCATTACATCATCAACGGGGGTGCCCAGGCCCGCCTGGATCTGTGCCCCAATATCGACAATATTGAGAGTCTGCATCGACGTGTTTGAGAGTACGCCATCTGCCTGAGCAGCTTGGAATAACGCATTTAGATTAGGGACTTGAGACATAACATCCTCCTTGATTAAACTCACTAAAATTTCGAAAAAATAGGTATAGGAATCCTGGGGAGCGATCGCTCCCAGACATCAGCTTTTGCCGAAATGGATTGAAAGCGGTTTAGTTAACCACTATTAAGAAAAGACAGCAGAACATCCCTCTGGGGATGCTGATCGAGCCATTGTTTAACCCGCTGAGCTTCCACATAATCCTCGGCGCCAATGGTGTTGAGATACACTTGGTCCACCTTTTTCTGCCGCTCATTCGCTCGGATTTTGGCTTGCCAGGGAGCGGAGAACACCTTATGCACCTCATCATGCAGCCCTCTTCGCTTGAGGCTGGCCCACTCATTTTTGTCGAACCAGAGTCCCTGACATCTTGAGCATTGATCGAGATAGAAACTCAACTCATGGCCAACCCGATACTTGAGCATTAAACAACGGCAGTCTGGGCAAAGGGTCGCTTGTTGGTTATCAGACACTTGCAAGGGAGGGCCATCCGCAGGCGGTTCTGGAGGGATATCGTCCTGATGCTCTAGCCAAGCCCAATAGTCATCGGCTGAAATCCATTCCCCTTCACATCGGGGGCAAGCAAAGGCGGGAAGATTGGATTCCAATAGGACTTTGGAGAGTTGGGGGGTTCTACAAACAGGGCAAAGTTTAAGCATTTCAAACCCAATAGAGATGGCAACAGTTACTATTGACTATTCTGCCTAAGGATTGATTCCAGGCCAATTTGCGATCGCATCCGTAGACTGCACCACATGCATCCCTGCTTGCTGGAATCGGAGAAACGCCTCATTGGCCTGCTCGGTAAAATCGACCACCCCCGGCACCACCACCGGCGAAGAACAATCTTCCAGTAAGTAGATTTTCTGAGCCAGATTCGGGTCATGGGCTTGAATTTCCGTCAGCAAGTCATCGATGGTCCAGGCGACACAGTGACTCTTGGCCTGTCCCGCAATAATCACCACATCAAAATCCAGCAGCTTTTGGATAAACCGGGTATTCTTTTGGGCAATCGGCCGTCCCTTAGAATCATCGAGGACCTCCGGTCGAAGCACCGAGTAATTTTCCGTCAGCGGATTGCCCCCCTTGATTTCAAAATTCGTCTGACTATGGCGGGCCAGATTATGGAAAAAGCAGGCTTCCTCCACCGCCGCCACTAGGGCATGACCAATCCCCCCTAGCATGGAGTGATAGGGCCAAATCGTTAGGGGATATTTGCCCTCTTGGGAGAGACGTTGAACATAATGGCGGGCAAAATTTTGCAGCGCCATATAATTGCCCAGACTATAGGCCATGGCTGGATTGACCTTCCAGGCCCCCTGCTCCACCTCCGCCAAAGAAATCATCGTCAGCGGCCCCGGAGACTCACCGCGATCATTTACCCAGAAATCAGCATGGAAGATCTGCATCGCCGTATGGGTATCCATCGTCGGTGCAATTTCCGTAATCGTTCCTAAATTGCGGTAGATAAACTCGCAGAGTCGGCGATTATCCTCCACCGCCCCCACGCCAGATTGTCCCCCCACAAACAGCTCGAACTCGGGAATACAAAAGGTATTTTGGACATCAATCGCCATTAGGCAAACCCGCGTTTTATCCTTTGCCGCTGGCTGTATTCCCTGGCTAGCCCAGTCCTGGGCCTGTTGGGCTCGTTCCTGGTAAGGAACCCGCCACACCTCTCCCACCCGCTGAGGGTCAAAGAAATCAGGAATCGGTAATTGCGTCAACATCATCTTAAACACTCCTATAACTGCAATAACTGAATCGTTTGGGACCCAACGGTATAGAGTCCCTGGGGGGCCGCCAACAACTGGCTGCCCGTCTGTACAAAGGGATCCGTTTCCGGGAATCGTCGCTGCACGATTAACTGCCCCTGCTCCACCTGCACTCGGATAATGCCCTCATCCGTAGCCACAAACAGCGTCTCTTCCACCGCCCAGTGGGAACAAGGGCCGGATGCCGTTGCGGCCCATTCCCCCACCTCTGCCTGTGCCAATACCTGTCCCGTCGGCGCAATCACCCAACAGCGCTGTTGCAGCATCCCTTGGTCCTGGATTGTCACAAAGAGCCATCCGAGAGACTGACTAAAGGTACAGTGGGCCGCCACCATCGTCCCTGCGCCCATAGATAAGGACAACCGATCATTGATGCCTGAACGATCCGCATCGAAAACAAAGGCCCCATTCAGTTGGCCAGCGCGATAAAAGCCGAGGCCAAACCGAGGCCCCACCCAAAATTGGGTTTGTCCGGCCAAGACCTCCCCCACCACCGCATGGTCGCGTAGCAACTGTCCCTGATTGAGCCAATAGCAATGCCGATCATTGACCGTAAACTGAGAGCGACCTTGGTAGCTATCCACGGCGATCCGCTCCGTAGTCGGCACACCCACCACCTTCCCCTGCTGGGCAATCCAGGTGGTTTGCCCCTGAAGATGCCAGTCAAACTCAGAACTGAGATCCCCTGTGAGCACCACCGTTCCGTCTTCCCGCTTAAACTGTCCTTCCTCCCAGACCAGCCACTGTAGCTGCCCCGCCGTCACCGATGCTGCCAGGATTACCCCCTTCGTTTGCAGCACCGTTGTCACCTGAACCGCACCGGTTGGCGGGGCGATGCCCACGGATTTTACACAGCTTGGACAAGCAGAGCGAGCATGCTCTGCCCCACAGGACGGACAGGTCTGCCAGCGCAAATTTTCCAAGAGCGATCGCGGAAACTCCCCCCGCCAATCCTGTTCAAACACTCGGCGAAAATGATTCAGCAAGGGTTCCGGCAAGCGATCGCACGGTAAAGCTGGCTTGGGATAGCGCACCTGAGGATGAAATACCGTCACCCGATGTAACGGTCGAGCGGCCTGTGGTAATCGCTGAGCCGGATCAGAAGGCTTATAAACCCCTCCATGGGGATCAACAAACAGCAGTGCCTGCATCAGCATCACCGTAAAGGCGTACCAATCCGATTCCCAGGAATAGGGGCGACATAATATCGGCTGTGTTGCTTGCGAATCGCACAGCAGTGGATCGACAAACCGGGCGGTAAAGACCGAACAGGGAAACGAACCAAACTGGAATGAATCGGCATCAATTACAAAGGCCTGGGTACCCTGGACCAAAATATTGAGGTCGTTAAAGTCTCCAATCACCACATCTGCAAAATGCAGCTTGGCGACGGTCTCGTGTAGATCTAAAAACAGGTCAACTACCGCCTGAGTCTCTATCATCTGCCTAAATCGCAGATCGCAATACCGTAACAGCACCTCTGCATTGGTCAGTAACGGCATCGTATAGCCCAAAATACGCTGTCCAGTTTGATTCATCACCAACGCTTGGGGTGAAATAACCCGCTCAGGCAAAGACTGAGGGAATTGCCGTAGCTTTTGCTGATGCAACGCCAACCGCTCCCGCGCGCCCTGCTGGGCCTCAGCCATGCCCTCGAAATCTGGATGACTGGGCGGTTTAAACAGCTTCACTGCTGTTGTCCGATTAAGGCGATACACATCCGCTTCTCCCCCCTTACCGATGGCTTGCTGGGGGCGCAGACGAACTCGTTTTTGATTGATATAAACGTCCATAAAAATTGAAAAAGTAGATTTTCGTATCGCAATACCAATCGACGATACGAGTTAATAAGCTGTGGTATTGCTCCCAGGTCTTCTGGGAGAAAGGCATTAGGGCTTATCCATAAGCACACCTAAAATAGATGTGAATTGCATACTCTTTATCGCACCTATTAAATCAGGCCTATTCAATCTGATAAGTTGCCATAAATGCCTCGACTACCTGCTGCAAATCTGCATCTAATCGTGCCCAAGTCTCCTGGGCAATCCGTTCTGGCACCCCACCATAGAATCCTTGGGCAATACCACCCGCAATACAGGCTTGGGTATCGCTATCGCCTCCCAGAGATACAGCATTGCGAATGGCATCTTCAAAATCCGTCGACTCTAGAAACGCCGTAATCGCCTGGGGCACTGACCCCTGACAGGAGCTATCAAACTGATATTGGGGCCGAATTTCTTCTAGACTCAAACTCAAGTCATAGCCAAAGGTGGCTTCGATATAGGTTTCAATCTCTGCTTTAGACCGTCCCCGTCGTCCCAGGTAAATGGCTGCAGCTGTTGCCTGTGCCCCCTTAATCCCTTCCGGGTGATTGTGGGTAACGGCTGCACTCCGCTCCGCTTCCTGCAATACCGTCTCTAAATCTTCAAAGGCAAACCCAACGGCACTGACCCGCATGGCCGAACCATTTCCCCAACTGTGATACGGCTCCACACTATCGGATGCTCCCCACTCCCGAAAAGTCTTACCATAGCCAGCTTTGGGATAGCGTCGGTAATAGTCCTTGATGGTATAGACATAGGCTTTTTGTTGGAGAATGGCCTCAGCAACGGCCACCGTCAGCACCGTATCATCTGTAAATTTTGATTTTTTACTAAATAGGTCGAACTCTTTCCGTTTAATCCGTCGCCAATGGGGTTCAAATACCGACCCAATGATGTCACCTGCAATTGCACCTAGCATCCTTGCCTCCTCCTTCTGTCCTTTTCCGTCTAATGCTGATTAACGTCGTGTCGTCTGGTAATAACCCCGGTATCTTTCGCACCTGCCGGGTATGCCAATCTGGCCGTATCACCTCTCGATTGATCTGAGCCAGCCGCCGTCGTACCTGATCGGGGTTCTGGAAATAGCGATCGCAACGCCAGAACTGATTCAGTGGTCCCACAGGTTCCGGTCTCCCTGGGAGGCAATTCTCCGCTACATCCATTAAGTCCCCCACCCCATCGCTCCCAATCAGCACAGACTGCACCTGTTCTGTGGGGTGTTGAGCATAAATCTGGATTTGAAACGGATCGGGGCCTTTTTCGGTGTCCCATAGCAAGCTGTAGGCCAAATAGGGCGGGGTATTATTGGCAAATGGACCGATGGGGTGAATCTGCTCATTGATGGCAAATACCCCATCCCCTAAGCCAAAAATCCAGGTGGTTTCTGGGGTCACTAAACACCCCATCAGGGTAAATAACCAGTAATCCAACAGCCCTTGCGAATCCGCTCCTAACCGCTTCTGTAAAGTCTGCATCCCTCCTAATAGGCGCTTCTTCAACATCTGCCAAAATAGTTCGTCTTCTGGTCGCTCCGCTGCTACGAGTTGGGCAAGCGTATGCACCGTTAGCTGAGCCCCAAACTGCGCTCCCACCTCACTGTTAGGTCGACTCCCGCACCCATCACAGACCACAGCAATCATGGCTTGTTCGAGCGCCAGACTTGCCCAAGCATCTTGATTATTCTGACTCACTCGTCGATGGTTCTGGCCCAGAATAGACCCAGCCGCGACTTCAAAATGCTGTTGCATTGCTTTATAGTGTAAAAACGACACTAACTTGAATAAATCTATCATAGTGTCACTTTTACACGATGTCAAGATTCCCCCGCTCCTATGCCCTATACCTATGACTATCCGCGCCCTGGCCTGACCGTTGACTGCGTGGTGTTTGGCCTAGATAAACAGATTGATCTCAAAGTCCTCCTGATCCAGCGCCAGATTCCCCCTTTTCAGCATCAGTGGGCCTTGCCTGGGGGCTTTGTGCAGATGGATGAATCTTTAGAAGATGCAGCTCGCCGGGAGCTGCAAGAAGAAACGGGGGTTCAGGGTATTTTCCTAGAGCAGCTCTATACCTTTGGTGATTTGGAGCGAGATCCACGCGATCGCATCATCTCCGTTGCCTACTACGCGTTAATCAACCTAATGGAATATCCTTTACAGGCTTCTACTGATGCGGAGGATGCAGCCTGGTATTCCCTGGAAAATTTGCCGTCCTTAGCCTTTGATCATGCTCAAATTTTGCAACAGGCCATCCAGCGCTTGCAGGGCAAAGTTCACTACGAACCGATTGGCTTCGAACTGCTGCCGCAAAAATTTACGCTTACTCAAATTCAACAGCTCTACGAAACCGTACTTGGCCATTCTCTAGACAAACGGAACTTTCGTAAGAAACTGCTAAAAATGGATGTCTTAATCCCTCTGGACGAGCACCAAACTGGAGTAGCACATCGGGCTGCTAGACTCTATCAGTTTGATCAAAGCAAGTACGAACTATTGAAACAACAGGGCGTTCATTTTGAGATTTGAGCGTATTGACCCAAAGTCTGTTCCTATAAGAATTTAAACAATCCATAGAGCATTGATACCAATTACCCAGCTAAATGACCTGTATAGATCGCCGAACACATTGAAATTTGGTCGATCATTTGAGTCAAACAGTTCATCTCCGTACGAAATTGGTATGACTACATTTTTTCTAAGAATTGCTCAACCTATTGTCTATTAAAGATTTGAGCGCTCTTTAAGTCAGCGCCCTGAAAAGTCCTGATTGGAACTAACAGGCATTAACGATAATTATGGATCAATTTAAATGATCTATAATTTCATTTAAATTAAGCAATCTAAGTTAACATTGAGTAAATAAATCTGCGAGTTTGATTCATTCGAGTAGGATTTTTTTATGCCTTCCAGAGAGAAAAAGCAGGCGCAAGATTGTCGTCAACTTTGATTCTCAGTTTCGCTATTTCCCGATAGATCGGCGAACTTTTTTTGCTTTTTTGAAGGAATTTTATCTCGAAGTTTCAACTATATAAACTCATTAGAACAATGTTATTTAACTCTTTAGAGTTTATTTTCTTATTTCTTCCTATCAGTCTTGTACTCTTCTTCTCGTTGGGGATGTTGGGTTATCACAAGGCTGCACTCTTTATTCTTATTGCTGTTTCCTTTTTCTTTTATAGTTGGTGGAACCCTGCATACTTAGGTCTACTCCTTTTCTCTATCGTTTTTAACTACGCGATGGGGCTAGCGCTATATAAATGCTCCGCCCCAGCCCACCACTCCAATCAAAAGAGGCTATTAATCGCGGGCATAGGCGTCAACTTAGCCTTATTAGGCTACTTTAAATACGCTAACTTCTTTGTCGAAACCGTCAATGGCTTACTGGCAACTAACTTTAATCTCAACCAAGTTATTTTGCCCTTGGCAATTTCATTTTTTACCTTTCAACAAATTGCCTACTTGGTAGATGTATATAGAGATACTGCCAAGAAATATAGTTTTTTTGATTACAGCCTTTTTGTTGGATTTTTCCCGCAGCTGATTGCTGGCCCCATTGTCCACCATGACCAACTGATTCCTCAATTTAACAACCCCAAGGTTAGTCAGTTTAATGCAAGAAATATGGCGATAGGTCTGACTATTTTTTGTCTAGGATTAGGTAAAAAAGTACTGATAGCCGATAGCATCTCAGTCTATGCAACGCCTGTCTTTGAGATGGCTAGTCAGGGCACCTCAACCACCTTTGTTGCTGCTTGGATCGCGGCATTTGCCTATAGCCTACAACTCTACTTTGATTTTTCAGGTTATTCTGACATGGCCATTGGCATTGCCAGAATGTTCAATATCAAGCTTCCCCTAAACTTTTACTCTCCCTACAAGGCCAAAAATATTAGTGACTTTTGGCGTCGTTGGCACATTACGCTTTCGGGTTTTCTCCGAGACTATCTCTATATTCCATTAGGGGGTAGTCGGATGGGGATAGTGCGGCGCAATATTAACCTGATGGTCACCATGCTATTAGGAGGACTCTGGCACGGTGCGGGCTGGACTTTTGTCTTTTGGGGAGGGTTGCATGGCGCCTATTTAGTGATTCATCGGCAATGGCAATCGCTATTGAATTCTCTCGGCTATAAACCCCAAAATCAGGGTTGGTCCACTCAGCTATTAAGCCGCTCAATCACTTTTTTGGCTGTTGTTGTGGGGTGGGTTTTCTTTAGAGCAGATAGTATGAGAGCGGCTATCTCAATTCTGAAAGGTATGGTGGGTGCAAACGGTTTATCTTTGCCTTACGTACTGGCTGATCAACTGGCCTTCCTGCAGTCTTGGAGCGTTACCTTTGAGGGTTTAGTACCAGAAATCGCGATTAGCTTTCCACCCTTTATTACTATATTTATGGCTGCATTTGCCATTATTTGGTTTGCACCTAATATTTACCAGTGGATGGAGCAATATACTCCTGCTGCAGATTTAGCATCGCTAACCACTACAAATACGAATAAGCCAATCCGGCCAATGAATCGGTGGTTCCAATGGCGTCCGATTCAGCTCTTTAGTCTACTCGTTGGAGTTTTGGCCTTTATGACCGTCAAAACCCTTCTCGAAGCTCCCCAGAGTGAGTTTTTGTACTTCAATTTCTAACGCAGATGAAATATCTTCACTATCTCAGAGCAACTGCTGTTGTATTCTTGCTGTGTTGGCTTATGTTTTGCTTGGCCACCATCTACAGTATTGGGGCACCCAGCAATTTTGCGGTGGCGACGAATGAGCTTTACAACATTAAATCTGAAATTGCAGAGCAGATCGAAGGCCAAAAGCTAGCTATTGTTTCAGGGTCTAATTCACAACAAGGGATTAGCTGTGAACTGATCAGTGACATCACTCAGCAATCTTGTTTCAATGGCGGCAGTGTTATTCCCTTGGGAACAGATTACCTTCTTAAGCGGGCTCAGCACTGGCTAAAGCCTGGAGATATGGTCTTACTGCCCTTAGAATATAGTCTTTATCAAGATAATGGTCAGCCTAGGCAAGAGTTAATTGAGTATATTCTTAATTATGACCATCCCTATTTTTTCTCAGTTGGCCCCGTCACTCAACTGCAACTGTTTAGTGGTTTATCGTTAGCAACGTTAATGGATAGAGTGATGGCCAAAGCTCAGCATCAGGTCCCCACAGCACAATCTTCTGAGTTAGTAGCGGTGAGAAATAGCCTTAATCGTTATGGGGATAACATTGATAATCAGCAAGAACAAATGAGTCCCCAATTATTAGAAGCGGTTGAAAATCTGACCCCGCTAAAACTCAATGGCCATCAACATTCAACCCGAGGCATGCAGGCTATTCAAGATTTCATCCAGTGGTGCGACCAAAACCAAATCCAAGTGATTGCGTCTTGGCCCAACACCGTTTGGTTCGAAGAGTATAGCGAGCCTCCTCAGCAAGAGTTTTTTCGCAATATCAAAAACTTTTATCGGCAAAATGATATTGCGATCGTAGGAGAGCCAGAGGATTTTATGTACGATACATCGATGTTTTATGACTCGATATATCATTTGCATGATAAGGGCGTTGAAGTCAGAACAAAGCAGCTGATCGATAAACTAACCCCCTATGTGGCGGCATTATCCTAATTTGATATCTTTATACAAGCGACTGTGAGCTTGCCACCTGTGCAAGTGACATTCTCCCGATGCTGACCGCATCGTTTCACTCACAGTCCAACGCGGAAGCCCTACGCATAGCTGACTCCGCTATTCTGTTGGTATTGAGCCTGCTTTTAGCACGCTGACTTCAGTGACGCCGTTTCTTCCACCTTCGGGAGTTTTGCCGTCAATACGATGCGCCCCTTTTGATCACGTGTCCAACCTTGTGCCTCGACAATCACGGGTTGGGGGATGGAAATGGACTGATAATTGCGGACTTTTTTGACCGCTAGTTTAGACGGGACAGAGGCAGAAGACGTTGTTGGCTGGCTCAGATGATGAGATCGTAGATCTTGCCAAACAGCAGGTGCCGTCGTGATTTTTTTGGGCACAGAAGAGGGGCTAACTGGAGCAGGAGTATGGCTAGGACGATTGTGACGAGGATAGTCTGCAGAGCAGTTGATGCTGTGCGATCGCAGAGGCCCTGTGGTTCTACTCGAAGCAGTAGGTTGTTCGGTGATCGGCTTATCTAAAGAGCTTTGGGCCAGACTGGGTGCGATAAAGAGGGTCCCAGTACATACGACATTAAGGCATAAAACGGTCTTATTCATTTCCACCTACCTTTGGGTTCATGGGAACAAATACAACGACTGACATTCCCAGGCAGAAAAATTTAACTGCTCAGCCTTTAGTCCAGATCGGTTGTGTTGAATCGCCATTCTGTAAACTTTTCGGGCTAAAGCGCAAAAGTTACTTACCTTTTTACATATCTTAATCAAGATGAACAGACGATAAAATCATATGCCAGAATAATATTTTGATGCACATTCTGTACCGATCTGCTGATTATTTTTGGTTAGGATTTTTGGAGGTATTTATCGATAAAAACATTCTATTTTTTCGATAATGGCTCCATTTTTGAGCTTTGATATTTTCTGGAATTTGTGGCGTTGTACAGGACTGAAGCTGAGCATGGCAGGGCTGGTCTTGGCCGATGGCTGGCTGTTCACCCGGCTGAGTAGACTGAAGGTCTTGCGATCTCAACTAAGACAATTTGCGACAATGATCTCAGGTTCAATGGGAGAAATCATGTCGGAGTTGCAAACGCTACTTGAGTCCTTATACCAGCAATATCAGCAGCATCAAGAAGGCGAATTAGCCTGCTATATTCCTGAGTTATGTAAGGCCAATCCGAATTGGTTTGCCATCTCAATGGTGACCGTTGACGGCCAAACCTTTCAAGTTGGGAACTGCGAGCAGACCTTTACGATTCAGTCCATTTCCAAGGTATTTGCTTATGGGATGGCCCTCGCCGATCACGGGCGCGACACTTTACTCACCAAAGTTGGGGTAGAACCTACAGGTGATCCCTTTAACTCTCTGATTCGCCTCGACGAAGATTCTAAACGTCCAGATAATCCCATGATCAATGCGGGAGCCATTGCAATTACCAGCTTGATTAAGGGGAATAGTTCCACTGATCGCCTCAATCGCTTACTAGATATGTTTCATCGTTATGTGGGACATGAAGTCTTTATTGATATGCCCGTATTTATGTCCGAACGGGATACGGGACATCGCAACCGAGCGATTGCCCATTTAATGCTCAATTTCGGCATGATCGATCACAAGATCGATGAAGCGTTGGATCTCTATTTTCAGCAATGCTCCGTACTGGTCAATTGCCATGACCTAGCAGTCATGGCCGCAACCCTAGCCTGCAAGGGGGTTAACCCCCTTACTCAAGCACAAGCCGTTGATCCAAATTATGTCAAGGATATCCTCAGCGTCATGTATACCTGTGGTATGTATGATTTTGCTGGTGAATGGGCCTACAAGGTCGGTTTACCTGCTAAAAGCGGTGTCTCTGGTGGCATCCTGGCAGTGGTCCCTAATCAGGCTGGAATCGCTGTTTTCTCTCCACTTTTGGATGAGTATGGCAATAGTATTCGCGGTCGTCGAGTTCTAGAAGCCCTATCGCAAAAATTGGGATTGCATCTATTTGATTTGTCGATGGGCGGGTGTGGATTACAAGATGCGATGGATTCTGACAGCCCCACAGTTATCGTTACCCCTTGAAGTTCCCTCTTGGCCATCCCTGACTCACATTCTGAGTCTGCCGTAGAGAGAATGCGTCGTCACTGAGACAGTTCTGACTGTTTTAAAGAGATAGCAGAAGAAACTAATTATCTTCTCAGATTGAATTAAGCTAACCCTCGTCTTGGCGGGCTAGAATACAGGTTTTCCGCCCCTCATAACAAGCTATGGGTCAGGAGTAGCGGGGATTTTAAAAGCAAGATTATTGATTGCAAGCATTATATGGGTATTCATTTAATTGATAGCGTATCAGGCATTATTCCGGAACTATATCTTAGTATTCTGACGCTGATCGCCATCTACAGCTTCCACAAAATTTCCATTATTTGGCGATACTACCTTCATCGCCATCGGGATATCCAGCCCCTAAAGCCCTTCTCCGAATCGGAACTCCCTCCAGTCACGATTCAGCTCCCATTGTTTAATGAGATGTATGTGGTAGATCGGCTATTAGAGGCTGTCGCAGCATTGCAGTACCCCGCTGATAAATTGCAAATTCAGGTACTCGATGACTCGACAGATGAAACGCAAGAGATTTGTTGGGCTAAGGTTCAAGACTTAAAGCAGCGCCATCTGAATATTGAGTATATTCATCGCTGCGATCGCAAAGGGTATAAAGCAGGTGCACTGGCCTACGGACTCCAGTCAGCCACGGGTGAATTAGTCATGATCTTCGATGCTGATTTCGTCCCTGCTCCCAATACCTTAATCAATATGGTTCATTACTTTGCGAATCCCAAGGTGGGCATGGTCCAAGCGCGTTGGGGGCATATTAATCGCCATTATTCGATTCTCACGGAAATCCAAGCCCTAATGTTGGATGGGCACTTCGTAACGGAACAAACCTCCCGGAATCGTTCAGGCTGTTTTTTTAATTTCAATGGCACTGCTGGAATTTGGCGTATTCAAGCGATCAAAGATGCCGGAGGATGGCAACATACGACCGTCACAGAAGATTTGGACCTATCCTATCGAGCCCAACTCAAGGGATGGAAATGCATTTATTTACCCAATATTGTTATCCCTGCGGAATTGCCAATGGAGATGAATTCCTTTAAGTCTCAGCAATTTCGGTGGGCCAAAGGAGCAAGCCAGGTGGCCAAGAAACTGCTCATGCCAGTCTTAACAGCAAAGATTCCTTGGCAGGTGAAATGGGAAGCTTTTTTCCATCTCACGAACAACTTTAATTACCTCTTGCTGCTGGTATTACTGCTCTTATCTTTGCCCTATCAACTCTTTCTGGCCCAAACGGACTGGCGGTACGGCCTAGCGATTCATCTGCCCTTATTCTTGGTAACCACCCTGAGTTTATTGGCCTTCTATACCGTTGCCCAAGAAGAACAACGAGGCCAACAATCCCCTTGGAAGCTGGCCTCGAATCTATTCCTGTTAATGAGTGTAGGAATTGGGCTGAGCATTAATCAATCCTTAGCCGTTTGTGATGGCTTATTTCGAGCGAGTCGAGATTTTGTGCGTACTCCCAAACATGGCGTCGTCAAAAACGAAGAGAATTGGAAGACGAGAAAATATCGAGCAGCCAAAAATTGGGTTCCTTATTTAGAACTGTCGATGGTGGTCTATTTACTCTTAACCGTAATGGTGGCTGTCCTGAATGCCCATTATCTGTCTCTGCCGTTTCTGTTGTTATTCTTAATCGGCTATGCTTACGTCTTATCTTTGAGTATGTTCCAGCATCGTTAACATCTGAATGATGCAGAAAAATATAGCAGTAAAGCCATTGGACTACCCTAAGGTATGCTGGCCACTCGCCAGCATCTCACCCGCTAGCTCAGCATTGACAGGTTTACAGAACAAATAACCTTGCCCATACTCACACCCTAATTTTTGAAGCTGCACCTGTTGCCCCGTCGTTTCAATCCCTTCTGCGACGACATCCATGCCCATGGTTTGAGCTAAGGTGACAATCGCCTGGACAATGGCGGTATTGCCATCTGCTGCATCCAAACGGTTGATAAAGGAACGATCTACTTTGAGGGTGTCGACAGGGAATCGATGTAAATAGCTGAGCGAAGAGTACCCAGTGCCAAAATCGTCAATACTTAAATGGATATGGCGGGCTCTGAGCTGCTCAAGAACCTTCGCGGCTGAGTCAGAATTTTCCATAATCGCACTTTCTGTGATTTCCAGCTTGAGGCAATGGGCTGGTAGTTCTGTTTCAGTCAGAATTTGATCAATGGTTTCGATTAGATTGGGCTGAGAAAACTGTTTCACAGAAAGATTGACACTCATGTTTAAGGGAATATCAGTCAGTTGTTCCGTTTGCCAAGCGCGTAACTGGCGGCAGGCCTCACGGAGGACCCACTCTCCCAGTGGGATAATTAAGCCATTTTCTTCAGCTAGAGGAATGAATTTCCCTGGAGAAATAAAGCCTAACTCAGGGCTGATCCAGCGAACGAGCGCTTCAAAGCCCGTAATTTTTCCTGTCTCTAAGGCCACGATGGGCTGGTAATTGAGGATAAATTCCTGGCGTTCAATGGCTCGCCGTAAATCCGTTTCGAGTTGTAATGAGCTTTGGACATCTTCATGCATGCTGGTATCAAACATCACATGCCGTGCTTTCCCTAAGGCCTTGGCCCGATACATCGCTGTATCTGCATCCCGTAGCATCTCGGCAGGTTGCTGATAATCCAGTTGGCTCATCACAATACCAATACTGGCAGAGATAAAAAACTCATTGCCATCAATTTGGAACGGTTTTAACAAGCTCTGTTGAATGGCATGGGCAACCTCCGTGGCTATTTGTTCCTGGGGGGTATTCTTGAGCAGAATGGTAAATTCATCTCCACCTAATCGTGCTAATAGATGATCTCCCACACAGTTTTTCAGACGTTGAGCAATGGCCACTAAGACTTGATCGCCCACCAAATGGCCGAAGGCATCATTGACGGCTTTGAAGCGATCGCAATCCAAAAACAGGAGTGCAAAAGATTGGTCTGAGTGCTCTCGATACGCTTGTAGGGCCTCTTTTAAGGTGTTAAAGAATAAAGTGCGATTCGGCAAATTTGTCAGCGGATCGTGCATAGCCATGTACTTGAGCAAGGCTTGCACTTTCTCGCGCTCAGCAATTTCTTGGTTGAGTCGCTCAGTGCGCTGGATCACTCTTTGCTCTAGTTCGGCATTAAGCGCTTGGATTTGGGTTTCGGCGGCGATGCGATCTCGGACTTCGGCTTGTAACCGTTCATTTTGTTGGCGCTGTGCCTTTTGCAAACGACCAATCGTGAGTTGGTTTTCGACACGCGCTAAGATCTCTGCTAACTGAAACGGTTTAGTAATGTAATCCACACCCCCAACAGTAAAGGCTTTCACCTTGTCTAAGGCATCGTCTAAGGCACTAATAAAAATTACCGGAATATCCTGTGTTGTTTCGCCGGCCTTCAGTTGTTCACAAACCTTGTAGCCGTCCATCCCTGGCATCTTGATATCCAGCAATATCAAGTCAGGCGAAATATTGCGTGCCCCAATAAGCGCCATTGATCCGCTAGCTGCTCCACGCACTTGATACCCTTGTTTGGTTAACGCCGTCGATAGAATCTGTAGGTTGTGGGGGGTATCATCAACAATTAAGATCAAGCCTTTCGACTCTTCAGGACGGAGAGGAGCAACTATTTGAGATGCTTGTGTGTTAAATGTCATAACTGAAATTAAGAGAAGAAAAGCGTGGCAATAAGCTGATGTTGTCCCTGAATGGATCAGTCATTATGTACTGCGAGTTGAGCAGGATAGGGGAACGTCCTAAATCCTTTCCAATATTGTTCCCCTCTAATTATTTTTGTTGACAGTTGTGTCCTCATAATATTCCTCATTTTTTCTGCCGTCAAAATATTCTGCAGATTTGAAAACAATTACCCAAAAAAGCCAAGGACGATCATTTTCCTGTCGCCTAACGTTAGCTCTTGGTGGATTTAAGGAAGAGAAATAGCGTTAATTGGAGTATCTAAGGAGTTAGAACCCTGAAATGCAGCTTATCTCCCTAAAAAGATTCTATCCTAGCGTCAGAGCAGGTTCAACCACATAATGTTTAGCTTTGAACAATAATGAGAAAAGATGGGTTTTCATAGCTTAAATGTGTAGAAGAAGTTTTCTAAATAATCTTGTGCCGCCAGTTGCTTTTTTGGGTTGAATTTGATACCATTATGAATGGAATTTATTCTATTTTTTAGAAGCAAACTTTAGCTATAAGCTCAGTGATTAGCAAGTGAGTTTTTAAAAGATTTAGGGAAGGCAGAAAGCAGGCTGAGATCGAAAAGGTCCCATTAATTTTCGATGTTATGGGAAGATAACTGGATAATTGTTCCAGCTTGCTGTAATCGATGAGCGAGGACATCTCCTAAACCTGTGGCAGGAGTGAGCACGCCACCTCGATGCTGGCCAGGTAGTTGTTCAGCTTGAAGGGCTAGACAGAGCGCCGATTCACATAAAAACTTCACAGTGGATCGATTGCCTGGATCGCCTTGGTTTTGAATCAAACCGTGAACGATGCGGCCATCCTCTGCAACGCCCAACAATTCACACCGGAACCAGCCCTCATCCATTACCTGGGCCGATGGTCCCTCACCAGGCCGAGGAAAACGGGATTGCAGTACAGACCAGACCCAAGATTGACTGAGTGCTAAGCCCAATAACCCCGTTCCTAATGTGATGCCTACGGCTACAAGACTGGCCCACGGTCCTTCTGCCTTGACGTACTCTTGGTAGACAAAGTTGGAACCATAGGAGTCTTGCCATTGATCGTACAAAGCACTGCTGCGCCGGACCACTCGAGTATTGACAGGCCCCATAAAGAATGGTGCAATCCATGCTCCTAAGTCACTGTCATACTGGGGCCATTGGGGATCTTGGCAATGCTGGCTGAGGCGCTGAGTGGTGTCCTCTGGGTTCAGCAAAAAGAGGTCAGCCATTTGAGAAGACTGCCCCGATTTTATCAAGTGGGTTACAGAGGCTAAGGTGCCACCATTTAAGCCACCAGATGCTTGGAAATAAGCTTTGACTTGCCGACAAGATACCCCTAATTCTTGCTGCATATAACGAACCAGTAGATAAGTGCCCAAATCAGAAGGAACTGAGTCAAAGCCGCAAAAGGGAATGATGCGGGTACCCTCTGCCGCGGCTTTGGCATGGTACCGCTGAATTAAAGACTTCACCCACGGCGTTTCGCCTGTGATATCGACATAGTGGGTTTGCTTGCGAACACAGGCATCTACAATGCCATCCCCATACAGCGCGAAAGGCCCAGCCGTATTCAGAATGACCTGAGTTTGTTCCGCAATGGCATCCAACCCCTCTTGATCCTGGCTGTCTGCAACGAGAATATCGACAGGGATAGCGAGCGTTTGTTTAACCCGTTCTAATTTTTGACGATTCCGACCTGCGATCGCCCATCGGACTTGCTCACGATCGACTCTATCGGCGAAATATTGTGCGGTTTGCTGTCCGGTAAACCCACTAGCCCCATAAAGCACAACATGATAGGGACGAGGATTGGTCATACTACAACCGTTTGACTGCTATTTAATCCTAGATGAAAGAGCTAAGTTTATACTCTAGCTGAGTATTTTTATTAACGTTATGCTTAATTTGAGTGAGGACTGAGTTCCTCTCAGGCACAAAACGCTAAATCAAAAGTAATGGGCTCAGGTAATCTTTAACTAGATTACTAAGGAAATGAAATACTTTTCCACCCTCTTAATTTCTGTAACATCTACTTAACAGATCTATCCCTTATTTGAGAGATAAACTGAAACGTATAATCGGTAAACATCCACAGCTATAAATAGAACCACGACCCCAGGTAACATCGAATTATTGAAATCATTGCTTATTTTGTTAAGTCTTTCTTAAGGGAAATGGGGTAATCAAGGCGTTATAACGATAGGTGTCACTTACACTACCGTAGATACCTCATATATGCAAAGTGCCCTATTGACTATTATTTAAGGGATTACTGTTATCTGAAGGATTATAGAATCGTCCACAATACAGATTCTATAAAACGATATCTTGCTATTCAAACTATCTCAATATAGATAATTCTAATTTATGTGGATGACTTGTTTTTTGGGCTTAGAATAGTAACCCAATGCCGTTAGATAGTAATTGCTTTGAACTTAAATACTTCTATGTTTTTATCTTTCGCTAAGATAAAAAATCTGCCTTATACGGAGATAAAACATATGCCTTATACCTAGATACTGTTGAGTTGATAGCAATGACAAATACTTTACCTGAACGAACAGCCGTCTCGATTGATAAACATACGGAAAAAAAATGTAAACATGCTCCTCGCAGGTCTTTCTCCCATAGAAGGAGAAGAAAAAGAGACAGGTATGTTAAAAGAAGCAGACCTAAACATTTTCTGTTTATGGTTCAATTTATAACTCTGATCGGTGGTATATTGCTTGCCGGTTATAGTATTGCTTTTTTCCCAAAGTCGGGTGAAATTCATGATTCAAAACTATCACCACAGACGCAGCGTCAAATACAAGATTTGACCTCCCTGCCAAAGCCTGCTTCACCAGCAAAACCCAACATATGGGTGCATGAGGTGTGTAATCGAGGGTATCAATTTGTAGAATATGACGTCTACAAAACTTGCGTCATACCTGGCGTCACACATGATGATGTCGTTACAGTCTTTGGTTGGGATGGTAGAACGATTTCCTCTAGTGGCGATCGTTTAGTCCTTCGCTGGGAAGCTTCGATTGATCGATATTTTGAAGCTGAATTTCTAAAGGGAAGACTGAAGTCTTCAAAGCAAGTGGGGTTATAAAGAAAGCTGGCTGTTGCCCATTTGCTGGAGGTCTCAGGCTTGTTCATAATGGTGGAGTCATTGCAAGTGTAAGTTGTTGGTAAACGCAATACTGAACTTGTGCCATAGCTCGAATGATCCAAACTCCTGGTTAATCTTGGCCTGAGATGAGAAGATGTAAAGACTTATTTGGACCTAGCAGCCGAAGTCATGCAAGATATCAAAGATCAACTGGCTGAAGACATTGCTGATATTGAATGGCGAGATCTTATCCCTCATTCTCAGCGCGATGCTGTAATTGTGGTGACGCCTCACTTGAATTTGTTGGATGTAGGGGTTGCGATCGCAAATGACAATATCCAATCCGTCCATCATTGGATTAGCGAAAGTCTCATTCACAAGCCCTCAGCTCAACAGTTGAGCAACTGGAACGCCCAACCTGAAACCAAGTTCAGCACATTGATTGTTCAGCCCTTTGTTCTAGTTGCTCAGAGCGATTGAAGAATAGGAGACCTAGGTTATTCCGCTCGAAAATGAAGTTGAAATGTAACTGCGGAAACATAATTTTCGACGGAACAGATTCGCTTCCTCACAAAGGTCATATTCTGGCAGACAAAGATCTGTTTCCCATTTTAGATAAGCTCGATCGACTGCTAGAAAAGGTAAGCAAGCACGGTCGTGTAACGGACAGGGATTACATCGATGTTCGTAGCAATTTTCTTGGGCGAACAATCTATCAGTGCCCAGATTGTGGAAGGATACACATTTGGGACGCAACCATTAAAGGTGCATTCTCATTCCAACCAGAGGATGCTGACGTCAATAAACGCCTATTGGAAGGGCGATAAAAAACATATAAGGAGTAGATGAGCCGAATAGCCAAGATGGCTTCCTTTGCGCATCTCCATCATTCTTCAGTCCAGTTATCCTGTAGGTTATTAGACTGTTTTTCATCTCTTCGATGTTCTTGAAACCTGTACGATTCTGCATTACCCCCAAATTTTTATCTCAAATCAGTAAAGAAGGTGCACTCGCTTTAGCCGCCTCTCGGTTGGCCAACCAGAGCGCTCCTAAACTCGAACGTTTGACACAATTGTCAACATGGTCACTGATATGCGAAGAAATTGTAGATACTGAATACAACGAACAATACTACGAGCGGGTCGTCAATGAACTCCTCTGCCGGGGGCTGAAACTAGACGAGATTCAAGACATGAGGTTACTCGCTTGGGAAACAGCAGGCTGGCTAAATTTTGAAATGAGATTGTGGGAATGGGTTTCGCTGGATGAAACTGATATATTCCGCGCGATAGATTGGCTACGCACGAAAAGGGAAATTTCAGAATCTGAAGTCCTTCAACTTCAACAACAGGTTGTACACTACCAAAAATTTGATTTAAATCCAAAGTGAAGAATACTTATAAAAATCAGCGAAAAGTAGATTATAAATGGATAAAATAGAGAATTGATTGTCTTTTTAGGTATAGATAATCTCTCATCAACTCTCAGTCATCTTAGGCATTGATTCCCATATTTCATTGCAAAAAATTTGCTTTACTCTGTTCCCTGCCAATCTTCCAGCGTTTTGATCAAGGACAATGCTTCAAAGTGGATGAACAGCCAACCATGAAAATTAAAATTATCAAGCTAAACGAAGCAGCCCAAGTTCCTCTCTATAGTCATGCCGATGACGCAGGACTAGATTTGTTTGCCATCCAATCCCAGCAAATCTCGCCGGGAGCATCTGCCCTGATTCCCACCGGGATTGCTATCGAGTTGCCCCAGGGAACAGAAGCCCAGGTGCGACCACGCAGTGGGTTAGCCCTAAAACATTCCATTACAGTATTAAATTCACCAGGAACCATTGATGCGGGGTATCGCGGTGAAATTGGCGTAATTTTAATCAACCACGGTCAAGAAGCCTTTCAAGTGGTTGAGGGGATGAAAATTGCTCAAATGGTGATTGCACCCATTTTGCGAGTCGAGATTGAAGAAGTCTCTGAACTAAGCCCTACCCAAAGAGGGGAAGGGGGATTTGGATCAACTGGATATGCTTAAGGCGGGTTAACGAGAAATACAAATGCTTGGCCAAGCTTTGATGGGGGAGGAGATATCCAACCTCAAGACAGTGATTATCGATGGGGTTTAACAATCGTTTTGTTAGGTCCCTTCACGACAGTACCTTTGGGGCCATTGAAGACAGTGTGCTTAGGGCCATCGTAAAACGTGCGCTTCGGACCACTATAAAACGTCCGTTTGGGGCCACTATAGAAGGTGCGCTTGGGACTCCGAACTAAGGTTCTTTTGGGACCTTTACGAATAATGGGTTTCGCATTAGCTGGGATCGCAATTCCAGCAGAACCTAGTACTAGAACAGCTGCTAAAACAAGGGATTTTTTAGTCATAAGTCAATTGTGTAACGCTACTGCTTAGACTGGCGCGGTTCTAGAAAGGTTCAAAGAGCAGTGAAATTATTTGTTTGATCTCGTGCCTCTCCAGCAAGATGATCTCCAAAATCTTTCTGGATAAGCTTTAGAGAGGGCTTGGAGATTTCAAGAGAGAGCTGTCTGAAAGGTGAAGAGAAGATGCTCTATCAGCCAATTTAAAAATAAATTGCCCCGGGAACGACAATTACGGAGTCTAAAGTCGCGGATCCCCGGAGCACACACATGATAATTATTTATGATACCCATAAATACGCATTGTTGCAAATCTATGTAAAAATTGCCCCACCCATCAGTTTTTGGTAGCGAAGATTTAATTCAGATTGCATCAGGGGCCAAGCCGCTAAAGTGCTGTCTTTTTTCAAGACTTTTTCAGCCGCTTGACGGGCTAATTCTAGGGTCTCTTGATCGTCCACTAAGCTGGCTAGGGCTAGGTCAGGCAGTCCCGATTGGCGGGTGCCTAAAACTTCTCCTGGCCCCCGAAAGCGCAGATCCATTTCGGCAATAAAAAAGCCATCTTGGGACTGTTCCAACACCGCTAACCGCTGGCGGGCCGTTTCCGTTTTCGAGCTATTCATCAAGAGACAATAGGATTGATGGGCTCCTCGACCGACCCGACCTCGGAGCTGATGGAGTTGGGATAGGCCAAACCGATCGGCATGTTCAATTAACATCACCGTGGCATTGGGAATATCGACGCCCACTTCCACCACAGTGGTTGAAACTAAAATATGCAGGGTATGCTCCCGGAACTGGGAAATCACCTCTTCTTTCTCCGCCGAAGTGAGCCGACCATGCAGCAACCCCACCTGGAAGTTAGGGAAAATGGTGGTTTGCAGGCGATCATGCTCTTGCACTGCTGATCGCAAATCCAGTTTCTCGGACTCCTCCACTAGAGGTAAGACAATATAAATTTGCCGTCCCTGGGCGATTTCCCGCCGCATCAGGTCGTAGGCATGGGCGCGATCACGGGTCGTTAACATCGTCGTCTGAATCGCCTGTCGCCCCGGCGGTAGCTCGTCAATCTGACTGACATCCAGGTCGCCATGAAGGGTGAGGGCCAGGGTGCGGGGAATAGGAGTAGCGGTCATGGTGAGCACATGGGGATGCTGACCTTTTTGCTGGAGCAGGGCTCGCTGTTGAACGCCAAACCGATGCTGTTCGTCAATAACGGCTAAGCCCAAGCGATCAAATTCCACGTTGTCTTGAATCAGGGCATGGGTGCCAACAAGTAAGGGCAGTTCGCCCGTTTTGAGCTGTTCAGCAATTTGTCGGCGCTTGGCCGCTTTGGTAGAGCCCGTCAGCAAGTCAACGGGTAGGTGGAGCTGATTAAACCACTCCACAAGCTTGTGATAATGCTGCTCCGCCAGAACTTCCGTGGGGGCCATCAGGGCGGTTTGGTACCCAGATTGAATGGCTGACAGGAGAGCAATCACCGCCACCACGGTTTTACCTGACCCCACATCTCCCTGGACCAGGCGGTTCATGGGCTTGGTGGATTGCAGGTCCGCCAGAATATCCTGGACGACTCGCTGTTGCGCCCCAGTCAGGGTAAAGGGCAACACCTCGTAAAACCGCTCCAGCAATTCCCCATGCACGCTTAAGGGCACACTTTCTTGGGTCTGGCGCTGCTGTTGGCGACGGACTAACATCCCGAGCTGTAGGTAAAAGAATTCATCGAAGATCAAGCGGCGGCGGGCTCGATCTAAGGCATCGCTATCAGGGGGGAAATGTACATCTGCGATCGCACTCGGCAAGTCCGTCAAATTATTCTGCTGCCGCAGGCCCTCGGGCAATGGATCGCGCAGGCTTTTTGCCGCGGGCAGGGCCGCCACCACCGCTCGCCGCACCAGGTCCGGGGTCACCCCTTCCGTCAGGGCATAAATGGGCACCACTCGCCCAATGACCATGGACTCAATTTTGTCCCCAGAATGGTTGAGTACTTCCAGATCAGGGTTATCTAGGGTGATGCCATACTTGCTGCTTTTGACCAAGCCAGAGGCCGCCACCACGGCGCCAGGGGGATAGAGACGCTTTTGTTGCTCTTGCCACCCGCGACTACGAAAGCGATTACCGGCATAGAAGCGGCTGAGCTTGACTTGGCCAGTGGTGTCTTTGACCACTAGCTCAAAGATGGTGAGTTTGGGATTGCGGGGACTGCTAAAGCAATTCACCCGCCTCACTGTCGCCACTAGAGTGACCGTTGCCCCTTCTTCCAGATCTCGAATAGAGACTTGGCGCGCATAGTCAATATGGTCACGGGGATAGTAGAACAGTAAATCCCGGACGCTATATAGCCCCAATTTCTCCAGCTTCTGAGCGCTTTTAGGGCCAATCCCGGACAAGGACAGAATGGGGAGATCCAAGGACAACTTCTGAGGGGCAGCCGTTAGCTTTTGCGTGGCAGGCTTACGAGGCTTTGGCGGCGGATCAGTCGCCTGACGATAATCTTTCTGGGTGGTGTAGAGGAGGCGGCGAGTTTCAGCCACCAAGTGTTGGCGCTGATTTAGAGTCAGTTCTGCATAGCCACCAAACTTCTGAGCCGTAGACTGCCACCGCTCTTGCACCGCAGACTCGGAATGGGGCGGGACCGTGCTGGCCAAACTCTGTTGGAGAAATTGACTAAAGCGAAATTGCTTGCCTTCTAGGTCACAAAATCCGCGATCCGCTTCTACAGAGAGGGCCTGTTGCAACCTCACCCAATCGGGCAGGTTGGCGGTGGACACAACTGGAACAGAATCACCCATAGACGTTGCAGCAATATTGCTCCCATTGTAGTGATCAATGGAGATTTTGAGTCCTGTTTATCTGAGATAACACGGTCTAAGTACTCTTATCAGCACTTCATTGAGATCAATCATACTGGGTGGGTTCAACGATAAGAGTGCCATCAGTAAGGATAGTGTTCTGAAAGAGCGCACTATCCCAAAAACGACAGTCCATTGATTGAATCACTAAAGCTAGCCTATAGCGTGTTATTCACCTGTAATGGATAGCTCATCCACCCAGATTCTGGGGCAAATACCACCAGGTGTGAGTTCCGCCTCCGATTCAACATAAATAATCGACTTAAGCAATTCTCGGAAATCTCCAGCAACAGTAGCTGATTCAATACTGACCCGCTCGCCTTTGTTAACCAGCCAGCCATCAAAAGGCAAAGAGAAAGATCCTTGCAGCGCTTTCACCCCAGCATGAAGGGCTTGAACATCATCAATAAAGACGACATTTTCGGCAGTCTCTAAGCTGTAGGCTTGCTCAGGGGTGCTGGCGGCAAACACATGGTAGAAATGTGGCCCCACGGTAACCTTGGCTCCAAGATTGGCATGCCCTGTAGGTTGAGTATCTAAGCGCTTAGCCGTTCCTGAACTATGGAGGAAATTTGTGAGCACCCCTTTATCAATAATTGGAATGCGTCGGGTGGGGGTTCCTTCGTCATCAAAGGTGGTTTTGCCCACGTTGTCGGCATGGAGAGCATCATCAGCAACGGATAGAAGGGGGGATGCAATTTCTGCTCCGAGTGACTCAACCGTAGATAGGCTGCGATTATCAAGTACGCTTTGGGCATTGAACAGGTTGGAAAAGGCCCCTAACAAGCTAAGAAACGCTTCGGCAGACAGGACAACGCGATACTTGCCCGAGGTAATCGGCTGATAGTTGAGGTGACTGATGGTTTTCTCTGCGGTTTCTTGCAAGCATCCTTCAATATCGAGCTGCTTTAGACCTTGGCTGACTCGGTAAGCGCCAGCACTGCGGGGACGTTTGCCTTCCTGTTCGGTTTTGCTATAGAGATAGATCGAACTGGCTGACCGGGCCTCTTGCCGCATAGCCCCCTCACTGTTGAGGTAGAACCGCTGGGCATCTCGTTGGGCAAGGCCATTGTAAGGAACGCCTGCGATCGCATCATGGGCTTCCATTAATTTTGCTTCGGTCTGCACCAGATTCTCAATCAAGGTGGCAATTTCCGCCTGGGGTACTAGCTCAGATTGGGTGGCGTCCAGAGCGGCGGTGGCTTCTGGACTAAAATCCGGCACATGCTCTTTGGCTCCAAAGGCACTGGCTTCTTGGGCCGTTTTGAGTGCCAATTCGAGTCCCAGTTCATCCACTTCGCTGGTGGTGGTGACGCCGACGGTATGGGCTTCATTCCAGACGCGGACCATCACGCTAGAGCGTTTGGAAGCCTTAACCTGTTTGGGTTCGCCTTGATCGACTTGGACGCTGGCTTCATCGACGGTAGACCCACAGACATCAAACTTTTGAATGCCTAAGGCTTGGGCTTTTTCTTTTGCGATCGCAGCAATGGTAGCAACATCAGACACGCTATTTAACTCTCCTATGTTTTATTTGTTGTCGAGGTGTTTTTTATACCTATATGGAGCCAAAACCTTATACCTATTAAATTGATTGGTTGGGATTACAGCAAACCTTCAGCCTCTGGATCAACCCCCATTGCCCGCAGGCGTTCACCCAACTGTTGCATTTTGGCTTCCGCTTGACTGGCCCGTTCATTGCCAATCAGCAACAATTCACCCGCCAAGGTCCACCACCGCAACCAGGTTCCTTCTTGGTTTTGATAGTGTCCTTGCCAGAGACCTAATTCGACCTGCAAAGGGGGAATAGGATAGTGCCCGCGATCATTCGTCGATAACTGTTGATATTGGCCACCCACCAATTCGTAGACCTCTAATTTGGCAGAATTAATCTCATAAATTCCATAGTAAGGAACTCGGATAATTTTTTCATAGACCCAAAACTTGCCAGTAAAAGGGGTCTGATCCCGCTCTTCGCTACCGCTCCCCGAGGCAAATTCCAGTACAACGGCTGGGGCGATATACTCTCGCCACAACACGTAGGACCGTCGAATCTGATTATTGAGTTTGGGGGGCACATGAGGAACATAAAACCAATCCGGTGCAACCGCGCCCTGTTCTGCGGGTTCAGTTTCTCGCCAATAAATGCCGCAGTCCTGGCCAATACAATACTGGCCATCTGGATGCAGTTGTCGCAAAGTCGTGCTGAGTGAATCCGTTAGTAACAGACTTTGCGGATGTTCCTGGAAATTTTTCACAAAGGTACCATCTGTTTCCGGTAACTGAGTATGGTCAGGGAAACGAGAAGTAATGGCCTGTGGGGATGCAGACTCAGTCATACAAACAGAGTGTAAAGCAGTTGAGCAAGTTGAAGTAGCAAGCTTTTACTTAGCGACCACCCACGGTAATCTCATCCACTTTGATATGGGGCTGTCCCACCGTGACATAAATACTGCCACTAATGGAACCGCAGAAGCCTGCCGCTAGGCCCAAATCTTGGGAGGACATGGAAATTCGCTTCATAATCTCCTTGGCTTCCCCAATCAAGGTCGCGCCTTTGAGGGGCTTGGTGATTTTGCCATTCTCAATCAGATAGGCTTCATCCACACCAAAGTTAAACTCACCCGTCGGGCCAACACTGCCGCCCCCCATCTTTTTGCAATAGATGCCTTTCTCCACCGAGTTAAATAGATCCTCATTGGTGAAGTTACCGGGGGCAATATAGGTATTGCGCATCCGACTCGCGGCAGCATGGGTATAGCTTTGCCGACGACCACTGCCCGTGCGAGGATGTCCGGTGCGGATACAGCCGGCTCGGTCAGACAGGAAGTTTTTGAGGATGCCGTTTTCAATCAATAGGGTACGCTGCACGGGCATGCCTTCGTCGTCCATATCAATGGAGCCAAAGGCATTGGGAGACAATCCTTCATCCCAAGCCGTTAGATTCTCATGGGCGATTTTTTGGCCTTTCATGTCCGAGAAGGGACTGGTCTGGCGCTCAATTTGGGTGGTTTCTAATAGATGACCACAGGCTTCATGGAAGATCACCCCGCCAAACTCATTGGCCATAATAATTGGATAATTGCCAGACTCCACATAGTCCGCATGGAGCATTTGTCCGGCGGATTCTGAGACTTCCGCTGAATCCTCGGCATACTGCCAGGAGCGGAGGAAATTAGGATTATTCGTAGCACCCACCCGCTTGTTAATGGAGGCGCGATCGCTACCTTCTGCACAGAGCAAACTGTAGCCCACCGATTGGGTGAGACGAATATCACGGGCAAACACGCCATCGCTGGCTGCCACTAAGACTTCCTGCCAATCTCGGAAATAGGTGGCGCGGCGAGACTGCACATGAGCAGCATCCTTATTCAGTTGGGCATTGGCGGTGAGCAAAATATCGCCCATTTCCTGCATAGAGCTACAATTAGACAGCCAAGCCTCTTTGCCATTGGCAGCAGCATAGTCGCGCAGCAGCTCTAGGTTAATTTCAGGTATAAACGCCTGCGGATTAGGTAGGTTTAAGCCCAGAATCGACAGGGCTTTTTCTAAGGCCGACTTCAGGCCCTTAAAACTCATATCATTAGTGCTGACGTAGCAATCTCCCTTACCCAGAAAGACACGGACGCCTGCGCCCGCAACCAGTCGGGGAGAAATGCTGGTGATCGCATCTTCTTCAGCCAAACAGCTAATGTAGTTGACTCGCTCTAGGAAAAACTCGACAAAATCAGCTCCAGCTGCTCGGCCTAACCCTAATAGCGTGGATAAGGGTGATCGCCAGGTATCGTCGAAGCGATCGCGGGTCGCAGAATAGTCCAAGGTGGGGAGTTCGCGGGAAAGCAGCGCAGTTGGAGACATAGGTATAGTGATTCCAGTGGATTGCAGATGGGCAAAGGCTGATCAGCAAATCTGATATCAAGGGCCAATGTAGTCAGTGTAACAAACTCAGCCCGTGCGAGCAGACCCGCCCAAAATCAGTCTGTACGGGCAAGGCAAACCTCTTCAGCTCGCCATGATTAACCGTTCAACAGACTCGTTATCCAGAGGCTGACTGCTACCAGGTCACTTGTCCTCTCAAGGTCTCAAGGAGTTTGGGACCCACACCTGGCACCCGATCTAAATCTGCTAGCGAGGTAAAAGAACGCTGTTGTCTCGCCTGAATAATACGGGATGCTAGTTTTGGCCCTATCCCCGGTAATTTCTCCAATTCTGCCTGGCTGGCTGTATTGAGATTTACTAACGATGAAGTCTGAGGGGACGGCGGAGCAGAGGGAAGGCTAAACGGAATAGATGCGGCTGTCAGTTGTGGTCCACATTGACGTTGGTGATCTTCAGCTTTGCGACGCAGAAAGGCCGGAATTCCCAGGCGACTATTCGCATAAAGACGCTCAAATTCCCGCTGATAATGGGCTGCAACTTGGGGATGTTCGATGACTAATATCGTTTCATCATTGAGCCGATTGGCGGCATCTGACCAATTATGAGATCCCACGATCACAGTTTTGTTATCCACAACTCCAAACTTGTGGTGAAGCACATCCCCGCTTGGCAGTTGAGACGTTCCTGCGGTTTGGAGGGGCTTTAACCAGGGTCGATTGTGCGGTTCGGCTTGACACGTCAAAGCGCCACTCCGAGAAGGACTAAGTGTTACGCCTAGCATATCTAGCACTTCGCTGTAGCTTTGATAGGCGAACTGAGGATCACTCAATACGCGTAGTTTGACGCCTTGCTGATATTCCATTGCCAGCTGATCCACGAGGGGCTGTTCGGAGAACACAAATAAGGCTAAGTCGATCTGCTGTTGGGCTTTGGCTAAGGTTTGACCGATCAGCCCGTTGGTACTATCCAACCAGGGAATAGAGAGAGATGATGGCGAAAATTGTACCCGTACTTTGGCATCACCTACCCTGAAGGTTTGGGCAGAACGCCACGGTTTATTCACACCAAATTTGCTATCCGTTGCCTGGCCCGGACCATCCCCCCACAGCGATTGAAACTCTTCGGTAAACAACTGAGCTAAGAGCTGGCTCTCAATCACAACTAGGGAATTCGGATTCCCTCTGCTATCTGGCGCGTCTAAATCACCGAGCAAGCCTGACAGGGTAAAGTTAGCCGTGGTCACCAGGGTAGTCTGACTATCGATAACCACAAATTTATGGTGCATCAGACCGCTCCCAGCAGACCCATCAGCTGTATCATCCAGCCAAGGAATGCCCGCGTTGCGAATCACCTGTAGTGCATCGTGTTCATTGATTTCCGTGGGGCTGAGTTCACCATTTTGGTCTTGATCGATCAAGCGAAAATTGGCTTGATATCGCTTTTGCTGCCGCGAGTTCATTTGCGCAACTTCTGGAGGCGTGAAGCTACTCCAGGGACGACTATAAATGTTTTCCAACACCACTCGGACGCGAACCCCCGCCTGCTTGCGATCGCGCAATGCCTGGGCAATCCGAGGCGATCGCAATTCCTGGATCGCTACATCCACCGTGGACTGAGCCGCCTGAATTTGCTCGACAATAATGGACTCCAAATCGTCTCCAGGTCGGGTAATTTGCCGATAGGCGTCCGTAAAAGAATTAGCCAGACTCTGGTTCATATAAACCCGAATCTGGCTATGTTGTGGGAGAGGTTCGATGGTCTGGAACTGGGAGTGCGATCGCTGCCAACGATTCACCCCAATCCCTACGGCACCGAGGAGAACAACCAAGGTTAGCCCCCATTGCAACCGCTGCATCGGCAGACTAGAAGCGGCTATAGGTCCCTAGTTCTGACTCTTCAAGTATCTGTCGGAGAGAATCAACAACGATAGGGGCTTCTACATCTGGATCTCTAAAAATTCGGCGAGGGGTAATGGATTGGCCATATAAATCTCGGTTTTTGCCTTTGTTAAACCCTACTTTTGAGCCATCAATCGCAACCCCCCCAAACAAGCCACTACTGCGTGCATAGGTCAGAATGGGAGAATTGCTGTAATCATCTGTGGGATCGACTGCCGTGGCCCCGACTGGCCCTGCCGTCCCGGAAATACTGCCACCAATATCAAAGGATTTAGACATCACCTCATTCACCGTACTGCGATTGGGAAACACCAAGACAATGTCGCTCGATTTGGCCCCAATTTGTAGACCAAAACTACCGCCTGTGATGCTGATAAAGGCAGGATTGCTCCAAGATCCATCTTCTTGCCGGAGCATCATCACTCCAGTCCCTCGACGTGCCCCAAACAAGAATCCCGCTTGAATCACGCCAGGGAAAATTGCGATACCTTGACTTTGCTCCAGTAGCTCTGAAGGGATTTGCGTTTTGGGATCGCTCAGAATGTCTTCTAAGACATCTTGAGACGAGTGAATAATCTTTTCGGCGTTCGCCTGCTTCTCCACATCTGAGGCTGCCATCGTTGGCATCGTTGTGGTGACGACAAGCACTGCGGTTACGGGCACAGCCACCATAGACTTGAGTTTCATCGCTATCTCTCCCTAGACAAGACGCTCACAAGGATAATGACCACCAGTTTGTTGGAAAGTTTCAGCATCCTCATTAAACAAAACAGTTTTGGAATACTAAATTTGGTGGAAATGGACAACACCAAGCGGGAACAAACTGATTTCAATCCCTTATTTTCTAGCCATTGGATAGCATCGAAATCATAAAATAGCAAGGTTTTTGAGATGAAACTTGTTGTTTGATAGTTCTAGTCCGTTTTTTCATCCACCATTTCAACGTTAGCCACCAAGATGCGTTTTAACCGGGTTCGAAACCGCTACCAATGGGCCTTTAGTCTGATTGCTGTCACGTTTTGTCTGGGCTGGGGATTGCTCCATCCAGACAGAACCACTCTGAGTGCTGAGCCTCAGACTGCTCCGACGCTTCAGGCATCTAACATTGAGGACAGTCTTTATCGCCCGATGGGGCAATGGGTGGGTCGCCTAATCCTACCGCCACAGGCAGATAACACGGACTGGGTTTGGTTCGAGGTCTACCACAGTCCCCTTACCGATTTTGTCGGTCAAACAGTGCGATTGCAATGGCAGGACAATCCTGACGTCCAAGCTCAGGTCAAACGGGTACAACAGGATGTCAAACTCTCGGCAGAGGCCCATCAGAGCCGCGAGAAGGGTAATATTCACCCTCACCGATTAGATGGACGTCAGCAAGTTGGGCCACTGCAATCTCTAGCAGGAGCAAGACCCACAGACGATATCCTAGTGAGATTAAAACAGGTACAAGTGGAGACGAGTCCCACGCCTCACCTCAAACTTGCAGAAGATCCGGTACAAGTCCCTGGCATCGACTACGGACTCGTCAAAGTCCTCGGTCCAGTCCCCACGACTCAATCCGTTCCCAAACAATGTCCTGGTCCTTCTCCCTGTCCCAGTGAGTTGACTCGGGTTCGTCACTACAATCCCAACACTCGACGGTTTAATGGCCCCGAAGAAGTCGTTCACATTCGTCAGGATCAGCCCAATTCTGCGGGTGTCTTTCAATCCACTCCTAGAAAATTGGCATCATCTCCAGCAGGTAAAGCAGGCTGGTATATCTATGGCTCGAAAAACGCTGAGGGGATATTTGAGGTGAGTGCGATCGCACCTCGTTCCCTCTTCCAACTTCAGCCCGATTATCACTTTTCCAGCACTAGCGCTGGCAAGCATTACTTTAAACGCAAAGTCTGGCAACAAACGGCCCAACATAAGGGCAAACTCCAACGGGCCATCGTTGATCACCCATTCCGAAAGCATCAAGCAGCCATCGATCAGTGGCAGGTAGGCGATCAAGCCCTAGTGGTCCATCTCTTTGGTGGGATTGGCGGCAAAAAAGCAGAGCCGCAGGCAGTCATCGGCACCGTCACAGGTCATTTTGGATATGGGATCGCTACGGTTATCCAAGATCCGTTTACGGGAGAGCCACAATTCGAGGTTGAATACCAACAGGTCTATGCCCATAATCCCGAGGGCATCGTCGCTGGCCCCACCCATTGGGCCGAATATATGGGGCATCTCAACCGAGGTTGGTTAGGGAGTCGTCCCGTCTTGGATGTGCTGGTTAAATCTGAAGCCCTGACACAGCCCTATCAATTTGGCGAGATTGTCATCGATCCCTTATCAGCGCTAAAAATGCAATTACAACTAATGGCCGCTCGCTACCGGATTGGCGATGGGACAGGGTCAGCGCTGGTCACCCCTGCCAAATCCTGTGTGCAGGATTCCAGTCAGGCCGTCTACCAAACGATTAAGCGGATCCAATACCAGGTACAACGGTCCCCAGCCATTCAAACTTGGTTGACCGAGCATCCTCAAGATCCTCAAACGCAACGTTTTCAAGAATTAACGACCTTAGGGAATGCCTTAGAGAGAGAGCTGGTTCCGCTAGGGATTGTCCGGCGTGATTGGCAACAAAATGCCCAAGTGGCAGCAGGCATCGCTTCACCCGAAACCTTTAGCCATGCTGACGATTTTATCGCTCAAATTCTCAGCTGGCGAACGCTCATCCCACGGGTAGCCCAGGATCAAATCATTCGTATCTTTCTCAATCAAGGCACCCCGCTGTGGTTCCTCAATACCAATCAGGTGGGCGGTTGGAATCCAGGCATTAGCCCTCTGGCTCCCACAGAATTATTTGGGCAATGGCCACTCCTTTCCTTTTCCTTTTCTCGGTTAGTAGAAGCCACCACAACTTTGCCCACCCCAAGGGGATGGTTAGTCTCAGGGCTAATCTTGGGGGGATATGGTCTGATCGCCTTAGGGTGGGGCACCCAGGTAGGATTTCTGTCCTCACCCCAATTTTCGGCCTATTCCCGATCGGTCCAACTTCGGGTTTGGATTGGCAGTCTAATTATGCCTGCCCTAGTGGAAGAATTACTCTTTCGCAGCTTGCTGATTCCCCATCCCCAAGAGGGTGTGTGGGAGGTGACGGTGCTGCTTTGGTCAGGACTGAGCTTAATGCTTTTTGTGCTGTACCATCCTCTCAATGCTCGCACCTTTTACAAAGCAGGTGATCCAACTTTTTTTAACCCCACCTTTTTAACCTTGGCCACATTGCTAGGCATTGCCTGTACCTGCACCTATCTGCTCACAGGTTCAATTTGGCCAGGCACAATCATGCACTGGCTAGTGGTGGCGATTTGGTTGCTGTATTTAGGCGGACAGGAGCGACTGAGCAACACTGAGGCCAAGTCTAAACCCTAGTCGTAACACCAGGTATCAAAGGAGCGGCTGGGAGGAGCCTGATTCGAACGTACCGGGCGATGAAAGATAGAGCGGGTATTCGTGGACTTTTTACGTGAAGCAACCAACGCCGACGACTTTTGTGGTCTTCTCGCTGTCGAGCTGGTCTGTAGCTCAGTCAATTGTTTTTGTAGTCGATCATTTTCTTTTGCTAATCGCACCGCATCCTGAGTCGTTTGCTCTAGCTTCTCTTTAATCGTATCCATTTGATTTGACGACTTTTGCAGGGCTGTCAGGGCTGTTTTTTGTTCAGCCAGCTGCGACTCTAATTGAGCCACCTTCTTTTGCAACGCCGTTTCTTTGGTTTGAGCTGCCTTTAAGTCCTTTGTTAGGGCACTGACTTTCACTTCTAGATCAGCTTTAGTGGGTTGAGTGCTCTTGGCAGTAGAGGCAGTCGCGCTACTTTTTGCGGTTGAGGCGGGTTTCGCTGCCGTTTTCTTTGCGGTTGAGGTCGCTTTAGTCTTCTTCGCTGTCGCCGCTGCTTTCCGGCTCGATTGGGTTGTCGCTGACTTCTTTGTTGAGGCGGATTTGGCCGTTGCCTTCTTGGCAGTGGACGCAGTCTTTTTAGCCGCAGTCTCGGTTGTCTTTTTAGCCGCAGTCTTCTTAGCTGTGGACGATTTGGCCGTGCTTTTCTTGGCAGTCGTCGCCGTTTTAGCCGCAGTTCTTTTAGCGGATGCGGCTTTCTTTTGGCTGGTGGATGTGGCTGATTTCGCCTCATCTTTTTGATCAGGGGTCGCAGTTTTAGTTGCTTCTTCCCGTAGTAAATCCGACAAACTTTTCTTCGTAGCCATTAACTTTCCCAATCCCGCTTAATTTCATCAACAACGCGGCAATAATCTGCTTTTG
>NZ_JANQOY010000179.1 GCF_028285565.1 Acaryochloris sp. IP29b_bin.148
TACCGCCGCCAACAAGCTGACCAAAGCTAGGGGTAAAGGATTCAGAGTAGTTGGCGTAAAGGGAGACGGTTTCGATGGGCTTAAAGATGAGACCAATTCTGGGACTCAGAGCTTGGTCGGATCGATTTTCACTGGTGTTTGTTAAGTTGCGGAAATCAACGTTGTCATACCGTAAACTTCCCACCAAAATAAATTTATCGAGGAAGCTAATTTGATCCTGAATAAAGACGCCAATGCGGTCGGTTTCATTTTCAAAGCCAGGGAAAAACGGGGCAGTACTGAGGTCTGGCCTGGGCACTGCGCCATAAACCGGATTAAAGATATTGAGAATAGTGGGTGTATCAAAGTCTACCCGAGTAAAAGCTTCATCAAACCGATTAAAGTTGAGGTCAAACCCAACTAGAAGCTTGTGCTGAAGAGGACCAGTTTTAAAGTTGCCTTCTACATTGGTTTGGATCGTATAGTCATCAGACTGCCATTGGCGATCTGCAAAGAAACGCGTAATATCGCCTGTGGTTTCATCCACAAAGAACGGTAACGTGGCTAGGTTGAAATAGTCTTGAGTAACGAAACGAAAGCCATGATTGAGCTTCCAGTCATCACTAAATTGATGGACAAAGTCGTACCCTAGCGTTAACGAGCTTTGTTCGAGAAAGTCATCTGGTTCATTAATTATGCGATCGCGAGGGCCATCGAAAACGCCAGTTCCTAAAGCTGGGATGCCAAGATCAAAAGGATTGGTTTCATCAATGTACTCTAGCCGCAGGGTTAGGTGGGTGCGATCACTAATATCCCATCGCAGCTTGGGAGCAATAAAGAAGCGTTCGGTGTCCCTCTCAACATCCCGGAAGCCGTCCTGACGAAAATATGACAGGTTCAACCGATAGCTCAGGGATTGATCTTCTGTGAGTGGTCCAGTGATATCTA
Organism: Acaryochloris sp. IP29b_bin.148; assembly: GCF_028285565.1. GTDB lineage: Bacteria > Cyanobacteriota > Cyanobacteriia > Thermosynechococcales > Thermosynechococcaceae > Acaryochloris. The sequence goes on from NZ_JANQOY010000179.1 coordinate 928, forward strand.
GCCGCGGTCGCCAGGTTCCCAAATTCCCTGCCTGAAATTCAAACTCGTAAAATGGCTCAGATAAAGGTTCTTTGGTTACTAAGTTCACTAGCCCACCTGGATCGGTTTGCCCATACAGCACTGAAGATGGCCCTTTAATCACCTCAATTCGCTCAATATTAGCGGTTTCCTGGCTGCCTAGATTCTCAGTAACGCGAAAACCGTCACGCAAAATTGCACCTCCAGTTATCTGATCGGTGGTGAAACCCCGAATCGTCAGATTTGTACTACTGAAAGCATCGAGACGGCCTACGATACCGCTCACATTCTGCAGGGCATCATCTACTCTCAAGATTTGCTGATCTCGCAATACCTCTTGAGGCACAACCTGAACCGATTGAGGTGTGTCCAAAATTGACGTGTCGGTTCGCGTCGCAGTACTAGCGTCTGGAACGGTATATCCCTCCTGGATTTCTTCTGCAGTCACCGTAATTGCTAATTCTTCGTCTTCTGAGGCTGCAAGCGTTGCTGTCTCTACTGCCAAGACTAACCCTGTGGCTTTATTCTGGATCGCGACTGTTGGTGGTGCTTCCGTCCCCACAATCTCAATCTGCACCTGATCCGCTGTCACAGGGGTCACACTGATTTCTGCAATACCCGTGGCAGGATTTGTCTGCCGATATTCTGGGCCATTGGGTAACGCTAACACCGCATTGGGAATCACCGCTGTCAGTCGATTCCCCTCCGTCTCGGTTATAGGAATACTCAGCGCATCTGTGCCAGTTTCCAGCACAATCTCAACTCCCTGCTCGGTGGGATTGACCTGTATCTCTGTAATCTGAACTAATGTTTCTTCAATCTGGGCCAGCCATTCCGTTACGCTTGTAGCTGGCTGTGGATATTGAGGCTCTCCAGCCCTGTCACCCAGTTCGGGAACCTCAGGCTCTTCAGTAGCCCAGACTGGTTTTACGGCTATCACATTCGCCAGCGCAACAGCCCACAACAAAAAAAACTGGATCGATTTTCGTGTCATTATGCTTTACCCACAACAGCCAGGCCACAGCCTTGCTAATGAAAATTAGTTTTATTAGTTAGGTGAGGGTATCGTAGCGGTAATTAGCGATCGCAACCTTTGCAAAACCGACTTTTTTCTTCGCGAAACTGACAAATTGAGTATTGGGTGATTCGGTGTTTTGGAAAGCTGGCAGAATTGTTTCTATGAGTAGAGTTGAAGGTACCAAAGGTTACAAGCAGGTTGTAGAAAGATTTGTGGCAGCGACTGAATCAATAGACTTCAACGCATTGCACCAGCCTTACTTAACTCATATCCCTAAAGCACCCAGCTATTTGCTGGATGTCGGTGCAGGAATTGGCAGAGATGCCGCCGTTCTAGCCTCACTTGGTCATCAATTAGTGGCGGTGGAGCCGCTTGATGAGTTCCGACAGATCGGATTAGAACGCTATGCTTCACCTAGAATCCGTTGGGTACAAGACTTCCTGCCGAGCTTAGAAAACCTTGGTATGCTTCAGTTTGACTTCGTCCTTGCATCTGGCGTTTGGCACCACATTAATCACAATGAACGTGAAATTGCCATGCAACGTATCGCTCAACTGATGCGACCGAATGCCATATTTGCCGTTTCTCTACGGCATGGGCCTGCTGGAGGGGGCACTCACATATTTCCAACTGATCATAAACAAACTATCTACACTGCATCTATCTATGGTCTTGAACTGGTCGTCTGTGAGAAGAAGCTACCTAGCTTAATGCCGGGCAAGGATGATGTTTTTTGGGATAAGTTGGCTTTCAAGCTTCGTGCTGCCTAGGATGACACCTCCCATCTAGGCAACACAGGCAACCAACAGTGTGCGGCTCACAGGTCTGGTGCTGTACAAAAACTAAACTCGTCGACCCAATTGATAGGCTTTGGGGCTAACTGCAAACTGACGTCGAAACGCAGTACTAAACGCTTCTGGGCTGCGATAACCCACTGTAGCTGCAACCTTGGCAATAGATAACTCGCGATCTTGCAACAGTAGTTGTGCTTGCTCCATGCGATATTGCTGTAAATAGCCAAACACAGTTGTACCAAATAGGTGCCGGAAACCCTGATTGAGTTTGCGGTCATTAAGACCCACCCGTCGTGCTAGCTCTATCAGAGAGGGCGGTTGCTGAGCATGCTGGACTAAAATATCCTTGGCCCAATGGAGTTGCTCTATATCTTGGGCGTTAAGAAGTATTGTTTGATGTTGGGTTTCCTGCCAAGCGATGAATTGAGCCGTCAGTAGTTCTAGCACTTTACCTTCTAGATAAAGCTGTTGCATCAGCCCTGTATACGGGCAGTTCAGAATTTGCTGGATCTTTTGTCGTATGGAATTAGTTATGGGTCCAAGCGATTGATGAAATCGTTGCGTTCTGTCTCCTGCTAGGAGGTGTTGAAGTGGCTTTGGTAAAGCCGTGCGTTCGAGATTAAAGCCACTAAAGTAATCAGGATTGACGGAAATCATGATCACCTGTAGCTCTTGATCAGCAGGCCACTCCTCAACTTCAATGTGATTGGGGAGATGATAGAGGTAATGGTAGCCAGTAATTTCCCGATAGTCGCAATT
>NZ_JANQOY010000188.1 GCF_028285565.1 Acaryochloris sp. IP29b_bin.148
TGACGGTGTCATTTAGATTCTCTTGCAGCCCTGCTACAATTTGCTTTTTATCTTCTAGGGTTCTACCCATTCTTCTGTTCACCTCCTTAATCGGTACATAAAAAACGAAACTTACAGGTCCCCACAACAAAAGACCTTGGTTGTGGGAAGGGCCAAGGTCTTTTGAGAGTGCTGACTTAAACCATACGGGTGGTGTTTTAAGTACAAAAGTTCAAAACCTCAGTAGGCCATTAAGCATTCAGCTCCCACTATCTACGGTCTTTCAATATTCAGTTGAGGGATGAGACAAAGGCAATGTCCTTCAATACAAAACTTAGGCGTGGCGTTATTCAGTTAGGGTCAGATCACGCAGAGACGAAATATCCACTTCAATGGAAGGCCCCATAGTAGCTGATACGTAAAGACTTCGCCAGTATCTTCCCTTGGCACCAGACGGACGATTTCGGTCAATGGTGTCTTGCAATGCCTTGAGATTGGCAAGCAAGTCTTCGGCAGAGAAGGTTGCCTTACCAAACATCACGTGGACAATGCCCGTTCGGTCAGCCCGGAACTCCAGCTTACCTGCTTTGAATTCTTCAATCGCTTGCGGCAAATCGAAGGTGACGGTTCCGGCTTTAGGCGAGGGCATCAATCCTCTAGGGCCGAGGATCCGACCGACCTTGGCTACTTGAGGCATCATATCAGGGGTCGCAATCAACAGATCAAAATCCATCCGGCCTTGCTGAATTTCAGTGATCAGCTCTTCAGAACCCACCACATCAGCGCCAGCCTCTGTCGCTTCTTTGACCTTTTCTCCACGGGCGACTACGGCAATGCGAACCTCTTGGCCAGTTCCTTTGGGTAAAGCAACCGTTGTCCGCAATTGTTGATCCGTATATTTGGGGTCGATGCCCAGTCGAATATGAGCTTCGGCAGATTCTGGGAATTTAGCCGTGGCCGTTTTACACAGCAGCTCTAGCGCGTCTAGCGGCTCGTAGGCGCGCTCTTCGACTTGCTGCTTTAACTCGCGCATACGGCGAGATAATTTTTTAGTCATGATTTACTCCTGGGGTGCTAACGAAGCCGTGGCCTCTTCCCCAAATGGGTTAACAAAGGGTAACAGGTACTTAAGGATACCTTTACTCGTCGCCTTTAATCAACGACGGCGACGCCCATATTGCGGGCGGTCCCAGCCACGATATTCATGGCTGCTTCGATGTCGTTGGCATTGAGATCAGGCATTTTGGTTTGGGCAATTTCCTGCAACTGAGCCTTGGTGATTTGGCCCACTTGGGTCCGATTGGGTTCTCCGGAGCCTTTCTCAATCCCAGCCGCTTTCTTGATCAAAACAGAAGCGGGTGGCGTTTTGAGGATAAAGGTAAAACTTCGGTCTTCGTAAACTGAAATTTCAACCGGTACGACGAGCCCAGCCTGATCGGACGTCTTGGCATTGTATTCCTTACAGAACATCATGATGTTGACACCATGTTGTCCTAATGCGGGTCCAATTGGGGGAGCAGGGTTGGCTTTGCCAGCTGCGATCGCCAATTTAATAATTGCTACTACTTTTTTTGCCATGAATCAATTACTCTTTTCGCACCTGATTAAACTCCAATTCTACGGGGGTATCCCGCCCAAAGATCGAAAGTAGCGCTTTCAGCTTGTTACGCTCAAGGCTAACTTCAATCACTTCACCTTCAAAGTCTTTAAAGGGACCATTGAGAACTTGAATCTTGTCACCCACTGCCATATCAACTTTAATGACAGGCTCTTGCTCTTGAGCCTGACGGAAAATCCGCTCCACTTCTGAAGGACTGAGCGGCATTGGTTTGACATGACCCCGTCCACGGCCATACCGTCGTTGCTGCTCCGCTCCGACAAAGTTGATAACGTTAGGCGTATTTTTCACCACCTGCCAGGTTTCATCATCCAGAATCATCCGAACCAGCACATATCCAGGGAACACTTTCTCTTCACTGGTTTGGCGGCTACCATCTTTGCGCACTTTAATGGTGGGCGTTTGCGGAATTTCAATCTGGACAATCCGATCCGCTACGTCCAGCGTTTGCAAACGCTGCTCAAGATTGTGCTTAACTTTTTTCTCGCAACCGGAAGCCACTTGGACGGCATACCAGTGCCGAATTTCCAGTTGACCCTCAGGCGCAGGGCTGGTTGTAGGTGTGGTACTGAGAGGGTCATCGGTCATTGGTACTTACCCAAACACTAGCGTGGAAACCCAACTGAATAGGTTATCGATGAATGAGATGATGAAAGCCGATAGCGATACCATCAAAAACACAGCAATCGACTCACTAATCAACTGTTGGCGATCAGGCCAGACGACTTTCTCCAACTCTTCCTTCGTCCCCTGAAAGAACCCTGTTGTGCTGCCGCTGGCTGCCGCAGGTCGTCCTTGAGTCGGTTGAGCAGAGCTCTCCGCAGTTTCTCCAGAGCTTTCGTCAGGATTGGCGGCTGTTGAAGATAGTTGCTCAGCTCCCCCATCAACGCTGGTTGACGACATTGATGGCTGACTGTTTGCTGCCTTGTTTTTCTTTTTTCTTCTTTTAGCCACTGTTGCTAACCTTTGAATACCAATTGCCAGGGATTGACAGTCTCCACTGGCGATATAGATGAAGGACAATCAAGCTGATGGGTCGCTTTATATTGAGAGACAGTGCTTGAGTGGGAGCAACTGCTCTAGATCCATGCGCTCTTCTTAATCTAAGGAGAAGATGGAGTGGTGTTTAGGACACTGCCGACCTACCGACTGATCCAAATTGAGCGCGCCCTGGAGGACTCGAACCCCCGACATCAGGTTTTGGAGACCTGCGTTCTACCAACTGAACTAAAGGCGCATACGACTACCTTGGTGGT
>NZ_JANQOY010000087.1 GCF_028285565.1 Acaryochloris sp. IP29b_bin.148
AACCCGTTGATCGCTACTCTAATCACTGCGTCTTATCCTTTATTCAATTAATAACCAATTTCAAGCCAGTAGTGACCCTCAATCATCATATCGTACAAGACAACCCTAGTCTCGAAAGACTTCCTGCCTTGAAAATAGAGGGTAGAACGCCGATTGTGTGATGGGTCGAGTTCAGGAAAAAAGAGTCGCTAGACCTCTTGAGAACAATCACTCCAAAGGGATGTGGTTTGGCGAAGACTGGTAAAGTCACCATTTCCGAGGATGAGATGATCCAGGAGGGGTAACCCTAAAATTTGTGCCCCTGCTAAGAGCTGTTGGGTTAGTTCAAGGTCTTCAGGGCTCGGATCCGTCTGGCCTGACGGATGGTTATGGGCCACAATCGCTCGGGTTGCGCCGTTGCGAATAATTTCCCGGAAAATATCGCGAGGATGCGCTAGGGTTTCTGTGGCCGTGCCAATGCTCACCACTTGGGTCCCCAGTAAGCGATGTTTGACATCCAAAAGAAGCACCGCAAATCGTTCTTGAGACTGCCACATTAGTTCACTTGCTAGTGCTGCAGCAGCCAGAGCCGGATCATCAATCACGGTTAATTCAGGCGGACGAGCTTGACAGATCCTTTTCCCCAGCTCAATCGCTGCCAGGATGGTGGTTGCTTTTGCTGGACCAATACCTGAAATTTGGGTCAGTTCAGAGGCATTAACATCCCGTAAGACCGTCAGGGGATCCTGTTGGTGTTCACTGAAATGTTGAAGAATATGTTGCCCCAAACCGACTGCTGACAACTTACCGGGGCCTTGGCCAGTTCCTAAGAGGATGGCAAGGAGTTCGGCATGGGTGAGATATTTAGCCCCTTGGGCCATCAGACGTTCACGAGGGCGATCACTTTCGGGTAAGTCTAAAATCCTTAAGCTGTAGGTCATCGTCGCGAAATTACAGGCTCCCTAAAGGTGAGGACATGGGTATCAGCGCACTCATATCTAGTACACCCATTTTTGCCCTGACCTCAGACAGTCCACCTGAACCGTATCTCAGTTGTGATGAGGGAGGAGGAATAGCCAGCTAGACCCTTAGGGACGGAGGCCAAGTGACCCGTCACCGCTATCAAGCACTAGCGAATTCAGCACAAATCGATTGAAACGCCTGCTGTGGATTAGCCGCAGTGGTGATCGGGCGGCCAATTACTAAATAGTTGGCCCCTGCTTGAATTGCAGCCGTTGGCGTCATGGCCCGTTTTTGATCACCTGTCGCAGACCCTTGGGGACGCACGCCTGGACAAACAATCAGGAACTCATCTCCACATACCTGTCGGACTTGTTCTGCTTCCTGGGGAGAACAGACAATCCCATCCAGTCCTGATTCTTGCGCCAACAGTCCCATTTGCAAGGCATACTCTGGAAGTTCCAAGGGGATTTTGAGGTCTAACGCCAGCTCTCGGAGAGAGAGACTGGTTAAAACTGTAATGGCAATCAGTTTTGGGGGAGGCATTTGGGCGACTTGAGCGCCCTCTTGGAGAGCTTTCTGGGCTGCGGAGAGAGCAGGACGACCCGCTGTGGCATGAATGGTGAGTAGATCTACGCCGTAGGTTGCAGCAGCCCGACAAGCCCCAGCAACGGTATTGGGAATATCGTGAAACTTCAGATCGAGAAAAATCTTTTTTTGGCGTTGTTTAAGCTGCTCTAGAATGCTAGGTCCGCAACTGACAAATAGCTCTAACCCGACTTTCCAAAAGTGCACTTGGGGAATCTGATCGATCAGTGCGATCGCATCCGCCTCTGATGGCACATCCAAGGGCACAATAATTCGTTGAGCAATATCAGCAGTCACGACAGCAGCCTGTAATAGCGGTCGTTTAATACTTTACTGCCTAGGAATTATCTTTGGACGACTCTCGGCCAGTAAGGGGTGAAGATTGACTACATTTCCGATCACAGCTACGGCTGGCGCTTCAAAGTTCGCCGCTTCCATCTGGCTTAAAATAGTCGCCAAAGTCCCCACTAATTCTTCTTGATCTGGACGAGTCCCCCATCGAACTAAGGCGATGGGTGTGTCTGGATCTTGCCCCCCGGCTTGCAGCTCGGCCAAAATATGGGGCAAGTTATGCACGCCCATATAGATCACCAGGGTTTCGGAGGCTTCCGCCATGGCGCGCCAATTGACCCGTGGCCGATACTTATCGATTGGTTCATGTCCCGTCACAAAAGTGACGGAAGAGCTGTAGTTACGGTGGGTGACGGGAATACCGGCATAAGCAGGAGCCGCAATGCCAGCCGTAATCCCCGGAATAATTTCGACGGGTACCCCTGCTTGGATTAAATCTTCCATTTCTTCTCCCCCTCGTCCAAACACAAAGGGGTCTCCGCCCTTGAGTCGCACCACCACAGCATGGGTCTGGGCCTTGTCAATTAATAGCTGAGTGGTTTCTGCTTGCAGCAAGGAATGTTGTCCACGCCGTTTTCCGGCATGGATCTTCTCGGCTTGTTCACCAATCATGGCCAAGATCTCTGGGCTAACGAGGGCGTCATAAATCACCACATCTGCGCATTCTAGAAGCGTCTTGCCTTTGAGGGTCAATAAACCTGGGTCTCCTGGACCTGCCCCCACCAGGTACACTTTCCCGAGACAATCGGCGGGCGACTGGGAACCATCCATGGTCATAGATAACCTGAAGAAGATAAACGAACAATCAGGCAGTTATTAAATCTTGAATTAAATCAACGAGGGGAGCACTCGGCTCTAAAGGTGAAGAAAAAATTAAATTTATGTACTTAAAATCACATTTTAGCTGATCGATTTCCTGGGAAATGGTGTCTATGATACTGCCCGTAAACAGAAAATAAGGTTGGATACCCACCTTCAACCCTGGCTGAGTGGCAATCTGGGCGACCGTTTGTTGCAAACTAGGCGGCACAGACCAATAGGCGGGCACGGCATCCAGTTGTTTAGCTAAGGTTTCAATCGGTTGATTACCCCCCGGATAGCGACTGCCGTGGGACAGCAAAATCCAGCGATCAATGTCGACAGTGGCCATACTTGCCCGCAAGAGCTGACAGAGGTTGGGGTGGCTACCGAGATGTGATCGCACTTCAATACCGATCGAGTCTGGCAATAGCTGACGCACCGTGGACACAACATCCGGGATATCCACTCGGACATGGGTGCCGGGCAGCAGAAATAGGGGCACAATCACAATCTTGTCAATTTGGTGTAGCTGCCGACTCCAATCACAAATCTGCTGTTTGAGGGGAACCGAACCAAACTCCAAGGTGGCTGTTTTGACCCAGGACTGATCCGACTGTGCTGGTAATGCTTGCTGCACCGCTGCACCCAAATGCTGTAGCGATGCTTGCGATCTCGGATCACGACTGCCATGGGCCACCAGCACATAGCCAGAGCGAAAACTCATCCCTGGTCAGTCTCCCTCCACATCAACGGATCCACCCCTAAGACAGCAGGGGCAGAGAGGGTAATGGCTCAGGTAAAATCGGTTTCTTCTCCACCGACTGGCCGTAATCCACCACAATTTGCCTGAATTCATCTCCTTCAACCGTTTCTCGCTCTAGGAGAACCTCCACGAGCTTATCGACTAAGCTACGGTTTTCACGCAGCATGCGGCGGGCTTTTTCATAGCAATGCATGACGATATCCCGCACTTGCCGATCAATTTGGACCGCCATTTCTTGGGAATACTCCGCCCGATTGCCCCAGTCGCCCCCTAAGAAGACATCTTGACCGTTGCCACTTTCTAAGGCGACATACCCCAAATCAGACATTCCGAGCTGAGTCACCATCTCCCGAGCTAGATTTGCCACTTGTTTAATATCGCTACTGGCTCCGATCGTGACTTCGGACTCACCAAACACTTCGACTTCCGCAGCGCGACCACCCAGCAGAATCGTAATTTGATCAATAATGAAGGCCCGGGTGTATAAACCACTATCCACGCGCTCTTCGTTATAGATGGGCTGAGAGAAACCACCCACACCCCCAGAACGCGGCAAAATCGTTACTTTATTCAGCGGATCGGCATCTTTTAACAGGGTTTCTAACAAGGCATGTCCCACTTCATGATAGGCAATCAGCCATTTCTTTTTGCTGTCTAAATGGGGGGCCATGGACAAACCAATGGTGATCCGATCGATGGCATCATCTACTTCCAACTCAGTGATTGCATCTTTCCGACGCCGAGCGGTCAGAATAGCCGCTTCGTTCAGCAGGTTCGCCAAGGCAGCACCTGAAAACCCAGGGGTTCGACGAGCAATGGTTTCCAGAGAGACCTGAGGTGAAATTTTCTTTTCACGGCTATGCACTTCTAAAATGCCAAGTCGGCCCTTGAACGCAGGTAAATCCACCGTGACTTGGCGATCAAAGCGACCGGGTCGCAACAGTGCAGTATCCAGAATATCGGGACGGTTGGTGGCGGCAATAATAATAATGCCGGTATTGCCTTCAAACCCATCCATTTCCGTCAGTAGTTGGTTGAGCGTTTGCTCGCGCTCATCGTTCCCACCACCAATGCCAGCACCCCGCTGACGGCCGACTGCATCAATCTCGTCGATAAAGACTAGGCAAGGGGCATTCTCTTTAGCTTTTTTGAATAGATCACGCACCCGTGAGGCCCCTACCCCCACGAACATTTCTACAAATTCTGACCCTGAAATACTAAAGAAGGGAACCCCAGCCTCTCCAGAGACCGCTTTGGCGAGTAATGTTTTCCCCGTACCAGGAGGGCCAATTAACAAAACACCCCTGGGAATTCGAGCGCCCACCGCGGTAAACCGTTCGGGCTGTTTCAGGAAGGTGACCACTTCCTGTAGATCTTCCTTAGCCTCTTCGATACCTGCCACATCTGAAAAGGTAATGCCCGTCTCCGATTCCATCTGAAAGCGGGCTTTTGACTTACCAAAGTTAAGGATTTGACCGGGACCACTATTAGAGCCAGCCGTCCGTCTTAAGAACACTAGAAACAGAAAGATGATCAGGATAACGAAGAAAAACTGCAGCAGAATACTGAATAAAGGGTTTTCACCCGGATCTGGAATCTGCTCAAAGTCGACTTTCTTGTCCCGGAGCAGGCCATAGAGTTCTGGATTCTTATTAAACAAAAGGACTTCTAAGGATTTTTCATTATCCTTTTGGTCTTTGAGCTTAAATTCAGCTCGTTTACCCTTTTCATAGATTTTGACGGTTTCAATTTGATCTGCTTCGATATACTCAATAAATTTGCTGTAGGGCGTTTTTTCCTCTTGGGCCTGTACTAACACAGGTGCTGTTTGAGAGAGTAAAACTCCAACAGCAAGAGCAGTGAGTTGCCTAACCCATCTGCGTTGACCTAAATGATGGTTCATACTCGCATATCTTTTAGCAATTCTAAGAGGGACTGGTATGTCCCCAACTTCGGGTAAGTGAAATCACTTCCTTTCAGCGTAGTTTACAAGTCTTTTACTCAGCAACTCTTCATCTTGCCAAGACAGATAGGGTTAGGGTGCCCTGGTGACGCTCGAACTAGTCCTAAAGACTGCTAATACTGGCTTTCAATGCTTCAAAACTCAGACATCGGTTAAAAATTGAGCTGAGGGTGTTCTCTTGCGCTGAGAATCGGGAATTCTGGATATACAATGCAATGCTTGCTTCTGAATTTGGGCCACTGCTGTTTTAGTGTTGTCATCCTTTTTGTAACGCAACCCCAGCAAACCTGAGCTAGGCGTTCAATGGATGAGCGATCAAGTGTTCCAACCCATCGCCCTATTGGATGAAATTTATGCCAACCGCCTACGCCGGATTGAGTTTTCGATATCTATATCCATCGAGAAGAAGTTGAGCAAAAAATCATGATGTCTGTTGGTTAGCTATCACTGAGGTTATTCAGGCTCAGCTTAGCTGCTCCTTGCCTGCTGAAACTATTTTTTGCCTTAATATTGCCATATCATCCTAATTTTAATGGTTTTATTGTTTTATTTCTTATATTTAACGTGAATATTCGAAAAATTCTGCAAATCCTGACTCATCAATGGCGTGTTGGATCCATTGCAGGTGTGCCTATTTATGCAGATATGACCTGTGTGCTCTCTGTGGTGCTGTGGTCCTCCTATTTGGTGGGAATCAGCCAATCCTTTCATCCTGACGGCGGTCGTTCGATTGGCATCATTGTTGGGGTGGCACTGCCGCTCTCGATTTTGATCCATGAACTGAGTCGAGCCTTAACGGCCAAGCATTATCAGATTGCGGTAGAGGGTGTGTATTGCCGAGGCATGGGTACGGTGGCCAAGGTGGAGCAAACCTTTCGCCATCCGCTACAAATGCTGGAAGTTTATTTTGCGGGCTCGCTCGTCACCTTTATCTTTTATGCCATCCTGAATCTGCTGAGCTCGCTCCCCCTGAATGGCGGCAGAGTTTTTGTTATTTCGCTGCATCACATCAAAGAATTCAACTTTGTCTTAGCCCTTTTCTCGCTGATACCGTTGATTCCCCTGAATGGTGGCTATATTTTCAAAGGACTCCGTTGGGAATGGAACCGCAAGCAAGATGCCCTTGCCCTGCACGATGTGTATGGGGCCTATATTGCTGGGGGTATCGCCATTGCCTTGGGGCTTCTCTGGTATGGGAAACAGCCGTTTTTAGGGATTTGGATGGTGTACTTAGGTCTGATGACCTGCCTCCGACATTTGCTGTTTGAGGGGGTATGGCTACCGCTAGCCGCTGAGGTGAATGCCAACTCTCAGCGGTCTCTGGCGACGGCAACCGCCACGGGAGGGGCAAAAACCGCTCGTGCTTCCACGAGAGCGACATCAGCCACTGCAACGAAACCCGCGATTCGGCCCTTGGATTTTAGCTATTTAGACGCTGAGTTTTTATCTGTGACGCATCCAGATGATCAGTTTCAGCAAGGTATGGAGGCGACCCAAGAGATGCGGTTGCAACGTGCGATCGCAACCTTCAACGATATTCTGGCCGACGATCCTAAAAATGTAGTTGCCCTGCATAACCGCGGCAATGCTTATCTGCAATTGGACCAAAAACAGGCGGCCCTCACGGACTTTCAGGCGGCCCTCCATCTCAAAACCCATTCCCTTGAAGTTTATCTGGGTAAAGGCAATGCGCACTTTGCCCTCGGTGATTTTCAAGGGGCAATCATGGAGTACTCCGAAATTTTGAGCCAGGACCCCAACCATGCGCGCGCTTACTTTAACCGTGCCAGTGCCCATGTTCTGAATGGCAATCGCAAAGCTGCGATCGCAGATTATCAACGTGCCCATAAGCTTTTTACGGAACAGGCCGATCAAACTCAACTGTGCAAAATTGATCGACGACTGCAAATTTTGACCGCTTAACGGGGGGCCGACGCGCGGCTTGCTTAAAGACCCGGCTCCAGTCAACAATAGAAAGGGATAGACCAGTGCTGCATTATCTGGCCTATTGCCCCTAACTAGAATTTGACTCGGAGAGCGACGTGACCCAAACATTTGACTATGACCTGATCATTATTGGTGCTGGCGTTGGCGGTCATGGCGCGGCGTTGCATGCAGTGGACTGCGGACTAAAGACCGCCATTATTGAAGCGGCGGATATGGGCGGCACCTGTGTGAACCGAGGGTGTATTCCCTCCAAAGCCTTGTTAGCTGCCTCAGGTCGCGTGCGGGAACTGCGCGATCAGCATCATTTGCAATCGCTCGGCATTCAACTGGGGCAGGTCAACTTTGACCGCGGCCAAATTGCCGCCCATGCCGATAAGCTGGTGGATACGATTCGCAACAACTTAACCAATAGCCTGACCCGGCTCAAAGTTGAGATTATTCAGGGCTGGGGCAAAGTGGTGGGCAACCAAAAAGTTGTCGTCAAGTCTGATGCTGGCGAACAGACGGTTACAGCGCGCGACATTATTATTGCCAGTGGTTCTGTGCCTTGGGTTCCCCCTGGTATTGAAATTGATGGCAAAACGGTGTTCACCAGTGATGACGCCATTCACCTGTCCTGGCTCCCGGATTGGGTCGCCATTATTGGTAGTGGGTATATTGGCTTAGAATTTTCGGATGTCTATACCGCCTTGGGCAGTGAAGTCACGATTATCGAAGCCCTCGACACCTTAATGCCCACCTTTGACCCTGATATTGCCAAGATTGCCAAACGCGTCTTAATTGATCCGCGCGATATCGAAACGCACTCCGGTCGCTTAGCCAAGAAAGTAACGCCGGGTTCCCCAGTGGTGATTGAGCTGGCGGATGTCAAAACCAAAGAAGTGGTAGAGACCTTGGAAGTGGATGCCTGTTTAGTGGCAACTGGACGGATTCCAGCTACCGATAATCTGGGCTTAGAGGCCATCAGTGTCGAAACCGATCGGCGTGGATTTATCCCGGTCAACGATCGCATGCAGGTCTTAAGCCAAGGAGAAGTCGTTCCCCACGTCTATGCCATTGGGGATGCGACGGGCAAGATGATGTTGGCGCATGCGGCCTCGGCTCAGGGAATTGTAGTGGTCGAAAATATTTGCGATCGCCCCCGAGACGTCAACTATCGCAGTATTCCAGCGGCGGCCTTTACTCATCCTGAAATTAGTTTTGTTGGTCTCACTGAACCCCAAGCTAAGGAACTGGCCAAGTCTGAGGGATTTAAGATCAAAACCGTACGGTCCTACTTTAAGGCCAATTCCAAAGCGCTAGCCGAAAGCGAAGCTGATGGTCTGGCCAAATTGATCTACCGAGAAGATACGGGCGAGATTCTGGGCGGACATATTATCGGGCTCCATGCCGCCGATCTGATTCACGAAGTTTCTAATGCCGTTGCCCAAGGTCAGCCGGTCCAAAGCCTGACGCATTTAGTCCACACGCATCCCACGATTTCTGAGGTCTTGGATGAAGCCTTTAAACGCGCAGCAGCCAGTTTCTCTCCTTAAGATCTCTCATTAAGACGAGGGCAGTAAGAGGCGGGCTTCACTAGCTATAATTATTGGACTGTAGCTGTTGTTTGGTTTGCATGCACATTCGCCGTCGTCCTCCCAGTGTGGCCGTTAACGTTCAGGAACTGCAATATCAGGTCAAAACCCCTGACAATGAACCTCGCAATATTCTAGAGAAGATTGTGTGGTTCAAAGAAACTGAAGTGGAGCAGATGCGGGAGAATCTCTCTCTCTTGGACTTGCGCAAGCAAGTCGCGAACTGCGAGCCGCCGCTAAAGTTTGTCGATGCCCTCAGACAGGGGAAAACGCAGCCTGCCTTAATTGCCGAAGTCAAAAAAGCCTCACCCAGTAAAGGCGTGTTGCGGGAAGATTTCGATCCGGTCGCCATTGCCCAAGCCTATGAGGCCGCGGGTGCATCTTGTCTATCCGTACTGACAGACGCTGAATTTTTCCAAGGGAGCTTTGAGTATTTGCAGCAGATTCGGGCGGCTGTCAATCTGCCCATCTTGTGCAAAGAGTTTATTATCTATCCCTATCAGATTTACCTCGCTCGAGCCCGAGGCGCAGATGCTGTTCTCTTGATTGCCGCAATTCTGAGTGATCAGGATCTCACCTACTTCCTGAAAATTGCGAAATCCTTGGGGATGGCAGCGTTAGTGGAAGTGCATACAGCCGCAGAATTAGAGCGCGTCATGCCTCTCTCTGGGATTGAGCTGATTGGAATTAATAATCGTGATCTAGAAACCTTTACCGTCAACTTACAAGTGACCTGTGATTTGTTAGCTCAGCAAGGCACGCTATTGCAGGCAAACAATATTTTAGTGGTTAGCGAGTCGGGATTACATACCGATCAAGATGTAGCTCAGGTTAAACAAGCCGGTGCTGCCGCTGTGTTGGTGGGGGAATCCTTGGTGAAGGATACAGGCACTTTATCCAGGAGCGAGGCCGAACGAATGCAGGCCAAAATCTCCGCGCTGTTTCCTCAGCAGTTATGATCCTTAGTGCCGCTATACTCTTGAGTTGCGGGTGGCCACTATTGATATCCAGATGATGATCCTTTGTACCCTATAAAGTTTGCAGGTCGGTTATGGGGATAGTCCCTCTTCCTTCACATATCCATTACGAGCTCTTGCTCCAAATTCTAGAACGACAAACGCTGCCGTCCTTAAATCCGATGTCCAGTGAATATAGCCAGGCCAAACAAGTAGTGGTGTCGCTGCGCAAAGCCTTGGCCCATCAAAAAACCTTAGAAGATCGATGTAGTCGCTCGGATCGCCAGGTGGAGCATCGTTGGTCTCTGAACGAACATCAGCCTTATCGCTGATGCTGCGGGAATAGATGGATTTGGCATTTTTAAAAAAAGGCTGAGCTTATCGAACGCTTTACAAGTCGCCTGTTAAACTGGTCCACATCAGATAGAACCAAGTATTGGTGAACGTGTGGGAGCCTGAAGTTGGCAGAGCAACTGGAGATCGATTGGGTAAATCAAGGGCTGGCAGAGGCTCACCAACCCCGCTTATCTGAGTTAGGTCCGGAGGAGTCTATTGTGGCAACACCAGAGTTATCGGACATCGCGACTGAGCATTTACCTGCTCCCTTGGAAGACGCTGCTGACCTATCGAATGCATCGGAGACCGCTGCGGCAGAAGAGCAAGACGGTCTCCAACAGCGGATTCGGCTACTTGAACAAGCGCTGGAGCAATGTCAGCGCTATATTGATGACTTGAAGTCTCAACTGATTGATCAGGCGTTTCTAGAAGAGCAGCTAGCCACCACAGAAGAGTTTTCCCATATTCAAAAACAAGCGGTCGTCGCGCTCCAAAATCAGCTGGTTAATCGAAATCAGTTGCAAGAAGAATTGGCGACCCTGAAGCAATCTAAGACGGATTTGAACCACCGTTTGGCGGACAAAGAGACCGACTTACGGTTTAGAGATGTCGAAATCTCCAAACTGCGTGACCAAGTGGCAGAAGAACGGGTTGGTTTGGAACGGTTACAAGATCAGGCCGAACGCTTAACCCTTCAGATCCAATCCTCCCAAAAGACAGCAGTCCATGAAACCCAGCAGCGAATTATTGCGCAAACCACCGCCGAGCGACTTCGCACCCAATTGCGGGAGAGTGAAGCCAATATCCAAACCTTAGAAGTGCAGCTCCAGCAGGCACAGGAAAGCCATAGCAATCAGCAAGATATTATTACATCTTTACAGAATTCCAATAAGTCTGACTCTCATAAGAACCAAGCAATTCAAAGCCTCAGTGCCAGCCTCTTGAAAGCCCAGAATAAAATTGCTGAATTGGAGACTCAACTGTCGAACCAATCCATCGTTCAGGCTCAATTTCAACATTCCAGTCAAGAACTGGCTGAACAAGCTCAGTCTTTGCAAAGCCGCTCGGAGGAATTGGAACAGCAAGTGGCTGAGATGCAAGAACAAATTTTGCATCAGGCGCAACAGGCCAGTGAATACGAGACAGCGGTCCAACATTGGAAAGATCGCTCCTTCTCTGCGGAACAAACCGTGGCCCAAATGAAACAAGTGTTAGAACATTTGTTAGCGGATCGCAAGGGGCCTGAACTGCCGCTGCCTCCTAAATTGGATGATGCGATCGCAGAACTTTCCAAAACCTGTTTGGCCGAAGATTCGGATCATGCGTCCTCTCGCAAAAATCTGAAGCTGGACTTGCCCGCCCTATTACATCGATGGCGCAGCAACACCAAGGTATAGCGCTTTCCCCTTGAGTTGGTATCAACATCAACGCCCCTTTAAAAACAGCATCCAGCTCTGGCCGGATGCTGTTTAAATCTTTGGGAAAAGTCGAGAATCGGGACTATTCTCTAGAACCACCTAGCTGATTGCTAATCAGCGCATCTAGGGAATACTGGCCGCCGCCATTCACGAGAAAAAAGAGAAATGCGCAGGCGTACAGAGTGGCCGTTTCAAAAGAACCAATTTGCAGGCCATCCACTTTGATATGAAAGTAAATCGCCATCACCATGGTGAAGACCAAAGACAAGGCTGCGGGCCGACTGAGCAGACCTAAGATAAGCAAGATAGAACCAATAATCTCGGCATAAGCAGAGCAATAGGTGAGAAATACGGGAAAGGGTAGGCCCATGCCATTCGCCACAACATTGGTGGCAAACCCGTCTACATCGGTGAGCTTATCCAAGCCATTGTGAATCATGAAAAAGCTGACGACGACGCGCAAGATCGTCAAGGCTACTTGGAACCAAACAGTCGTGTCCGAGGTGGACTGAAATAAAAGTGTAAGCCAACGATTGGAGCTTGCTGTAGGGGTCATATCTACTGTAAATAGGTGAACTTATGTTAACAATATTACGTTGAGGCAAGGGTTTCTAGCCCTGTTCGATAATCCGTTGGACAATTTGCATGCCGGTAATCGCTTCCCAGCCAAAGAGGCTCAAAATCAAAACACTGATCCATAAATGGACGTCACGAGCCGTTTGACTGCCCCGCTGCATCAGGGGAGTGAGGCTCGCCAGAATGGCGACGAGTCCTGTCATGCCCAGCCCTGCCAACAGGTGTGCCCCGACAAAAAGTTTGCCGTTATTGATATAGGTGACGCCCATACCGCCAATGGAGCCCAGGACCATCACGGATAGCAGTAATGCCCCAATTTGGTGATGCTTGATATTGAATTTCTGTTGGATTAGGGACTTGCGCAGATCTTTATCAGGGGTGGTGCGGGTGGTGCGAATCTTTAGACCTAGGGTCATGGCATAGATACAAATCCCAAATAGCGCCCACATCAAGACTGGATGGATAAAGGTATAGATCCAGTACAAGAGTTTCGACAAGGTCATAGGGCAAAGGGCAGGCAGAATGCTTAAATAAACTTTATAAAAGTTAGCATGTTTTCAACGGTGTCTTCAGTTTTGGATCGTCTGCCCTATGAATAACCAAGCCTCTGTGTCTTCCCAAAATCAAACCGTTGCCCATTCTGCATTGCCTTTACAAGCCCTTATCTTTGATATGGATGGGGTCCTGTGCGATACGATGCCCTATCACTTGGAGGCTTGGCTGCAGTATAGTGCGACGATTCCCGAACTCGCTGCGGCGAGCCGAGAGCGTCTAGAGCAAATGGGGGGCAAGCGGAATGAAGAACTGTTGCCTGAACTCTTGGGACGGCCTGTGGCGACTGCTGATATTCAGCGCTGGGGGTCTGAAAAGGAAGCGGTCTATCGCTTTTTGATCAAGAATGAAATTCAGTGGATGCCGGGGTTGATTCCATTTTTGCAGCAGGCCCAGACTTCAGGGTTCAAGCTAGGCTTGGGCACCTCGGCCTGCCGAGAAAATGTGGATTTGTTGATGGAACAAGACCAGCTTGGAGACTTCTTTGCGACCCAGGTGATTGAAACAGACGTGGAACGAGGAAAACCGGATCCACAGTGTTATCTGTTAGTGGCCGAGCGGTTGGGGATTGCACCAGAGCAATGCTTGGTCTTTGAAGATGCGATCGCAGGTACGCAAGCGGCGCGAAATGCGGGAATGCGATGCTGGGGCGTTCTCACCACCCACTCTGAAGACGAACTAAAACAGGCAGGTGCTGAGTACTGTATTCAAGACTTTACTGATCCAGCTCTCCAGCAGCTCATCAGTCAATAGAACTGGATGGCTGATGAGACTCTCCCCAACCTGCCGTTTTAGAACAGGGCTGCAATTGATTTCATCGGCAAGTAGAGTTTCATCGGATGGTGTCTGAAGGGGTGGAAGCCATACTTGGTATAGAAATTCACAGCTCTTTCGTTGAGTGCTTCTGCCACCACAGCTAGAGAAGCCACCTGTTGGGAGGTGATCAGTGCCCGCTTGAGCGCGTCTACTAGCATTAGCTCACCGAATCGCTGACCCTGTTGTTGCTGGTCAACAGCCAGACGACCTAGCAACGTCGTGGGAAGCTGAGGATAACGAGGCAGCCGTTTTGCCAATGCTGTATCGAGTGAGGAAATATCGATGGTGTAGGCAGACAGGGTGTAGTAGGCCAGCACGCTTGTTTGCGAATCGTCCATTAGGACAAATACGCTTGAAATGTGTTTTTTCAGATCTTGGGACGCTTGCTTGCGAAAGTAATGGTCTAAACTATCCTGGCCACAGCAAAAGCGTGAGCGATCATGCTTTTGTTTGTTGAAAGGTTCGATTGTGAGAACCATTAAGCCGATATGACTTGCCGATGTTGCCGTGCCGCAGCCTTGAGTGCATGATTAGGCTCGGGAGGGTTAAGCAGTGCCTCAGCAAAGGCTTCGCTATCTTCAATGCTCAACTTCAATCTTTGGTGTTGTTCAATCACTTTGTAAGCTTCCCTTTGAACACTCGCAACCACGAAATCAGTTAAGGTGCGACCTTCTAGATCGGCTGCTTTTTGCAATAGAGCTTTAGTTTCTGGGCTAATACGTGCTTCGAGCCGTGCTATTGATTTTTGGCGGGATGCAGCAGCCATATTCTTTGGGTCATTGGATAAGTAGGCCAGATATTCTTATTCTATACGGCAATTTGCCGTATGACTACCCAACCCGTTCTCTATCGACTGAGTCCATAGGCCCAATGCATAAAGTAAGCTGACACTGACAGTAGCAAACTGATTATTCCCCATCTCCATACGGAGAGTCTCTTGTATTGACTGATGAGTAAACCGCAACTTAAGGGAACTAGAGCGCCCATTTCAATACCCAAGTTGTAGTAGAAATAGTAGTTGGACAGACTGGGTTTACCCGCACTCGGAAGTAGACCGAAGGGGAGCTTGAATACATGGTTGCTGATAGGCCACAGTATAGGCAAAGCTGTGACGCCAACCACAAGGTCTAAGCCCATATGGGATAAGCTTGCCACGGCCAATTGTGCAGTTGCATGGAAGAGAGATTTGCGATCGCATCCCCATCCCCTCAAACCAATAACGGTGAGAGTAGGCAAAAGCAGAGCACAAGAAAGGGAATGAGTAATCCGCAAGCCTGCATTCGCACTGGGATGCAGAAAAGGGACGACATAATCCAAGTCAGGTGCGATCTCAATCACAACTAACCAGAATATCCACAGCAGCCTTGCCCAAGATGTTGCTAGAAAGCGAGATTGCTGATTTGTAATCCCCACCGTTAACCCAGCTAAACTATGCCCAATCAACGAAGACATTGCCTTAAGCCATCATTGTCTATACAGGTAGGTTTCAACCGACGCAAAGAATCTAGAAATGTGGCCGTATTGATCAACGACTCTTTCCAGCAACTGGGTTTGAACATACTCAATATCTATTGGAAGGTTGAAGATAATCAATGATTTGGCGATAGCCATTATTGACTGCACGTACAGGAAGGCTGAGGTTCGGGCTATCAATGCCAAGCGGCTTGCAAATGGCAGTTTATAACAGGGGCTGGATTACCAATTCCCATAACGGCTCCTTGATACTCTCCACCGCCAAGATTCATCGCTACGACCTGCCCCTTCTTATCCACAATGGGGGCACCACTGGTTGCCCGGAGTTCAATCTTGTTATCAAAACGGTAGTATATGCCTTCCTTAGAAACTTGATCCACGACGGCTTTGTGCTTATATTCAGAGCTGCCGATGACTTCACCGATTAGCCATACTTCATCACTTACTTGAGGAAGTGCTGTTGCAAGGGACATGGCGTGTACTTGGCTGTTCGATTGAACGGGAAAGATAGCAAGGTCTGCATTTACCTGAGTGCCTTGCATACCGCGAGCCCCCTTTACGGGAAGCGCTTGCCCTGCAACGACTGAGACTTTGCTCAGAGGATTTTCTCCTGAAGCGCTGAACGTTGGCATTTCTGACCACGTATATTCGCGGTCTAACCCTCCTGCGGGGCCAAACAGATGGTGTGCTGTGAGTAAGAAAACGGCATTATCTTGACTGACAACAAAAGCAGTTCCCGCACCAAATTGCCCATCAGGACCCTTGAAGCTTGGACGGACCCAGGCTTGTTCTGGACTTGTACCCAAGATAGTCGGTTCTTCTGGCTGTGGACGGTTGGTTTCCTCGCCTTTGTCAATCGTCTCCTCACAAAAAGTTTCCAGGTTCGCACTATTACTATCCCTTGTTGAAGCTTGTTTCAAAAAAGAACAGCTTCCTAAGAAGGCACTGAGGATGATGAGTATGAAAGCAGAAAAACGGAACCTTATCATTTGTTTTATTTAAAAAAATAAAAATAGCGCTAGCCGGCTAACAGGCAATACAGCAAACCGGTTTGCTTATGTTAGTGTGCTGGGTCATAACATGTTTCTCTGGTGACCTTGAGATTTGTCCTCTAGGAACTATAAATCTTGTGTCTATTCCTCTCTTAATGTTTAGCAATACGTTACTTTGATGGAGAACCACCCAGCAGGATATAACAGCGATGGCATCGCTCCCGGACTTTCGTCCCAAGCAGCTTTCCCTCGGTCCCTTAGAATTTGAAATTCTCAATCTGATTTGGGATTTAGGGACTGCCACCGTCAAACAGGTACATGAACAGATTCTGACCAATCCCGATCGCGAGTTGGCATACACTTCCGTCACCACCGTGCTCAATCGCCTGACGAAAAAAGGTTGGTTAGCTTGCGACAAGCAGAACCGCAGCTTTGTTTGGCGTCCTCTGGTATCGCGAGAACAGGCCAACTCGCTCTGGGCCTACGATCAGCTTCAGCAGTTTTTAGCCGTCGGGAACCCTGATACCGTCGCCGCTTTTGCCGATCATCTCGATCAGGCCAGTGTAGAGCAACTGGAAGCGATCGCAAACAAAATACGAGCCGCTCGCCAAGCCAGGGAGGAGCAGTAATGCACCTACTGATGATACTCAGCGCCTTGGCTCTAGCTGGACTATGTCGAACCTGTGGCTATCCTTGGCTAGAGTCTAAAAGAACGCAATGGACGTGGGCACAGCGATGGCAGGTGACCCTGCTGGTGTTTTTATGGTCGCCCTTGCTGATGTTGATGACTGCGATCGCAATTCTATGGATGGGACCACAGGGCCAAATGGTTTGGAAGTGGGAAGGCTGGTGGAGCTATGCTCTCGCGGGTGGTGCGATCGGTATCGCGGCTCTTCTGAACTTAAAGCTCATTTATGAAGGTTGGGTCAGTGTACAGACCATCCACACCTATCCTCAACGTTTGGTTCAAAACACGTGGGCCTACTCTCTAGATCATGTCTTGCCCTATGCGGCCCAAGTTGGATTTTGGCATTCG
Source organism: Acaryochloris sp. IP29b_bin.148 (assembly GCF_028285565.1). Lineage (GTDB taxonomy): Bacteria > Cyanobacteriota > Cyanobacteriia > Thermosynechococcales > Thermosynechococcaceae > Acaryochloris. The sequence goes on from NZ_JANQOY010000087.1 coordinate 17,082, forward strand.
GAGCTTGTAATTACCCATGGCCTGATCCATACCCTAACGTTGGAACAGCTCAACGCTGTGCTCGTTCATGAACAGGCTCACCAACATTATCGCGATACATTCTGGTTTTTCTGGTGGGGATGGGTGCGTCGAGTCACCTTCTGGTTGCCCCATTCAACTGAACTTTGGCAAGAACTCTTACTGTTAAGAGAGCTGCGAGCTGATCAATGGGCCGCCCAGCAGGTTGACCCCCTGGTACTTGCAGAATCATTACTGCTAATGGTTAATCCTAACCCCACTGACTTTTCTGAGACGATTTGTGCCGCGATGCACACCTCCACACGCCATCGCCTCACAGAACGCATTGACGCTCTTCTATCCCCGAGTGCCAGCGTTGTCCCTTCCCCACGATGGACCTGGAGTGGCTTATTACTGACCACTTTACCTTTAGCTGCTATTCCCTTTCACTACTAAAGCTGTTCAGGTGAGGGACTTCAACGGCCTGGTCCTTCAGGCTAATAATCCGCAATAAAACGCTGAGAGCACGATGATGCAGGACTTGTAAGTGCTGTATATCGAGCTTGCGTTTGTCATACATCACACTGAAAGATGGCTTCGATCACTGAGTGGCGCTTAGCCAGATGTTCTAATACAAACAGTTCAAACAACGCAATGACAAGCAATACAGTTGCCTCTGAACGAAGTCCATAATCGATACCTTAAGTACAAGTTGAAGGAATGCACGATGTCTGAATTATTTACTGAATTGTCTGATCAACAGCAAGAGCTAGTAGCAGGTGGTGCCGTTACGCTACTGAATATCAACGCTACATCCTTCGAGTCGAATACAGAGCTGTTGGGTGCGACTGGCTTTGCTGCGTCTGGTCCGGGTGGATCAACGGCTGCGGGTAACATTACTGGGGCTAATCAGGAAATTGAAACTAGCGCCCTGAATTTCCAGTTTGGTGCAGTTGACTAGTCTGAAGACTGAGTTGACGGAGAACGCCAAATATTCTCCAGACTACTGAAAATTAGGGCTATCTCTAAATGCTTAAAGTGACGTCAATAAAAGTGATTTCAATCACCTTTGCGTGTGTCACGGATCACTGATGCCCTCAAATCCAAATGGTCTAATTCTTTTAGTTCAAGGTTTTCAGTAGTCTCTAACTGAAGTTCATCGTTCACACCTTAAGTGCAAGTTGAGGTAACGCATCATGTCCGAGTTATTTACTGAAATGTCTGATCAACAGCAAGAGCTAATTGCAGGGGGTGCAGTTGCTTTGCTGAATATTAACGCTACATCTTTCTATTCCAATACAGAATTATTGGGTGCTACTGGCATGGCTGCTTCTGGCCCTGGTGGCTCAGTCGCGGCTGGTGAAATTGCTGGTGCGAATCAAGAAATTTTCACCAATGCTTTCAATCTTCAAGCGGGTGCTGTTGACTAGTGCTTCATCGGCGCTAGTTCATTTATTCCAAGACCAATCCAAGGGGGGCTTTGAACAGGTTTTGAATTCCTGTTGTGGCAGTCTCATATCCTTGAGTGACCCATAACCCACCTCTTTTTCTTCAAACCGCTTCCAATCGTTCAATAGCCCTGGATTCAATTCACATCAATTACTTAATGCGGGGTAAAACCATGTCTGAATTATTTACTGAATTATCTGATCAACAGCAAGAGCTAGTCGCGGGTGGTGCTATCACCACTCTGAATATCAACGCTACATCTTTCTATTCTGATACTGAGCTACTGGGTTCTACTGGTATCGCTGCTTCTGGTCCTGGAGGATCCGCTGCTGCTGGCCATATTGCTGGTGCGAATCAGGAAGTTTATACTGATGCGCTTAGCGTTCAGTTTGGTGCCGTTGACTAGTTGTAACGCTAAGTCGGCTGATCAGGCCACATCCTGTTGAGGCGACTGAGATTTACAGCTGAATCTAGACATTTGGAGCGACTCAAACCAGTGCTCTACATCACCTGTGTATATGCCAAGTGTCACTGAGATACGCAAGTTTGAATGTTCTAATTCATATAGTTCAAGGTTTTCAGTCGTCTCTCACTGAAGTCCGTAATCAAATCCTTTGAGGTAGAATCATGTCTGAATTATTTACTGAA
>NZ_JANQOY010000240.1 GCF_028285565.1 Acaryochloris sp. IP29b_bin.148
TGAAGAGCTGTGGGTCTCATGGAGGTAAAAGGGAAAAGAGACATGACAACAGTAATGGTAGTTGATGACAGCCCCACTATGCGTGCCATGCTGACAGATATGTTGCAGCGTAATGGTTTAGATGTCATTGAAGCAGAAGATGGCTTAGCGGCAAAAACAATGCTCCAAAGCAGTTGCCCGGATTTAGTGATCACAGATATTGTGATGCCTCGCATGAATGGTTACGAGCTGTGTCGCTGGGTTAAGAATGATTTGAAAGACCTCAACTTACCCGTGATTATGTGCTCTACGAAAGGAGAGGCATTTGATCGTCATTGGGGGATGAAGCAGGGAGGGGATGCTTACATTACCAAGCCATTTAATCCATCCGAGATGCTAGATCTGATTCGTAAGCTCCTTAAAACCCGAGCTGAATCCTAGGACCAGCCATTATGGGGATTGAAATTGAGCGCAAGTTTCTCGTCAAGGGTGAAGCGTGGCGTTCTCTTGGCCAAGGTGTGGCTTTTACTCAAGGGTATTTAGCAGGAAGTGAACAAGCCACCATCAGGGTGCGGATTGCTGGAGATTTAGCTTATTTAACGGTCAAAGGCAAAGTTCATAACTTGGTCCGACAAGAGTTTGAATATGAAATCCCTGTGATGGATGCTCAGGCTATGTTGCAGTTATGCCACTCTCGAATTGTGGAAAAAACCCGGTATAAAATCTACCTTCAAGATCTAACGTGGGAGGTTGATGAGTTTGCTGGTGCTAATCAGGGTTTAACTATAGCTGAAGTGGAGCTGAACGCTCCTGATCAGCCGGTGTCCCTACCCGCATGGGTGGGCCAAGAAGTCTCAGATGATCCGAGATATTTCAACTCCTATCTTGCCCAGCACCCCTATACCACTTGGCCGACATGATGGTGGCTAGGCCCACCTGGAGGGTGTGATAATTGTGTGTTTTTTAACCAGGTATGGCCTTTGAACGCTTGATGCCAAGAACTATCTATCCCTTGCTATCCGCATTGACATTAAAGAGAAAGGGAACTTGACCACCATTTTTACCACTGACGAGTACGCGAGGCATTTGCGAGCCTCCTTGTCGCCAGGCTTCAATGGCTTCCTTTTGCAGAACCAATTTACCACCTTGATCCTTTAAGGTCTCGGCTAGTAGGCGTTGTGCTTCTGCTTTACCCTTGGCTCGGTTGACTTCGGCGAGGGCTTCTTGTTCTGCTTCGCGAGCAACATAGACAGCACGCTGGGCTCGTTGTTCGGCAATCTGCTTTTCTTCTACGGCTTGGGCAAATTCAGGTGAGAAATCGAGATCAACCACGCTCGTATCTAAAACGATAATGCCGTATTTCTCTAGACGCTTGCTGAGGGCCTCATCAAAATCTGATTTGAGCACTTCTCGTTCGGTAATGGCTTCTTCTACTGTTCGACGAGAAGCCGCAATTTTGAAAGATTCTTGAGTTTGGGGGGCGATGATTTTAGACACAATATTTTGCAAGGACCCTTGCTTACGCCTGACTTCTACTACTTCTGTTGCATCTAGCCGAAAGTTGATGGCGAACCGAGCTGTTAAGTCTTGGAGATCTTTAGTCGAACTTTGAGCAGGTACTTCAAATTTTTGGACCGTCAAATCGTAGATATCAACCCTTGATACAAAGGGAGCTTTGACGTGAATGCCCTCTAAGAGGGCACCATCGCGCGCTTTTCCGAGAATACTGAGTACACCAGCCTGGCCAGGATTGATAATCACAATAGAATTGAGGCCCAACAGCACCAATAGAGCAATAATAATTCCTAGATTTGCTGGATTCCAATCCTTCATGCCTTTGCCTTTTTGCTGATCTTGCCTTTCTCAGGGTAGCGGATTTAGCTCTCAGGGGGGTATTGGGGCGACGATGTTTGTGGAGGATAGCTGTTGAGGGAGGATGACTGTAAAAGTGGTTCCCTGTTGAGGCGTACTGCTGACGCTAATATGACCCTGATGGTTGTGGCAAATCGCTTGTGCGATCGCTAATCCTAATCCCGTTCCCATTACCTTGCCAGAGGCGGATGGGCGGCTATCTTTAGGCCGTAAGAGTGAACGCTGTCGGGCTGGATCAACCCGGTAGAACCGATCAAATACGTGGGGCACAGCTTCCGCCGGAATCCCTAATCCTTCGTCTCGGACCTCCGTTTTTAAAGCAGGAATTCCTTGACGTTGGCAGGTGGTGAGCGCCAGGCTGACCGCACCATTCGTAGGCGTATATTGAATACCATTACTGACCAGGTTCGTGAATAACCGAACCAGCTGATCATAATCCCCCAGGACCGAGAACGAGTCCGCTCCGGGCACTGATGAGGTGTCTGTTTCTTCCAAAGTAAGTTTTAGCAAGACCCCCTGGGTATTGGCCAAGGTTCGTTGTTCTTCGACCACAGCCATCAAAACGGCATCCAACGGGCAAGGTTGAAGACTGGGTTGGAGCATGCCACTCTCTTGTCGGGCGAGGAATAGCAGATCATCCACCAAACGACCCAGGCGTTGGGTCAAGCGTTCAATGACTTCCAACTGCTGTTGTTGGTCAGCATTGTCCAGTTCAGGATCTGCTAACGCCACTTGGACATTAGTTTGGATCAGTGCGATCGGATTTCGCAGTTCGTGAGAGGCGTCAGCCGTAAATTGCTTAAGATGTTGATAAGAGTCTTGAATGGGTTCAATCGCTAACCCCGAGAGGAACCATCCTGTAGCAGCCACTAACCCGACTAACAAACTGGTGCCTAAACTTAAATCAATAAACAGTTGGCGAGCGGGTTTAGTGACTTCAAACCAAGGATGGCTTACCCTGAGATACCCCAGCACGTCATCATTGAAAACCACTCGCTGGGTTAATTGCCGCAATAAATAATCTTCCGCAATTTCAACGGTTTCTCCCCGATATCCCAGACGAATGGGAATCTCTAAAGGCTCGGATAGGGTGGACCAAAGTAGATCGCCCTCAGCATTAAACCATTCCAGATCAATCCGATCATCATCAACGGCATCAGGCGGATCGCCAAAGCTAGCTTCTATATTGACTTTTAGCGGAGAAGGAAGCGGAGAAGCATCGGCGTTGGTTGCTTCTACGACCAGCGATCGCTGCACCACTTCCACCACATGGCTGAGCGTATCGTCCACGCGCTCGATCAAGGTACCGCGAACATAGAGATAAAAGCCGCTAGCAAACACCAGCAGCAGTACAGCAGTCACCCCGGTATACCAGAGTGCCAACCGTCGTCGGGTTGTTTGGAACATTACTGTGTTAACGATTCAGAGGCCGTTTCGAGAGCTAGTTTTTCCTTATCTCGCTTCCGTTTCTTGGCGTAAAGTTGGATGGTCGCCACCATGGCAATTACCATGGCAACAATCACCCATACAGTGGCGTCCGTTGGCAAGCTACTTTTAAATACAGCTAATAGAACAATCGCCACTAACATCAATGTAGGCGCTTCATTTAAGGCTCTCAACTGTTGACCCGACCAGCCACAGGTTCCTGCCTCTAACTTCTTCATTAAGTGACGACAGTAAAAGTGGTAAATCAGGAGTAAGGCCACAAACGCGAGTTTAACGTGGAGCCATCTTTGTTTGAGTAGATCCGGTTGAGTGGCTAACATGCCGATCGCCATGGTCACCGTCACCATCATCCCAGGACTGGTAATAATACTATAGAGCCGCTTTTCCATCAGCGTGTATTGCTGCTTGAGGATAGCAGGCGCAGGTTCAGGCTCTTCATTGGCCTCGACATGGTAGATAAATAGCCGAACCAAATAGAATAGCCCTGCGAACCAAACCACCACCCCAATAATGTGAAATGCTTTAAACCAAAAATAAGCCATGGGTCTGCTAGCGTCCTCAACAACTTAAAACCAATCCTAAACTAACCCTAGCCTTGGTCGGCAGAGGAAAAGCCCTTGCGTTATCTTCCTTAAAGATTAGGGATGGTCCGTCAATGGCAAAAGCTACTACAGGATTAGGCTTCAACCAACGGAGGGCAGGTAATGCTCGTTCCTCCTAGACCACAATATCCTCCCGGATTCTTGGCCAGATACTGCTGATGGTAATCTTCTGCGTAATAAAACTCAGGGGCATCCAAAACTTCAGTGGTAATTTCCTCTAAACCCGCTTTTGTGAGCGCGGCTTGATAGACCTGCATAGAGGCTAAAGCGAGCTTCTTCTGTTGCTCTGAATAGGTATAGATACCAGAACGGTACTGCGTTCCCACATCATTCCCTTGCTGCATGCCCTGCGTGGGATTATGACTTTCCCAGAAGACCTTGAGTAGGTCTTCATAACTGATTTGCTGGGGATCGTATACCACTAGCACCACTTCATTATGTCCAGTCATCCCTGAACAGACTTCTTGATAGGTAGGATTTGGCGTTAACCCACCTGCATAACCCACCGCAGTCACGTAGACCCCTTCCTGTTGCCAAAAGCGCCGCTCCGCGCCCCAAAAACAGCCTAAGCCGAAGACGGCTTGTTCCATCTGTTCGGGAAAGGGAGGGGCAAGTGGATGGCCATTAACGTAATGCTGTTCAGGTACGGGCATGGGGGTTTTCCGTCCGGGTAACGCTTCACTCGCGGTGGGTAAGGTTAGCTTTTTCCCAAATAATCCAAATAGAGCCATAGTTGCACGAACTTATAGTGTTTAGAACGGAGAAGTACTTCTTTTAGGGTAACGAATGATCGATGCCTTATGGATGGTTGAGCATTTTGATGGGCAGATAACGATCTTGCTCTGAAATTAGGGCTGGTATTGGCTGGGGTGAATTATTCTCAACCCTGCAAGTACTAAGAAACGCAAATTTCTGAACGCTCAACCGACCAACTTTAAACAGTCGTGCTACCCTGTTGGCAATTCTGATTATGCTGACTTAAGATTAGCGGTTTCTAAATATTCGCCACATTAATGCGACTGAAGTAGTTTGTGTACGTAAAAAAACTCGAGCTTTCTCATTTCAAATCCTTTGGTAGTACCACTGCCATCCCTTTACTGCCTGGATTTACGGTGGTCAGTGGACCGAATGGCTCGGGGAAGTCTAATCTGTTGGATGCTCTGTTGTTTGCGCTGGGACTGGCAGGATCGAGGGGGATGCGGGCGGAGCGCTTGCCCGATTTAGTCAATCATTCCCAAATTAAGCGGGGACATGCGATCGCAGAAACCCGAGTCACGGTCACCTTTGAACTCTCCCCCCAAGAGCTGGAAGAGTTAGCCGCAGCGGAAGCCGCCGAAGCCGAGGAAGCGGAAAGACACACCGATACGGCATCAGCGATACCAAAATCGGATACGGAATCTACACTAGCTCCCAATGAATGGCAGGTAACCCGCAAGTTACGGGTGACCAAACAAGGGACCTATACGTCGTCTTATGCCATCAATGGCGAGTCTTGTACCCTCACCCAGCTCCATGAGCAGCTCAATCGCCGTCGGATTTATCCCGAGGGCTATAACGTCGTTCTCCAGGGGGACGTCACCAGCATTATTTCCATGAATGCCCGCCAGCGGCGAGAAATTATTGATGAGCTGGCCGGGGTGGCTAACTTTGATCGGCGCATTAATCAGGCCAAAGACAAGCTGGATGCGGTTAAGGAGCAGGAAGAGCGCTCTCGCATCGTTGAGCAGGAACTGAACGATCAGTGCGAGAGACTGGCCCGAGATCGCATCAAAGCAGAAAAGTATCAGAAACTGCGCGCGGAGCTGCAATCGAAAGCGGCCTGGGAAGGGGTATTGGCCTGGCGCGACTTACAAGCCCAGATTGACAAGAAGCAAAAACAGCTGGCCACGGAACAGCAAACCCAAGCCAAGCTGGAGATCGAAGCAACCGCCCTCGCCACAGAATTAGAAGAGATCTCTCAGAAGCTGGAAACCCTCAATGCCCAAGTCAAAGCTCTAGGGGAAGAAGAACATCTCGCCCTCCAAGCTCAAATTGCCACCCAGGAAGCTGAACTCAAGCAGCTCCAGCGCCAGCAGGGAGAGCTAGAACAATCCCAAGCGCAAATTGCCCAATCCATCTTAAATACACAACAGCAACTGCAAACGCTCCAGGCTGAGATTAAGCAGGTTGGGGAACAGCGACAAACCTTGGAAACCACAGAAGTTCCTCGATTAACCCAGGCTCGTGATCAGGCCCAGCAAGCCCTGGATACGACCCGACAGCAGGCCCAAGCGATCGCTCAATCTGCCGATGCCTGGATCGAGCAGCAGTCCCATCTGAATCAGCAAATTAAAACGGTGCTGCAAGCCTTGGAACCCCAGCGAGCCGAACAGGCTCAGCTGCAAGAGCGGGTCCAGCAGTTAGACCGTCAAAGCGATCTGCAGCAGCAATCGGTGGAGCAAATCGCCCAAGAGGTGACGGAAACGCAAGCACAGCTAGAGGTGGCAGAAGCTGAGGTCTTGCAACGGCAAGAGCAGGTGCAAGATTGTGCCGGTGCGATCGCAGAAATCGATCACGATATCAATACCCAGCAAGAAACCCAAAATCGGCTGCTGCGAGAACAGCAAGAAAAGCAGCGTCAGCTTGATAAACTGGAAGCCCAAGAACAGGCCCAGCAAGAAGTTCAGGGCACCCATGCTACCCATATTATTCGCAAGGCCAAGTTAGCGGGTGTCCATGGTCTAGTGGCCCAACTGGGGCAAGTGGATTCTCATTATCAAACTGCCTTAGAAATTGCGGCAGGCGGCCGCCTCGGCTGTTTGGTCGTCGATGATGATGCCGTTGCCTCCGCCGGAATTGAACTGTTAAAGCGGGAGCGAGGCGGGCGAGCCACCTTCTTACCCCTCAATAAAATGCGGCCTCCTAGAGAGCTACCGCCCTTATCGGCCTCAGGAGCTATCGATTTTGCCATCGAATTGATCGACTTCGACCCCATCTATGAACCGATCTTTGCCTATGTGTTTGGCAATACCGTCGTCTTCAAAACCCTAAGTGATGCCCGTCGCCATATCGGCAAATACCGGATGGTCACCCTAGATGGTGAACTGCTCGAACCCACAGGTGCAATGACGGGTGGTAGCCGCAACCGCCATAACACCCTTCACTTTGGCACAGGCGAAGCGGGAGAATCAGCCGCCATTATGGCCTTGAAACAGCGCTTGTCGGAAATTGCCACCCTGCTCCAGCCGATAGAAAACAAAATTGAACAGACTCAAGCTAAGTTAGCCAGTAAACATCAAGAGCTGAGTGGCTTACGGCAACAGCATCGTGAAGCTCAGCTCAAAACCGAGCAGTTACAAAAAGAACTCAAGGTATTAGCGGATCGCCAAGCCCATCTGGAAAAACAGCGGCAAACCTATGGTCTAGATCTGAAAGGCGCTCAGGATCGTCTGCAAACGCTGCAAACCGACCTACCTCAACAGGAAACAGAATTAGAACAGCTGCGAGAAGCCTTAGAAGAGCTGGAGCAGTCCCAAACCCACGGCGAATGGAAGACCCTGCAAAACCAGATTCAGGGCCAAGAATCCATAGTGGCTGGCCGAGAACAAGCTCTACGCGAGGTCCAACAACACATTCAAGAGCTAACCAGCCAGCAAGAACGCCTGCAAGAGAAACAAGAGCAGGCAGAGGTCACCCTGCAAACGCTGCAAACCCAAACCGAAACCCAGGCCACTCAAAAGACCGAAAATCAAGAACAGCAACAGCAAATTGAAGCCACCATCGCCACTCTGCGCACCGAGCTAGCCAAATTAGAAGAGCGCTTAGGGAGTGAGAAACAAGAACGCGATCGCGTCGAAAAATACTCACAAGAACGTACCGCTGCTCATCAACAGCTGCTCTGGCAAATTCAAAAAACTCAGGATAAGCAGCAAGAACAACAAGAGCTAATTCAGCAGCTGCAAACTCAACTGCAAGCCCAAACCACGGAACTCCCCGATCCCTTACCAGACATTCCAGAGGATCTAACGCTGGAGCAGCTGCGCGAAGAATTACAAAAGTTGCAAAAGCGCCTCCAGGCCATGGAGCCGGTGAATATGTTGGCCATTGAAGAGTACGAGCGAACGCAAGAGCGACTGGCTGAATTAACGGACAAACTGACGACCCTAGAATCCGAGCGCACAGAACTGCTGCTTCGCATTGAGAACTTCCGCACCCTGCGCTACCAGTCTTTCCGCGAAGCCTTTGATGCCATCGACATCAATTTTCAAAGTATTTTCGCTGAACTCTCCGATGGGGATGGGCATTTGCAGCTGGATAATCCCGAAGATCCCTTTCAAGGTGGACTCAACTTGGTGGCTCACCCTAAAGGCAAGCCTGTCCAGCGCTTAGCCTCCATGTCGGGGGGAGAAAAATCTCTGACGGCCCTGAGTTTTATCTTTGCGCTTCAACGCTATCGCCCTTCGCCCTTCTATGCCTTTGATGAAGTTGATATGTTTTTGGATGGGGCCAATGTGGAGCGCCTCTCCAAAATGATTCAAAAGCAAGCTAAACAGGCCCAGTTTATTGTGGTCAGTTTACGTCGGCCCATGATCGAAGCCTCCGATCGCACCATTGGCGTCACCCAGGCTCGCGGCACCCATACTCAAGTGATTGGCATGCAGTTACGCCCCACAGCAACTGAACCTGCGACACCTGTGGAAGCCTGAAATTCTCCCTTGTCCCTATGATATACAACCGTTGACTGAGGTTTAAAATCCACTCAGGTCAGGGATTGCCAGTTCAGCCCAGAGCTTTTAAGATATGGAGACTCGTTCTAGCCTGGATTAAACAGTGCTTCTATTGGTTCTATGCACTAGGATCTCACCAATTGGCTTGTATCTATGACTCCAACGCTTTCCCAGATTGGTACTCAGATGTCTGCTCTGACGGGTGTGCGTGCCATCATGAAAGATATCATCGATACGCTAAAAGCCAATCCCAATGAGTCATTTATCAATTTAAGTGCAGGCAATCCTGTTATTTTGCCGGAAGTTGAGCAACTCTGGCGGGATTGTACGACTCAATTGCTAGAGAACCCTGAGTATGGTGAAGTTGTCTGTCGATATGGCACCAGTCAAGGTTATCAGCCCTTAGTCGAGGCCATTCAACAGGATTTTAACCAGCGCTATGGTTTAAACCTCAGTGATCGGCAAATTCTGATCACACCAGGAAGTCAAGCATTATATTTTCTAGCAGCGAATGCCTTTGGAGGCGTAACGGCTGACGGTCAGCTGAAAAATATTGTGTTGCCCCTCTCACCGGACTACACCGGATATGGTGGGATTTGTCTGACCCCGGAAGCCTTAAAAGCCTATCAGCCCACCTTAGACATCGAGGAATCGGCACATCGGTTTAAGTACAGACCCGATTTTGATCAGCTTCACGTTGATGAAACCACGGGCTGCATCATTTTTTCTCGCCCCTGTAATCCGACGGGAAACGTCCTTAGCGAGACTGAAGTTAAACAAATTGCTGATCTAGCTGCTCCCTTTGATATTCCAGTATTCGTTGATTCTGCCTATGGGCCACCCTATCCCAGCCTAAATTACACCGAGATAGTGCCGATTTTGGGCAATAATGTGGTCCATTGCATGAGTTTGTCGAAAGCAGGTTTACCCGGAGAACGAGTCGGTATCGCGATTGGCGATGAGCGTATCATTCAAACCTTAGAAGCTTTTCAAACCAATGTCTGTATTCATTCGGGACGATACGGACAAGCGATCGCAGCCCAAGCCATCCAATCGGGTGCCTTAGCCGATATCTCTGTCCAAGTGATTCGCCCCTATTACCAGGCCAAACTGGCTTTACTCCAATCTGTGCTCGATCAGCAGATGCCCTCGACGCTCCCCTGGTTTCTGCATCTAGGTGAAGGTGCTATTTTTGCTTGGCTATGGCTGAATGAGTTACCGATTTCCGACTGGCAGCTTTATCAACAGCTCAAAAAAGTAGGGGTTATCGTTGTTCCTGGCCACTCTTTCTTCCCTGGCTTATCCCAAGACTGGTTCCATAAACACCAATGTCTGCGTATCAGCTTGACGGCCACTGATCAAGAAATTACCATCGCCATGCAGCGACTCGTACAAGTAGTCGAAGCCGTTTATCAAAACAAGACCGTCGATGCTGCTCCAGCTTCTCTTAATTAAAAGGATACAGATGTGAGTGATACCTTCTCTTCCCAGCCACTAGCAGATCCTGCTTTAGAAGAGTGGTTAGAAGTAGGCACGATTATCGGTGCTCATGGCTTAAATGGTGAAGTTAAAGTTTTTCCAGAGTCGGATTTTCCAGAGCGATTTACCCAGCCCGGTCTCCGTTGGTTGTCTACTCCTACACATCCATCTACTCCCGAAGAAATTCAACTTCTGAAAGGACGTTTTGTTGAACGCAAGGGAATTTACGTGGTTAAGTTGGCAAACGTTAATTTTAGAGATCAATCTGAAGCCCTCAAAGGTGCCAAACTCTTAGTTCGGAGTAGCGATCGTCCTCAACTCGCAGAGGGTGAATACTATCTATCCGACTTAATGGGGCTAACGGTTATTGATCAGCAAACGCAAACCGTTGTTGGTTCAGTGGTTAGTATTGCTAGTGCAGGCAATGACTTGCTAGAAATCCAACTGGTGGAGACCAACCAGACGGTACTGGTTCCCTTTGTCCCAGCTTTAGTGCCCCTTGTTGATATAGCAGCTAATCGAATAGAAATTTCGCCTCCAAAAGGGCTGATTCCTGGACCGCATAAACCTAGTACGTGAAAAACCGCTCTCATTTGAGAGCGGTTTTTTCAGTTTGAACTTCTTATATCGGCTTTTAAAGCAAAGCTAGCAAAAAGCAAAGCTCAACGCATTTAGATTCGGGTAGGCTTCTCGCGGAAAAAGACCGCGAAGAAAAATAATCCAATTAAGCAAGCAAGAATGAATACGTAAGCAATAACATCCATAGGAATAAACCTTCAATAATCGCTATTTCAAAAAACTAAGAAGGCTACCCTCCACATTCTAATCATTTTTGGACTTAGAAGCGTTCAGTAGCCTTCATTTCGAACCTAGTCAATGCCAACTAGCATTTATCTAGAATTCTTTATCCCAATTAGGACTGATTAAGCACGGGTGGTTGTGTCACCAACTTTCTGGAATACACCCCATTCCACTTGCTCCTCAGGCAGGTTAGGATCAACACCCTCGAACACATCCTTGAAGATGGTACGGGCGCCATGCCACCAGTGGCCGAAGAAGAAGAGTAGCGCATAGCAAGAGTGGCTGAAAGCAAACCATCCACGAGTACTGGTTCGGAAAACACCATCAGAATTGAGGGTCTCAGTATCAAACTCGAAGGGTTCACCCAACTGGGCCTTACGGGCATACTTCTTAACTGTAGGAGCATCCGTGAAGGTTTGACCCCCTAAGGTGCCACCTTCAAAGGAAACCGTTACGCCTTTCTGCTCAAAGCTATATCGAGATTCAGCTCGACGGAAAGGAATGTCAGCGCGGACTACGCCATCTTTATCAGTTAAGACAACAGGGAAAGTTTCGAAGAAGTTGGGCATGCGTCGCACAAACAACTCACGACCTTCTGAGTCTGTAAAGGTAGGATGACCTTCCCAAGCCTGGGCAATACCATCACCACTATTCATAGAACCTGTGCGGAATAAACCGCCTTTAGCAGGGCTATTACCGATGTAATCGTAGAACAATAGCTTCTCAGGAAGCTGATCCCAACTTTGTCCAGACTGCACGCGGCGCTGAATTTCAGTTTGGAAATAACCGCTATCCCATTGATAGCGAGTTGGACCAAACAATTCAATCGGAGTGGTTGCACTTCCATACCACATGGTTCCAACCATCACAAATGCAGCAGCAGCTACAAAGGCAACGGAACTGGATAGTACGGTTTCAACGTTACCCATGCTGAGAGCGTTATAAAGGCGCTCAGAAGGACGAGAAACAATATGGAAAATACCACCAATAATCAGAGCAATCCCTGCAGAAATATGGTGTGTAACCAAACCTGTGGGATTGTAAGGGTCAAAGGCAAACGGGCGCCAGTCGGGGCTAACCCCTTGCAAATGACCGGTGAGGCCATAGGGATCCGAAACCCACATGCCCGGCCCTAAGATGCCGGTTAAGTGACCTGCTCCGAAACCAAAACAAACAATTCCTAGCGTTAATAAGTGAAGGCCGAAAATTTTGGGCCAATCGCTAGCTGGCTCTGAAGAACCTTCGGGATAGTAAACATCTAAATCCCAGTTAATCCAGTGCCAAACGGCAGCTAGGAAAAACAAACCTGCAGCCAGGATATGCATGAGGATGACACCCTCATAGCTAAAGAAGTTTAGGTGTGCACCTAAAATTCCTGGCTGTGATACCCAAGGCTCACCGGTTACAGTCCACCCACTCCAAGAGTGAGTAACACCAATGCGGGTCATCACAGGCATACAAAACACGCCTTGACGCCACATGGGATTGAGAACCGGATCGCTTGGATCATACTTGGCCAACTCGTAGAGTGCCATGGAGCCTGCCCAGCCGCTTACCAGGGCAGTGTGCATTAAATGCACAGATAGCAGTCGTCCTGGATCATTCAGGACGACTGTATGTACTCGGTACCAGGGTAGTCCCATCGACTACGCTCCTCCTCTTAAAACGTCAATACTTTTACTTGCAGCATTTTCTTAATGGGCCGATCCT
>NZ_JANQOY010000033.1 GCF_028285565.1 Acaryochloris sp. IP29b_bin.148
ACATCTTGAGAAAGGGAATCGCTACCGCAGGGCATGTGGGAAGCGGGCTACTGGATAGTCAAAACGCTTCTGGAGATGAGGCCGCTACTGTGTTGAACCCGAGTTCAACACAGCAAGTCACGTCGCAGAAAGAAGAATCTCCTGCTATACCCGTAGGGGTAGCGGGATGAGTGTCAAAACCCATGATTCCGCTTGCTATGCTTAGCGTTGGTCATATCAAGCTGCTGAGGTCAGTGCCGATAATGGTCTAAACTAAGATTTGCTATCGTGAATGGTTTAATGCAGAATAAGACCGACTCACACAGCTAATGAGCAGAGAATTGATTGGTCCAGCATTATGGTGATCCGACAGTATCTGATGGCGACGGGTTTAGGGATTGTTCTGCTAGGAAGTGCGGGCGAAACGGCCCTGGGACAGCCTGCTGAAACCCCAACGGCAAAGGTTGAACTGAATCGAGACACTGATTTGTTAAATCTGCCCGTTCAATCGGAAGCCGTTAAGATTGATCTGAATCAGCCCATTACCCTTCAGCAGGCCTATGAGCTGGCGCTGCGCAACAATCTGAATCTGCAAGTCTCGGAGCTACAGCTGCAGCAAAATCAAGCTGTGCTGCAACAGGCAAAAGCAGCCAATTGGCCAACGGTTAGCGTGCAATCTGCCCTCACCCGCACGGATTCAGCTAGCTTTTTCGTCAACCAAGACCCCATTGCCGTTGACGCTCAGTCCCAACTGCAGGTCCAGCAGCGAACCTTGGAGAACTTGCAGACCCAGCAGGCCCAATCACAACAGCAGCTGGCGATCCAAATTCAGCAGTTGCAGGTGCGACTTCAGCAAGATCAAAACCAAATTCAACAACAAATTTTCGACCAGCAAATTCAGCAGTTACAGCTCCGCGCCAATACCAGTGCCTTACCGATTACGATTTCTAACGTCACGCCCTTCCAGCCCTTATCGGCCATTTCTCAGGGCCAGGGAAATTTGGGCGGCATTTCCAACCTAATTAATGGTACGGTGTCTGCCACCTACAACATCTATACCTCAGGACTTCGTTCCGGCCAAATTGAATCGGCTAAAGCTCAGGTCAAAATCTCTGAGTTGGAAATCAAGCGCCAGCTGGAGCAGTTGCGCTTAGATGTTGCCAACGATTATTACAACCTCCAACAAACCTCGGCACTCATCTCTGTAGCCAATGATGCGGTGCGCAATGCTGAGGCCAGCCTCGATGTTGCCAAAGCGAGAGAGCAGGCTGGTCTTGGGACAAAGTTTGATGTACTCCAGTCAGAAGTGCAGCTTGCGGATACGGTTCAAAATGCCACGCAGGCCAAAAATTTATTGGAGATTGCCCAACGGCAGTTGGCCCAACGCCTCAATATTAAGGAAACGGTTAACCTAGCTGCTGCAGATCAGGTAGATCTGGCTGGGGGTTGGCTACTGACGATGGAGGAAAGTATTGTCTTAGCCCTCCAAAATCGGGTTGAACTGGCACAAATTCTCAATCAACGTCAATTAGCTGAGCAGCAACGTCGAGTGGCACTGGCTGCTAATAAACCTCAGCTGCAAGCCTTTGCCAACATGGAAGTGGCGGATGAGCTAGATGATAATGTTTCCGGTGCCTTTGGCTATACCCTTGGCGTGCAAGTTTCGATCAACTTCTTTGATGGTAAGGCCGCTAAATCGAGGGCAGCGCAGCAAGAAGAGAATATTGCGATCGCAGAGACACAATTTGCTGATACTAAAAACCTACTGCGGTTTGAGGTAGAACAAGCCTACGCCAACTTACAATCCAATTTACGCAACATCAACACGGCGCAAAGCAGCGTAGAACTCGCCAAAGAAAGCTTGGCCTTAGCCCGGTTGCGATTCGGGGCAGGCATTGGCACTCAACTCGATATCACCAGTGCTGAGACCTCCTTAACCCAATCCAGAGGGAATCTAATTGCTGCCATCTTGGACTATAACCGCGCACTAGTAGCACTCCAACGGGCCACCAGCTATGCACAACCGATTAGTGGTGTAACGCCTCCGGGAGGCTAGGGTGCGTGTTTTAATTTGGTTTCGCAATGACTTGCGGCTCCATGACCATGCCCCACTGCATCAGGCGGCGCGTTCCAAGGCTGATATTATTCCTTGCTACTGCTTTGATCCGCGTCAGTTTGGTCGAACGCCCTTTGACTTTCCCAAAACGGGACTGTTTCGAGCCCAGTTTTTGTTGGAGAGTGTGGCGGACTTGCGTCAATCTTTGCAAGCCAAGCAGAGCGATCTAATTCTGCGTCAGGGGCATCCTGAGGCGGTATTGCCAGAGCTAGCGCAAGCCTTGAAGGTGGATGCGGTGTATTTCAACCGAGAAGTCACCGCTGAGGAGATAAACGTTGAGAATCGTTTGCGCACTGCTTTAGCTGATCTAGGTATTGAATGCTTGCGGTTTTGGAGCAGTACCCTCTATCACCCGGAACAACTGCCTTTCCCGATCCGAGAGCTGCCAGAAGTATTCACGAATTTTCGCAAGCAGGTGGAGAAATCTGCAAA
Organism: Acaryochloris sp. IP29b_bin.148; assembly: GCF_028285565.1. Classification (GTDB taxonomy): domain Bacteria; phylum Cyanobacteriota; class Cyanobacteriia; order Thermosynechococcales; family Thermosynechococcaceae; genus Acaryochloris. The sequence goes on from NZ_JANQOY010000033.1 coordinate 2,528, forward strand.
GCCCAAAGCTCCTTTTCCAACACCCCAAACTTTATCAGCTTTACCAGATATTGATCCGGGTGAGTTGCCTCAACTGGAAGACTGGGGATTATCAGCTCCTGAGCTTGACCCCAGAGCGATGATTCGATTCTCTGGGGGAGAAACGGCAGCATTGGCACGATTGCAAGACTATATTTGGGAGCAGGATTGCCTTAAGCAGTATAAGGAAACCCGTAACGGCATGCTGCAGCCGAATGATTCCACGAAGTTTTCGCCTTGGTTAGCGTTGGGCTGTGTATCGCCGCGCTATATTCACCAGCAGGTGAAGACCTATGAACAGGAGCGGGTTAAAAATAATTCCACGTACTGGCTGATTTTTGAGCTGATTTGGCGCGATTATTTTCGGTTTATTTGTGCCAAGCATGGCAAGCGAGTCTTTCGGTTATCAGGGTTGCAGGGGTTGACATTACCCTGGCAGGACAACCGCGAAACCTTTGAGAAATGGCAAAGGGGCCAAACGGGATTTCCGCTGATTGATGCCAATATGCGGGAGTTGGCAGCGACGGGGTTTATGTCGAATCGGGGACGGCAGAATGTGGCCAGCTTTTTAACCAAGAATTTGGGCCTGAATTGGCAGATGGGGGCAGAATGGTTTGAATCCTGTCTGATTGATTACGATGTTTGCAGTAATTGGGGCAATTGGAATTATGCGGCGGGGGTGGGAAATGATGCCCGTGGTTTCCGGTTTTTCAATATTGTCAAACAGGCAAAGGATTATGACCCCCAAGGAGATTATGTGCGTCATTGGTTACCGGAGTTACAGGCTATACCAGGGGGACAGGTGCAGACGCCTTGGCAATTAACGGCGTTGGAGCAGGAGATGTTTGGGGTAACAGTGGGCAAGGATTATCCAGAGCCGATGGTGGATTTGTGGCAGTCGGCGAAGGTGAATGAGCAGATTTATAACCGAGTGGTAAATCGGTAGACGTAATCATCATGGCACTAACCAGAGATTTTAAAGAAACGATTTATGCCCGAGTACAATCGGAGCCTGAGTTTGCAACTGCTTTACTGGATGGGGCTGCATACTTGCTGCTCAATGGTGAACCAGAAACGGCTCGATTGATACTTAGGGATTTGGTTAATGCAACGGTTGGTTTTGAATAACTTGCCATTGCAGCCAAGAAGCCTAGCAAGAGCCTTCATCGCATGCTCTCTGCAAAAAGGAATCCAACAATGGATAGCTTAAATACAATATTCACGGTTCTACGGCAGACATTAAATGTAGATATTCAAGTTCATGCAATGCCTTGTTCTTGAATCCATCTCGTTATGAGTACTATTCAAGGAATTTAACCACTCCTATGTGGATGAGGTTTGGGAGGCAGATGCCGAGTGACCCAAGACTTACTTACAACTTTGCGAGTATTTTCTGTTTTACGGCTTGATACTTTTGCTTTAACAGCTTTTTACTATCTACCAATGTTCCTGTGGCCGTAGTTTGCTTGGCTGTTGATAAACAGTTTTGCAACAATTGACATTGACGCTGAGGAATTTTTATCGTGACAACATTGACGGGCTGACTGGGATTCGATGAGTCAAACAACATCAATAAATAATATCCCCGCTCACTCAACAGTTTGGTGATATGTTGCCCACCGGCATCCTTTAAATCAATATAGCAAGGGAGCCACCGCGGACCTTTTTGGTGATCAAACAAAGTCGTAATCCATAAAATGGTGGGATGGGGCGTAAAGGTACAGAGAAAATGGCTATGGCGGCTGCTGAGCGATCGCTCCTCAATTTCTTGTTTGTTTAACATCACCCATAAGCCAACGGCTTCTTGATCTGGTGATGAGATAGTTTGGGCAAAGACGATGTTGGCAATCGGTTTATTCTTAGGCCAGGATGCCCGCCATGCGAGATCTTCTATTGACCAAAAGACGACTTGGGTTTGTTCGGCCATCGTCAGATTGGCCCGTTGAGCATGCTGTTGAGGTGTAATGTTTGTTAAATCAATGGATCCAGCATTGCTGCCTACAGGCGAGTTAGTATTTGCCTGAACATCGCTCTTTAAGGACTTGATAATTTCTGTGGCTGACTGGGGTCTTTGCTCAGGGTCTTTAGCCAAGCAACTCATGATTAAGTCTTCTAAGGCCGAGGGAATGTTGAGTGTCGGATCCACTTCCCGCAAGCGCTGAGGAGATAAATGTTGATGGGCTTCTGCCCAACTTTCAATCGTGTTGGTTTCAGCCATAATGGGAAAATACCCTGTCAAGGCTTCAAACATGGTAATTCCCAAACTGTAGATATCAGAACGTGCATCAACCATAGCTCCCGAAAATTGTTCAGGGGAACCATAGGCAACGGTGCCGATAAAGGAATGCGATCGCATCTCCTGGGCTTGGCTACTCAAAAAGTCTGCAATCCCAAAATCGAGGAGTTTGGCCAATTCACCCAAGCTGGCATCCTTGATCAAGAAAATATTACTAGGTTTGATATCTCGATGAATCACTTGGTGCAACTCGCCCTCTATCTGGATGCCTTGATGGGCGCATTGCAGACCTGCACAGACTTGAGTGATCAGATGAATAAAGCGCGTTAAGGGAATTTGTCCAGCTTCAATCAGATCATCCAGGGTTTGCCCCTGCATAAACTCCATCACATAGAAGGGAATTTGCTCTTCATGCAAGCCATAATCTAATACGCGCACAATATTCAAGCTTTGATGGCCTAAAAGTGCGCCAATTCGGGCTTCTCGAGCAAATCGAGAGGCAATCGCCTCATTCTGAAGGGTATGGGTGAGGAATTTAACGGCGACAGTGACATCCCCTAATAATCGATCTTTGGCTCGATAAACACTGCCCATGGCACCGCTACCCACCAACTCAACAAGTTCATAGCGATCGATTAAAAGTTGGCCAACCTGAATACCAGATTGATGTTTCTGCTTAGACGACTGATTAAACTTAAAGTACTTATTGAGCAGCTTCACTGACGGCTTATCCCCGTTTGGGCGAAAAAACTGGTTCGCTTTATTCTTAGTTTGCCCCGGCTATAGCCAAGACCTCACAAGCCAAGGGATTCGGGGATCACTACTCTCAATGGGTTTGCTAGCTTACTGGGCTCAGTATTTTTACGAATGCCAATTCCAAAAAAGGCTGAGAAGAAACCTTCCCAGCCTTTTTAAAATAGTGACTATGCTGAAATTAGCGCGTTAGACGAGCCATTCCTGCACCGCCTCTTCTTTTGTATTGGTGCGGCGTTCAGGCGTTTCCCGTGTAAATTTCATATGAATTGAACGATTTTGCTCGCCATCGGCAGCCACAGCCATAATTGGATAATCAATCAAGCCATCCTGGAATGACATTTGGAACCGGAAGGTACCATCAGAGTTGAGTTGAATCGGCTGGCCACCAATGGTTACCGTCGCATCGGGTTCCGTGGCGCCATAGACAATCAGCTCAGCATCCGCCACAAGCCAGAACTGGCGGGGACGGATAGGGGGAGCAGAGGCCGAGAAACCGACGCCAGACATGTTGATCCCAGAAGCAGTGGGAATGGCCCAGAGACCCACCCCAGAAGGAAATACATAGGAACTCAAAGCCGATTCATGCACAGGAGCTTGCTGCATGGAACCATAGAGGGAACCGGCAACGCGCAGTGCTTCGACGCCTTCAGCCATACCGAAGACTTGATCATAAATGCTATTTTCGGGAGCAGCAGCGACCGGCTTCTTCTCTGGAGGAACCAGGGTCATCAACTGTTTACCCCGCAAGTCCATCTCCCAATCCACCGTCATAAATTGATCTTCAACCCAATCGGAGGGGTAGGTGGGGGGCACATGCACAGGGACAGAGCGGGCCAAGACCAGCCAGCGCCCATCCGCACAGCGATAGCCAATTTCAATAATGTAATCGCGATCGCTCACAGGTAACGGTAAGTACCATTCTCTGGCCATTTCATCACAGGGATATTCCTGGACGCTATGGGGCACTTGATAGGCCAAATCAATATCCGTCGCATCATACAGACGCAGCGCTAGTTGTTGACCGCCCTGATTGCGCAACATCACCTTATGGTCATTCGGGATATCCCAATAGGTATATGCCCACTGTGGATCGCGAGGCATCAGCACAATCCGGGTCTCGCCATACCCTTCGGGTAAGTCGTTAATATCGGCATCAACAGAGGCTAAGGCGACGGTATCTTCTTGACCCACTTCAAATTTGGCAGCTTCTACTCGTTCTTGAGCTGTGACCGTATCCGCAAAGTTGGGACTGCTTTGGTGATTCATGGTTGAAGGCACCGAGGCATTTTGTTGAGCCACTCGAATGGATTCTAAGAGCTGATCTTTACGCATACGGCTATAGCGCGATACACCATAGCGGCTGGCAACACGACGGAGCTGTCGCAAGGTCATTTGTTCTAAAGGCAATTGATCGGGAGACATATCAGTAAAGACCTCGAAGGACTACGAATGAGCTGTGAGCATCCTTCCAAAGTTAGCCTTGAGTAAATATAACTACTTGGGGATCGCTTTGTTAACAAATATGTACGATGTTTTTAGATTCGTCAAGATCCAAAACCACCTAAAAATCTAGCTTTAACGCAAAGTAAGTATATTTGGGGATCTTTGAGTCATGAATTCATGACTCAAAGATCCCCGCAGGGGATCATAGCTAACTCAAGCAGGTTATCTGTACCTGATGCTTGTACCTGCTATCGTTCGACCCAAAACTTCAACGCCGAGATCAGCCCAACCGCTTGCCTATCGCCTTCGGCATATAAGAAGGCGATATTTTGCCCGCTTGAGCAAGATGACGCACACATCTGCCTTTCATCTAGCGATCCCTCTCGCCCTTGTAGATCAGATTCAGGCTGTGCCCTACAGCGTAAAGGCTGACTCGATGTAGTCCAACAACCTCAGTTGGTAACCCCTTATCTGGAGAGGACAATTTAGATGAATTGGGGTAGAAGCTAGGACGTCAGTGATATCGGGAGGGGTAACTGGTTCAGTTCCTCTGATTTTGTTGCATTGCACCAATGCAACATCAAACTGACAGGACAGCTCGTACAAATGGGGATGCTGGCTCAAAAATAGCTGAGCGGTTTTCCAAAGTTTTTGCTGCTTTTGCGGTGTGATGGCTAAGCGACCATCTGCATCCCAGTTTCGAGATTGGCGCGTTTTGACTTCCACAAAAGCCAAGCGATCTATATAGGCTGGTGTCTGAGTGCGAGAGTTAGGGGACCGGGCAATAATATCAATTTCACCCCATCGACAATGCCACCTGTGAGCCAGAATTTGCCATTGCTGCTGCTTCAGCCATTGGCACACTAGCTGCTCACCCCATTGTCCAGTTTGGGCTGTATGCGACGGCTTTTGAGGGCGAGATTGAGGAGATGTCATAGGTTCGTCGAGAAAGCAGGCGAGAGTCCGATAGGATCAAAGATAGGCGATTCGCTGCATCATCCCTGATGGTGTCCTTAACATTTTGATTGACATATCCTACTTATGAAAATGACTCGTTTTAAGGTATCTCTCGGATTGACGAAACTCAAACGACTAGGCTTGACCTGCCTATTTGCAGGTCTCTTGGTCAGCTTGAGTCTAAGTTCATGGCTGCCAACGGCCTGGGCAGATGTATATAACAAGGAGATACTGTTGAATGTCGATTTCTCTAATCGCGATTTAACCGATTCTAGCTTTACCAAGGCCGATCTGCGGGGCAGCGATTTTAGCCATAGTGACTTACGCGGTGTGAGTTTTTTTGCCGCGAATCTAGAGGATGTCAATTTAGAAGGAGCGAACCTCAGCGTTGCCACCCTCGATAGTGCCCGATTTGCCCGAGCGAATTTGACGAATGCCAATTTAGAGGGAGCATTTGCCTTTAATGCTGAATTTCGGAAAGCCATTATTGATGGTGCCGATTTTACGGATGTTGATTTGCGTGATGACACGATGGAAACGCTATGTGCTGCTGCCCAAGGCACCAATCCAGTGACGGGGCGTAATACTCGGGATACGTTGTACTGTGACTAAGGTCGGGCAAAACCGTATAGTCTGTTGTTTTCAGGACCAAGAGGCCATATTGTGAAGAAATTTGCACGGTTGTGGCGATGGCAACGCTTATGCCGCCGATGGGTGGGGCTGTTTTGTGTCGTTGTCTTATTGGTGCTGAGCTGCAGTCCACGCCCGTCTAATGTGTCTTCTAACCCAGATCGTCGGATTGCCATGGGCAGCACGGCGAAAATTCGCACGATTGATCCAGCCGATGCCTACGAACTCTTCCCAGCTACCTTGCTCTACAACCTGGGAGAAACGCTATATACCTATGATTTAGAGACCACAACGCTCACCCCTCAACTCGCTACTGCCCTACCGGACGTCAGTAAGGATGGCTTGACCTATACCATTCCGCTGCGGCAAGGTGTCACCTTTCATGATGGCACCCCCTTCAACGCGGCAGCCATGACCTTTTCCTTGCAGCGTTTTATCCAAAATGGGGGACAACCCTCTTTTTTGCTGGCTGAGCCCATCGCTGATGTCGTTGCATCTGGGGACTACGAACTGACGATTACCCTCAAACAGCCCTTTGCCGCCTTACCTGCCCTGCTCACTTTTTTTGGGGCTTGTGCGGTGTCGCCCCAAGCCTACACGATTGGCCCTGGCGAATTTGAACCCAAAAGCTTTGTGGGCACCGGTCCTTACAAATTGGTGAACTATGGCAGTGATGTGATTCGCCTGGATGCCTTTGAGCAGTATTGGGGCGAGCAACCTGCCAATTCAGGCGTCAATTTGCAATTGTTTTCCAATGCAACCAACCTTTTCAATCAGTTTCGGGCAGGCGATATTGATGTGGGCTATCAGGGGTTGGAAACCGACCAAATTCAACGTTTGCAAACGGAGGCCTCCTCGACAGGATGGCAGGTGATTGAGGCCCAAGGCAATGCCGTCACCCATATGGTCTTGAATGTTAACCAGAAGCCCTTAGATCAAGAGGCTGTTCGGCAGGCCATTGCTTTGCTAGTGGATCGCCCCTTAATCAAGGAACGGGTATTTCAGGGACAAGCAGAACCGCTGTATAGCTTAATCCCGAGTACCTTTGCTGAAGCTCGGCCTGTCTTGCAAGATCGATATGGTGACGGGGATCCGGCTCAAGCGCGTCAGTTATTAACGGCAGCGGGATACTCGGCTCAGCAACCCTTAACCCTTCATTTGTGGTATCCCTCGAATTATGCCGCTCGACGGTCAATGGCCCAATTACTAAAAGCAGTATTAGAACAGCGATCGCAAGGTATTATCCAGCTCAAGCTCAGCAGTGTCGAGTCTACGGTGGGCAATAGTAGCTTAAATAAAGGCATTTACCCGTCCTACTTGGTTAACTGGTATCCAGACTTTTTTGATGCGGATACCTATGTTCAGCCGTTTTTATCTTGCGATCGCGGATCGGAACAGACGGGCTGTGAAGAAGGAGGGAGCCGTTCCCTGGGGTCGTTCTATTACAATCGCGAGATGAATCAGCTGATTGAGCAGCAACGCCAAACCCAAGATTCTCAGGAACGCCAAACATTCTTGACTCAGATTCAGGAGAAGTTAGCCACCGATCTTCCTTATATTCCGCTGATCCAGAGAAAAGAGTATGTCTTTAGTGGTAAAGGGATTGAAGGCGTCCAAATCACCAAGACTCAGCAATTTCCACTCTGGACCATTCGCAAGTCATAACGTAGGGCGCGCCACGCCAGTGAGTTTCGAGAGGGGACTCATAGGGGCTAGACAATGGACAATCTCACCCTCGCCAGCGCCTCTCATTCTTGTTTGAGTGGACTTAAGTCCATCTAGCTCACTCTAGGTGCTCGTTCCGCAGCCCTGCATCAGTCTAGGCTCATGAATAGGCATGATAGCGTTAAAAAGAATTGCCATTTACATAGAGTATGAGAATCACCTTCGCCTGCGGGCATGCTAGAAGGCAATATCGATAGGGGGGATATGCAGCATTCACACCAACCTCACATCACTCCTTGCAGTGGATATGAACTCTTGGAAATCCTCTATGAGGGGGAGTATACGCTGGTCTATAGAGCCCGGCGCAGTGAAGATCGCGCGTCCGTTATCGTTAAAACCTCCCAACCCCAGGTGCCTTTAAGATTTCCAGATCACCTGGCCTTTCGCAAGCAATTCACCATCGGTCGTCATCTTAACCATCCTGGAATTATCCAGCTGTTCAGTCTAGACCCCTATCAGCAAACCTATGCCTTGATTATGGAGGATGTGCAGGGTATAGCTCTGTCTGAATTTTTGCAGTCTACTGTTGCCCTCCAAGATGGGTTGAAGATTGCCCTGCAATTGGCCGACGTTCTCCACTATCTGGGCCAACAGCGCATCCTGCACAAGGACATCAAACCCGCTAATATTCTCATCCATCCTCAGACCCTTCAGATCAAGCTGATTGACTTTGGCATGGCGTCACTGCTCCCCAAGGAAACCCAGGAGCTTAAGAATCCCAATGCCCTAGAAGGCACGTTGGCTTATATGTCCCCAGAACAAACGGGACGGATGAATCGGGGGATTGATTTTCGCAGTGACTTTTATAGCTTGGGAGTCACACTATTTGAGCTGTTGTCAGGGCAATTACCCTTTCAAGCCGATGAACCGATGGGGTGGCTCCATTGCCATATTGCTCAAGTGCCTCCTTCTTTAACGGAATTTGGGGTGCCCGAAGCTGTTGCGAATATCGTGGCTAAGCTGCTGGCCAAAAATGCGGAAGATCGCTACCAGAGCGCGTTGGGATTAAAGCATGACTTAGAACAGTGCCTGACTCAGTTAACGGAGCAGGGAGAGATTGCCCCCTTTGGGTTGGGACAACGGGATGTGTGCGATCGCATCTTGATACCGGAAAAACTCTATGGTCGTGAGTCAGAAATCCAAATCCTGCTAGACGCGTTTGACCGGGTGTCTCAGGGTAGCTCAGAGTTAATGTTGGTGGCAGGTTTTTCTGGCATAGGCAAAACGGCAGTCATCAATGAAGTCCACAAGCCCATTACTCAAAGAAAGGGCTATTTCATCCAGGGCAAGTTTGACCAATTCAATCGAAATATTCCGTTCTCCGCCTTTGTGCAAGCCTTTCGTAGCCTAATGGCGCAGCTATTAGGGGAGTCAGATGCTCAACTATCGAGTTGGCAGGCCAACATCCTAGCGGCTGTGGGTGACAGTGGCCAGGTGCTAATTGAGGTCATTCCTGAGTTAGAACGGATTATTGGTCAGCAGCCTGCCGTACCGGAACTATCTGGAACCGCAGCCCAGAATCGATTCAATCTGCTGTTGGGCAAGTTTATTCAAGTCTTTGCGACTCCTGAACATCCCCTGGTGATCTTTCTGGATGATTTGCAGTGGGCAGATTCTGCCTCTTTGAATTTATTCAAACTGCTGACGGATCAGGCCAATTCAGGACACCTATTATTACTGGGGGCCTATCGGGATAATGAGGTTTATCCTGCCCATCCATTGATGCTGGCCCTACGAGAGGTGGAACAGCAGCATATTCTTAGCCTCAAACCGCTGGCGTTACCGGACATTAATCAGCTGGTGGCAGATACGCTGATGTGTGAGTTGGAGATGGCAACACCACTGACTGAATTAGTGTACCCAAAAACCCAGGGAAATCCCTTCTTTACCACCCAATTTCTGCAAGAACTGCATCAAGACCAGCTCATTGTCTTGAATCATGACGCTGGCTATTGGCAATGCGATGTACCCCAATTACAGCAGGCAAGCCTGACGGCCGATGTTGTGGACTTGATGGTACAGCGGTTGCGGAAATTGCCAGAACCGACTCAGGAGGTGTTGAAGCTGGCAGCCTGTATGGGCAACTCCTTTGATTTAGCCACCTTAGGGATGGTGTATGAACAGCCGCAAGTGCAGGTTGCCACAGATTTATGGCAAGCTCTGCAAGATGGCTTTATTCTGCCCCACAGTGAAACCTATAAACTCTTTCACAACCGCCATACCGATGTTGAGATGGGTCCTCCCCATGACATCACCATTCGCTATCATTTCTTGCATGATCGGGTTCAACAGGCGGCCTATGCTCTGATTCCAGAGTCGGAGAAGGGAGGCTATCACTTAAAGATCGGTCAACGCTTACTGAAGGGCAGTGCTGAGCTGGACTCAGATCAAAGTATTTTCAATGTTGTCAATAGCCTCAATCACGGCATTGATTTAATTGAGGACCTGTCTCAGCGACAGCAACTGGCTCAGCTCAATTTAGAGGCAGGGCAGAAAGCAAAAGCTGCGATTGCTTATCCAGAGTCAGCTTCATATCTAGAGACAGGAATCCAGCTACTCAACGAGCAGAGATGGCAGACTCAATACGATCTCACCCTGACTCTTTATTCTGAGTTAGTGGATGTGCATTTTTTAAGGGGGGAGTTTGAAGCCGTTGAAGCGATTAGCGCCAGGGCCTTAGAGCAGATTCAGACGATTATGGATGCCCTGCCCTTCTACCTGGCTCAAATTGCCAGCGATCAGGCCCAAGGGAAAATGTTGGCAGGTCTAGAGTTGGGGTTGCAAGTTCTAGATCAACTCGGGATTCATCTGTCCACAGAGATTGATGACGAGATGATCCAAAAGAAATTGAGTCAAATCCTCACTCAATTTATGGCTAAGACGATCGACGATTTTGTGGCTCTCCCCCAAAGTCATGATCTGCAGTTGTTAAGGACTCAGGATTTATTAACCCTGATGGTGGGTTATGCCTATAAATCCAAGCCAGAACTCCTACCGCTGATTATTTGTGAGCAAATCGAACTGTTGCTGCAACAGGGCAATATTCCAGCATCGGCTTCTATCTATGCCCTGTTTGGCATGTTGTTATGTGGCTTACAAGAGTTTGAGTCTGGCTACTTTGCGGGTGAAGTGGCGCTGGCTGTCATGGAGGCTTTTCCAGCGAAGCAATTTGAAATGAGGGTCAGGAATCTCATTTATTCCTTTATCATGCCCTGGAAAAGTTCGCTCAAAACTTGCATCCCTGAGTTAAAAAAAGGCTTCGCCATCGGCATTGAAACTGGAGACATCGAATATACCACCTATGGAATTAACCACTATTGTATGTTTCTATATTTTGCAGGTGTTGACTTAGAAACCGTCTCACAAGAGTTTTATACCTATAGCAACGTTTTAGAAAATTACCGACAGGAAAGGATCTTATCAGCCGTTCAACCGTTTCATCAACTGGTTTTAAACCTAATTGCACCTAGCGAAAAACCTTGGGAACTTGAGGGTGATATTTTTCAAGAATCTACGGTTTTGCCCTATTGGCAAGAAAACTGTCTTGATTTGTTTCTTGCTTCTCTATTTATTAATAAGCTTATTTTAAGTTATTTATTTAACAATCCAGCTTTAGGATTCGAAATTGCCGAAATTACCAACCAATATGCTGGCAGTATGGCCCGGGCATTTCAGCTCTCCTATTTATTTCTTTATCGGGCACTTTCAGGCTTAGCCATCTACAATCAGGTGTTACCCGATATTCAGGATGTTTACCTCTCTCAAATCGATCAAGATTTAAAGGCTTTGGAGCAATTTGCCCACCATGCTCCCATGAATTTTCAACATCAGGTCGATTTGATTCGAGCTGAACGATATCGTGTTTTTGATCAGAAATTAGAGGCCATAGAGCATTATGATTGTGCCGTTGCCGGAGCAAAAGAGAATGGTTATATCCAAGAAGAGGCCTTAGCGAATGAACTCGCAGGTAAGTTTTATCTGGAGTGGGGTAAAGAGAAAATTGCTTCAACCTACATGCAAGAGGCTTACCACTGCTATGCCCGCTGGGGCGCTAAGGCTAAAACCGAAGATCTTGAGCAGCGCTACCCAACGTTACTTCAGCCAATCCTCCAACCCGCTTTCCAATGCTTCAACCCACTGGATACCCTAGCCAACGTTGCCAACCCTAACCTCTCTATTTACTCTGCCACTGCCACTCATTCGACTCAGACTAACGTCAATACAGTCTTCGATTTTTCTGCCCTCCTCAAAAGTGCCCAAGCCCTTTCAGAAAGACTGCATCTGGATGAGTTGCTAGAGCAGCTTGCCCTGATGATGCTACAAAACTCGGATGCCGATCGCTTGGCTCTTCTACTCCCTGATGCTGATAACACTTGGCAGATGAAGGTCTCTGCAACCCCTAAGACGACCACACTATCTTCAGTTCCACTCGTGGATTGTCTCGATCTCCCCCGACAGCTCATTCAGTTTGTTAAAAACACCCAAGAAGCGTTAGCGGTGGACGCTCTCAACACGAATGTGCCGATTATTGATGATTACTTGCAGGAGCATCAGCCTCGGAGTGTGCTGTGTTTACCGATTCTGCACCAAGGCCACCTCACGGGTTTGCTGTATTTGCAAAATCAATCTGCCGCAGGGGTATTTACGCGCGATCGCATCACCATTCTCAATTTCCTCTGTACCCAAGCAGCGATTTCCTTAGAGAACGCTTATCTGTTTGCGGAACACCAGCGGATAGAAACGAAACTCGCCCATAACAACGTGATCCTCCAAGCCCAACAGGAGTCGTCCCTAGATGGCATGCTGGTGATCAATGCCGATCGTCAGGTCAGTGCTTATAACCAGCGATTTATTTCACTTTGGAAGATCCCCGACACTATTCTAGCCACCCAGGATGACCGACAACTACTGGGGTTCGTCTTAGATCAGCTCGTTAATCCCATGGAGTTTTTGGACAAGGTTGAATACCTTTATGACCATCCAGAAGAACGCAGCTTTGACGAAATTGCCCTCAAGGATCAGCGCTTTTTAGAACGCTACTCTTCACCCGTCACCTTACCCTCGGGTGAGTACAATAGCCGCATCTGGTATTTTCGAGATATTAGCGATCGTAAACGTCTGGAAAGAGAACAGGCTCAACTGTACGAATCACTGGCGCTGAAATCTTCTGCTATCGAAGCATCCGATGCAGGGATGGCGGTTTTGCATGAGGGCAAATATATTTACCTCAACTACAGCCATCTAACTCTGTTGGGTTATGAGCAGCAAGAGCTACTCGGTGAAAGTTGGGAAAAACTCTATGATGCAGCAGAGATTGAGAGGTTTAAACAAGATATTTTTCCTCTACTGGCTCAGCAGGGGCGCTGGCTCGGAGAAGCAACCGCTCGACGAAAAGATGGCAGCACCTTTCCGCAAGAGATTAGCCTGTGTGCTTTAGAGGATAGCACGCTGATTTGCATTTGCCGGGATATTAGCGATCGCAAACGGGCCGAAAAAGCCCTGCAGTTTACCCAATATTCTGTCGATAATGCTGCAGATTGTATTTTGTGGATCCAGCCTGACGGTGGCATTGCCTATGCGAATCAGGCTGCCACTCTGATGCATGGCTATACCAGCGATGAGCTGATGCTGATGTCGGTCTTTGACCTCAATCCTACCCTTACACCAGAGGGATGGTTCTGGCACTGGCAAGAACTTCGTGAACGCCACAGTTTTAGTGTGGAGTCTCAGCATCAAACCCAAGATGGGAGCTTGTTCCCCGTAGAGGTCGTCGTTAATTACTTAGAATTTGAAGGGGACGAGTATAACTTTGTCCGTGTTCGAGATATTAGCGATCGTAAGGCTGCTGAACAGGAATTAATCCTCAAACAAAATCACCTAGAAGCGCTGCTCAACAATATTCCTCATATTGCCTGGATTAAGAATGCTGACAATCAGTTTATTGCGGCGAATAAGCCCTTGGCTCAAATGCTCAATATTGGCTCAGCAGACATAATGGGCAAAACCGACTTCGACTTTTTCCCTGCCGAGACTGCCCAGAGGTTCCGAGACGATGACTTACAAGTCTTATCGTCTGGTGTCCGTAAAGTGCTAGAAGAGAGAATCCAGAGAGGAGATGGGAGTTGGGGATGGCTAGAAACGACGAAAACCCCCTTTCATGATGAGCAAGGACAGTGGGCGGGGACGGTTGGGATTGCCGCAGACATCACCGATCGCAAAGCTGCCGCCCAGGAACTCTATGAATCCAAGCAGTTATTGCAATTAGTACTGGATACCATCCCTCAACTCGTATTTTGGAAGGATCGACAGTCCGTGTATTTGGGATGTAACCAAGCCTTTGCGAAAGTTGCGGGTTTAGACCATCCCGATCAAATTATTGGCAAACGAGATACCGATTTACCTTGGAAACCAGAAGAAACGGAGTTCTTCCTAGAGTGTGATCAAAGGATTATGGCTAGTGGAAAAGCAGAGCTAGGGATTATAGAATCCCAATTCACAGCCGAGAGTAAGGAAACCTGGATAGAAACCAATAAATCTCCCCTCAAAGATTCAGAAGGCAACGTGATTGGTATCCTAGGCACCGTTCAAGACATTACCCAGCTTAAAGAAGCGGAACAAACCCTTAAAAACATCAATGAAGCGCTGGAAGAACGGGTTTCCGAACGAACTGCCGCATTGGAGCAGACGAATCGTGCTTTAACAGCGGCTAAAGAGATCGCAGATAGTGCCAATCAAGCCAAGAGCGAGTTTTTGGCCAATATGAGCCATGAACTCCGAACCCCCCTCAATGGCATTCTGGGCTATGCTCAAATCCTCAATCGCTCTAACCAAATTGCGGCTAAAGATAAGCGAGGGCTGGAGGTGATTCATCAGTGTGGGTCACATTTATTAACCCTGATTAACGACATCCTCGATTTATCCAAAATTGAAGCTCGCAAGTTAGAACTCAGCCCTCAACCAACGGATTTACGGACGTTGGTGACCTCAGTGGTGGATATGTTTCGCCTCAAAGCGGCCCAAAAAGGGATTGAACTGCTGCGCCAACTGGATGATCCTCTCCCCCAAGAGGTGGAGATTGACGAAAAGCGGTTCCGGCAAGTTTTAATTAATTTGGTAGGGAATGCCCTCAAGTTTACAGAACAAGGCAGTGTCACGTTCCAAGTAGATCAGCTTGAGTTAGCGGCAGGTCGATCAACTCTCCGATTTGCCGTCATGGATACGGGGATAGGTATTGCCACGGATCAGTTGTCTCGGTTATTTAAGGCGTTTGAACAGGTCGGTGATCCACAGCATCATACCGAAGGCACCGGGTTGGGCTTAGCTATTAGCCAACGGATTGTTCAACTGATGGGTGGAGAAATCCAGGTATCCAGCCAGCTCGGTGTTGGCAGTGTATTTTCCTTTTGTGTGACGGTGCCACTGGCTCAAGATGAGGCTAAAACCGTGACTAAACCGGTTTCTCAACCCATCGTTGATTATGTAGGAGATCGCCGCACGCTCTTAATTATTGATGATCGCTGGGAAAATCGAGCGGTTATTCAAAACTTGTTGGCCCACCTGGATCTAAAACTCGTGGAAGCATCAAATGGCGAGGAGGGCCTAGAAAAACTGCCGATCTGTCAACCCGATGCAATCATCCTAGATCTAGCGATGCCTGTAATGGATGGTTTCGACTTTCTTCAACACCTGCGCCATCAGCCAGCCTTCACCGCTTTTCAAGAGACGCCAGTGATTGTTTCTTCGGCTTCTGTGGGATACTCCGAACAGCAACTGGCTTTAGAACAGGGGGGGGATGCCTTTCTTGCCAAACCTGTTGATGCCCAGGCGTTATTCCAGGTACTGGCTCAACAATTAAAGCTGAATTGGATCTATGGAGACTTGCCCGGAAAACTAGAGTCGTTCCCTACTGTCGCAGAAATTGTTGTGCCCTCACTGTCAGTTCTGCAAACTCTGCTCGCCTTTGCTCAGATGGATAATATCAGTGATCTAAGGGCACACTTAGATCACTTAGTGAAAGAGGATGAACAGTATCTTTCCTTTGTTGACCCTATGCTGCAGTTGGCCAAACAGTATCAAACAGAAGAGATAGAAACGTTACTCCAGGAGTATATTGCCCAGGAGAAATCCAATGGAGAGTAGTGTCGAAATTATGGTGGTGGATGATACTCCCGCCAATTTAGAGGTTATTTCTGAAACCTTATCGTCTGCAGGCTATCGGGTTGCTGCTGCCATCAGTGGGGAACGGGCACTCAAGCGTCTCAAAACCCATCCACCAGCGCTGATTCTGTTAGATATTCAAATGCCGGGTCTAGATGGGTTTGAGACCTGTCGACAAATCAAAGCAAATCCTGAATCCAACCATATTCCGATTATTTTTATCACAGCTCGTTCTGATACCGAGAGCATTCTCCACGGATTTGAAGTGGGGGCTGTGGATTACATCAGCAAGCCTTTTCAAGAAGCGGAACTGCTAGCTCGGGTGAACACCCATTTGCAACTGCGCCATGTCAATCAGCTCTATGCGTTGGAACGAGAGAAGGCAGAACAGTTAGAACAACTGAATCAGCAGCTGTCTCTGACTCAATTTTCCGTCGATCATTCGGTTGATGGCATATTGTGGATCACCCCAAATATGAGCTTTGCCTATGCCAACGACTCCATGTGTGAAATGCTGGGCTATTCCAGGGCAGAACTGTTGCAGCTCTCAGTATCCGCCTTAAAGTCCAGCTTTAACGACTCGGAATGGCAGATCTTTCAAGCGCAAGTTAAAGAACAGCAACGGTTGCGGTTGGAAGCGCAGATACTGACGAAGGATGGGCAAGAGCTGCCCGTGGATGTGTCTCTCAATTATCTGCAATTTTCTGATGGTGAGTATTATGTGGCCCATTGTCGCGATATTCGCGATCGCAAATTAGCAGAAGAAAAGCTACAGCAGAGTAATGAAAGACTGCGTATAACGAATCAAGACCTGATTCGGGCCACCCAATTTAAAGATGAATTTCTGGCCAGTATGAGCCATGAGCTGCGCACCCCCCTCAATGCTGTGCTTGGATTCAGCCAGTTGATGCAGCGAGATCAGTCGATGTCTGCTGACAACCATGAAATGCTACAGATTATCAACCGGAATGGTGAACATCTCCTGGCCTTAATCAACGACATTTTAGAAATGTCAAAAATTGAAGCTGGGAAAATCGTTCTCAAGCCCACCACCGTTGATTTCCCTAAGTTTTTAGATGATCTTCACAACCTTTTCAAAGGCAAGGCTGAGGCCAAGCATTTGGAACTCACGGTTCTCTATCCGCCTGAGATGCCCCGCTATATCCAGGTTGACGTTGTCAAGCTGCGGCAGATCCTACTTAACCTGATGGGGAATGCTCTAAAATTTACCCAGCAGGGCCAAATCAGCCTCCACACTAAGATTTTGGATACAGCCCCAGACTTGTCGCCAACGGCAGTCCACTTGCAATTTATGATCAGTGACACTGGCACAGGGATTAAACCCGGCGAGTTGGAAAGCATTTTCCATCCTTTTATTCAGTCTGAAGACGGCAAGCATGCTCACCAAGGCACCGGGTTAGGTCTGCCCATTAGCTGCAAGTTTGCCCAGTTGATGGGGGGCAATATCCAAGTCCAGAGTATTTGGGGGAAAGGGAGCACTTTTTATTGCGATATTTTGGTAGAAGCCTCCGCAAATGATGCTCAGGCTGAAGACAGTTCATCCCAGCATTATCAGACCATGCAAGGGTTCTCAGACTCGCAGACCTCCTATCGTCTGCTGGTGGTAGATGATAATGTAGACAATCGGGCGTTGCTAACGCACATGCTTTCCATTCCGAGTTTCGAAGTCCGTACTGCTGTTAGCGGTTCTCAGGCAGTAGACATCAACGAAAGTTGGCACCCCCATTTGATCTGTATGGATATTAGTATGCCGGAGATGAGTGGTTTAGAAGCGACTCGCCGGATCAGGCGTTCCAACTCTACCCCTAAGATCATTGCCATTACCGCTAATGCCTTTGCGGATGATCGTCAAGCCGCCCTAGCCGCAGGGTGCGATGATTTTATTGCCAAACCCTTCACAGAAGTCACCATTTTTAAGCGAATTGCCAAACTCCTAGATCTGGAATTTACGACAGAGTCTGCCCTCTCCATACCCACCCAGGACCATTGGGATCCGTCCAATTTACAAGAGGCTCAGATTCAATCCGACTTCAGTGCCATGCCAACGGCATGGCAAGAGCATGTACAACAGTCTATTCGCACCCTCGACGAGCAGTCTCTCCGAACCTTACTGAAGGATGTCCCGGCTGAGCACCATGCGATGGTTGATGCCATTTCAAGGCTTCTCAAGGATTATCGCTATGACATTTTAATGAGTCTTTTGAAGATGGAGTCTTAGTCTACCCCTGATTGCTCTGAATGCTGATGGCAGGGGTCTACAATCTCTCTCCCGTCATTCTCTTCTACCTTTGTTGGCGAGACGACTATTCAATTTGAGCAAGGCGACGGGAACAAGCATAAACTACAAATAGCAGCTTATTAGCCCTGTTCACTCGTTGCTAGCCCGGCCAACATTATTGCTGAACGGTCCATCACCTGTCGTTTTTGCTCGTTAGATCCATCCCTTTATGCAAATCTACTTAGACTACAGCGCAACGACTCCCTGTTATCCACAGGTGATTTCAGCAATGGCTGCGGTGTGGCAAGAGCAGTGGGGCAATCCATCAAGTTTGCATGAGTGGGGTCAACGCGCAGCCACTGTGCTCGAAGAGGCACGCATGCAAGTCGCTGACTTAATCCATGCCTCTTCTGAGTCTATTATCTTTACCTCGGGTGGCACAGAGGCCAATAATTTGGCGATCATGGGCATCGCTAGAACCGTTGCTCAACCGCAGCATTTGATTATCTCTAGTGTTGAGCATGCTGCCATTGCCGAGCCTGCCAGGTTATTAGAACAGCAGGGATGGCAAGTAACCCGTTTACCTGTGGATGGGCACGGTCGGGTCGCTCCAGCGACCTTACAGGATGCACTGCAAGAGAATACCGTTTTAGTGTCTATCATTTATGGGCAAAGCGAAGTCGG
Organism: Acaryochloris sp. IP29b_bin.148; assembly: GCF_028285565.1. Classification (GTDB taxonomy): domain Bacteria; phylum Cyanobacteriota; class Cyanobacteriia; order Thermosynechococcales; family Thermosynechococcaceae; genus Acaryochloris. The sequence goes on from NZ_JANQOY010000033.1 coordinate 21,373, forward strand.
AACCCTCCAACCCATTCAGGCCCTGGGGCAAATTGCTCGCGATCAAGGGGTGCTGTTCCATACTGATGCTGTCCAAGTCGTCGGCCGACTCCCCATAGATGTGCAGGCTTTACCGGTTGATTTAGTCTCGCTTTCTAGTCATAAGCTCTATGGTCCTCAAGGCGCAGGGGCCTTGTATGTGCGGTCAGGAACGCCACTGGTTCCCTTGCTTGCGGGCGGTGGACAAGAACAAGGATGGCGTTCGGGCACACCTGCTGTCCCCACCTTAGCGGGGTTTGGTTTAGCTGCTGAATTAATGGCTGAGCAGATGACGGCAGAACAAGAACGGCTGCTGCAATTACGCGATCGCATGTTGTCCCAACTGGCAACATCCCCCTATCTAATTCCCACAGGAGATTTTAACCATCGCCTCCCCCACCATCTCAGTTTTTGTTTGCCTCCTCATGCGCCAGCTCATATCACTGGCAAAACCTTAGTACGGCACATGAATCAAGCGGGAATTGCCATCAGCGCTGGCTCTGCTTGTCACAGTGGCACATTAGAGCCCAGCCGCATCCTCAAGGCCATGGGATACTCCGATCAGCAAGCCTTGACGGGTATTCGCCTAACGCTAGGAAAACACACCACCTCAGCAGATATTGACTGGACCACAACAGTGCTGCACCAGCTGTTAACTAGACTGTTGGCTCCAACGACTATGTCAGCTGCTGTCCCTCACTAAACCGTCTTAAGGCGCAACACCCACAGGTCGGCTAGTTTGAATTAACTGCATCGCATTGAGCTGAGCATGGGCCAAAAAGGCTAAGCTCACCATTGCAGCTAGATATAAACCAATCGCTAAACTCGTTTTAGAACAAATCCGAGAGGTAAAAGAATTCATATTAGGCTTGAGAATATGTGGGAGTGATGATGTCTATGATCAGCATGCCAAGGCTCAGGCACTTTGGACACCCTTTGCGATTTATCGTTATAAAAGCAGCCTGATTTTGTAAATAAAGATAACGTTATCTCGTGGATCAATCGTTAATAGAAGTTGGATGCGAGTCGTTCAACATCAAGGCTTGGTGCAGTTGCGCAATGTCTGATCGTAGGGTGTTTTGTCGGCAACGTTGTGCATCGGGGTCAGGAACAGATAAAACAGCTCTCAGGCCGTGGATATAAGCCGTTGGTAATCCCTGATTCATCGCTCCCACTACAACATAGGCTTTGTACCAATGAAAAGGGCTCAACGCATTATCTTTGAGCAGAGCAATGTAGGTAAAGGCAGTGATATTGCCTTGCGGGGTCACAACCTTCAGGGGGTGGCGAGCATAGCCCACGCCTAAGCTTTCTGCACGATCCAAGGCCGGAAGTTCTGTGGGATCGAGCTGAAATATCGCGCCCCAGACGCTATCTTCAGAACATCCCGTTGCTTCTATATTGCCTTTTCCCGAGCCATCGAGCCCTATCTTATTAAATCGCAGCCGATACCCTAACAGTTGGCCTTGACTGATCACCGTAGCGGAGGGCACTCGCTGCTGTAGACGAGCACGATATAAATTAGACCCATAGGCGAAGTAATGGACTGAGCTAGCCATAATCCGTCATGAATGGTCTACAAAGAATGGGCTATGCTGTGCTCGATAGACTTGCTTATCTTGATACATCGCTTGATCTGCCCAGTGTAAGAGTTCTGGTAAACTCCTGCCGTTATGGGGATGACAGGCGATACCAATACTAGCCGTAATGTGGAGTGTATGGGCCTCAATGTCTAGCGTTTGTTGCAGTCGAACGGCAATCCGCTCACGTGTATTATGGGCAGCATCCTGATTGGCTTGAAAGAGTAAGGCCACAAATTCATCTCCACCCAGACGGACAACAATATCGCCCTGGCGCACACAGGTTTTGAGACACTTCGCAACGTGAATGAGAACAATATCGCCAATATGATGACCGTAGGTATCATTAATGGGTTTGAAGTCATTCAAATCCACGTATAGCAATGCTACAGGCCAAAGTCCTTGGCCAGCACTACTGAGTGCCAGCTTGCCTGTAATTTCTAATTGTCGTCGATTACAAAGCCCAGTCAGACTGTCAAAGTAAGCAAACTGCTGCAGCTGCACCTGTTTTTGATGTTCTACCGTCACATCACGAATAATGACAACAGATCCCACTGGACGGTAACCCGGACTTTGTAAGGCGCGAATCTTAACCTCCTTGAATAGGGGGTGAGAAGGGTGAGAGAGTTCAATGGTGTCTGTTATTTCTACAGGCAGAGGAGTGGTCAGCAGATGCTGATAGGCTGGAAAACCCACAGCAAAAGGTTGACCTAGAACATCACGATGTTGGCTTTCCCGGTAAGCACTGGGATTTAAATCGACAATATGATGTCTGGTATCTAGAAAAATGACCGCATCTTCGGTATTTAAAAACACTGTGCGATAGGAAATCGGTGAGATCTCGAATAGTCTGCCACGGAACAGCCCCCTAATCATGATCACACTACTGAGTGCAAAGCTAATAGGTGTCAGATCTAAGCCATTGAGATGTACATCTGCCAGCAAGTACAACAAACTAGAGAAGAAGGGAATGATTGTGGCTGACAAAAGCACCAGGATTTGCTGCCGATAGATTTGAGAGCTAGCAAAATAGGTATTGAGTAGGACCCCGACTCCCCCTAGCAACAACAAGTAGTTATAGGGCATCATCACGTAACTAAACCACCAGCCATGCTGAATCATTAGCTGTGGGGCAGGAGTCCTGCCCAATTTAACAGAGGTCCAAATGAGGCCATGCAAAGGATCAGTAAAGGCAAAAAGCAGGCTGAGGAGAGGCACAACCATCAGCCATCGCATTTTCTGGTGAGAAAGACGAGCATCATGATGGGTGTACTGCAGGGTAAAGATAAACCAATAGGGCGCAAAAAAAGGAATGCCTAGATATTGCAGTTTTCCAAAAACGATGCGGGGAGTGGCTTGTATGCTCAGACATTCTAGAACCGAAAAAAAGCACCAGATACAGATGCTCACGATGCACCCAATAAAGGGTTTTGCGCCGGTAACGGATCGCTGTTGCCACATATAAATAGCAATACTGCCTGTCGCAATAGCTGAGATCGCAGGTAAAAGTGCTAGGAGGTAGTAAATCAGCATGATCCATCATGAATTAGCACTATCGTAGCCTATTCGGTATATCCTGCCTGAGCTTGGCGTCTTCCTATGGTTTGATGATTATGCACACGTTGTGTTTCGAGGTAGAAGAAGACATGCTGCGAAGAAGGTGAGACGAGCTTGCAGAAAGATAGCCAAATTGTGTTAGCCTAAATTGTGCCGAACCCTCGGCCAAATGCGGGTGTAGTTTAGTGGTAAAACCTTAGCCTTCCAAGCTAATGATGGGGGTTCGATTCCCCCCACCCGCTTTATCAAGTAATTCTGTACATTCCAGAATTATTTGTCCGTTTCTGTACATTCCAGAATTATTTGTCCGTTTCCCAGAATTAGTGTCACAAAAACATAGAAATGTGACTGGTCGAAGTGGATGTATGCGAGATCACTCGGCGAAGAATAAAACGCAGAACCCTTGCCCCTTAAAGCTTTCTCGATCTCTCAGACCCATCCAATCTCGATGCTAGTTTAATAATATTCCTAACTTTAAGAAGACCAAATAGAATGTACTGGTTCGTTTTCCAGAATTAGTGTCGTGTAACATTCATGAGGCTGGCGGCATGGCAGAGAAATCGAACCAAGTGTTGCACCGTAGGCAGAGTTACTGCCATCCGGCGGTCAAGCCGAACCGATTTGACTCCGAATACCACTCCTCCGAAAATCGGCGTGTGTTTAGTTTGTTGCAATAAACCCGTAGTGTTTACATTTAATCCGAAACAGTTCCTGAGTCAACTTGGTAGCGTCACACTGCCAAGAGGCGCAGAGGAAGCCGTACTATGCGTCTTTAAGACCAGCCTTCAAAAGGAAGAAGGGGACTGTCTGCGTCCTTTTTGTGTTCTTACCGAGCGCAGTCACGATCAGAACAGCACAAAATGGATTGATCCAATACGGGCTGAGACCGGTTTGCCAAAACTGAGCCAGCTTTCATGCTACGGAGTAAGAGCAATTCAGCTTGAAATGAGAGAGGACGAACTGACGATAGTTGGAATTACCGACGTCCCGCGAAGACAAATTCATGACAAGTTCATGGGGGTGATATGGGGTAGCTACCTAGAACTGGATGCAATGGGGATTGCAGATATTAGAGCTTGTCATGTGACACGGAAATCTATTCGTGAGACTGTCGAAACACCGATTGCGAGGTATCAGGGTGGTCGGTATTACACACGCAATTTTGAGGAAAAAACAGAGAAGGTGTTTTCTCAGAATGGAGGGGAGGTTAATAGATTTCTCGTTGAGCTGGAACGTCTTCCAGGTCAGCCAGTTCCTACTTCTGCGGGGTGCTATAACTACCCGTACTTCAGCGAGAATTTGCCGATCAGTATTTTCTCTGAAGATGTGTTTCATGGCCGACACGCCATGCATCAGGTATTTACTACAGCAGTAAGTCGATTGGCCAGGCGTGGTCGCGGAGGTGCAGCCATCGTTCTCGATGGTTCCGAGTCAATCGACAACGTAAAAACCATCAAGCCACCCGAATTGTTCGAGCATAGAGATCGAAACGGCACTGAGATGCCATGCACATCTGTCATTAACTGGACGGCATGGCAAGCCATTTGGCAGCACCTTGAGCAAGAGAGAAGACCGATTGATCAGCTCCCACAAGAATCTAAGGATAGGAAAGATTATGTGAAATGGATCATTGAAAGACTCTCTTACCAACTAAATGAGTACGCAAGTATGCTGTGCGACATGATGATCCCTGATGGGGCTTTAGTTCTGGGAAAATTCCTCGAACCCGTAGCAATGGGAGTCAAACTGGAAGTTTCGGATGTTGGGGATTTGAGCCAAGAAGCGAATGACTATTTGGAAAAAAATATGAAGGGGATGCGTCATCGGTCAATGGCTTCCGCAATTAATTGTCTGCCGCGTTCACACGGTTTTGTCATCTCAAATGACGGACCAGTTACACTGTTTCGAGGAAGAGAGGTCGAGGGAAAAGCCGTTGAGGTTTTGAAGATGTAAACATGCCCCCAACATCTGACGTAGGTGGTGTTGGGCCACATAACTATGGTTATACGACTGCGAGGCTAAAGGAGCATTGTTTCTAACAAGCTGACCCATTAAACGACCGGCCTCATGCCCTGCAAGTGATTTGTCGTTTGCTAGGAGCAATGCACTTTTCCAGAATTAATGTCACAAAATTAGAAATGTGACTGGTGGCTAGGAGATGTCTAGTAGATCATTCGGCGAAGAATAAAACGCGGAACCTTTTCCCCTCATAGCCTTCTGGATCTCTCAGACCTACCCAATCTCGATGCTAGTTAAATAATCTTCCTGACTCCAAGTGAATTAGATAGGATTTTGTGGTTCGTTTTCCAAAATTAGTATTGTGTAACGTCTGAGGTAACCGATTGCAAACGGAAACCGCTCCATTCGTAACCGACTGTTTTGAGTACTCCGGTTCACCGATTTGTTAGGCGTCGGCGTTCCGATCATTGGCACGCTTGGCTTCCCCGGATACGTGCATCGAATCTACTGCGTTTGCGAGCACTTGTGCATAAGGACCGTTCAGTTCTTCGGCAACAAACCCCGACGCAAGGCACTGAAACGTGTAGTCCCACAGAAACGCGAAATAGTGCTTGATTCTCTCCCAATACCTCGGATCATACTGATGATGGGCCGCGTTCGTTCTCTCTGCCTCTACCTTCCAAGGTGAGTTGTGAACAATACATAGCTGCCCCGGTGGGGCCTTTCCTGCCAGAGCTTGCGAGTCAAGTTCTGAGATATTGGGTGTCCCGTAGCAGACACTTTCAGGTTCTTGGAAACGCAGAACTACCCATCTACCGGGGACCCTGGCAGGATAGACGAAAAACACAGCTAGGCCGTCCGATAAGGCGGTCCCTTCTGGTTGGCCATGGCCATATGCTATTGGCCACTCGATCGGTTCTACGGTCACTTGGTTGAAGTCGAACACTTGTATATACGGTAGCCTGACTATAGTTATACGACTGACTGACGTATAAATCCTCTACATAGAATATTAGATTTCAAGTGTCGTGTAATGCTCTGATTTGGATAGAAAAGCGACACATTGGTAGTTATCACTTATCTATTAGCTCACTAGAAATATCCATCTCAAGAACAACAGTGCCATCAATAAAATTTGTAGATTTGGCACTGAAGACAAGAAATGACACCTAATTCTGGAAAGTCCTATAAAGAATTGACATTTAATTATGAAAAGATAATCAGTTGAGAAAAAAACTAAATTTCTCCGAAGTCCTTATCTGATATATTCCTCAAAGATTTAAAGCTGTGACATTAATTCCAGAAAAGTGTCATTTAATTCTGGAATGTACAAATTCTGGCTCGAATCTTTTGGTTTAACTTGTAAAGGACTGACTTTTCCCAGCCACATCATCAGTAAGGTCAAGGGTGTAGCGATATCATCCGTCTTAATGGATATGGCAGTCTGGGCTGCTACTGCGTAGCAAAGATTTACATCAGGGATAGCTGACTTCAGGTCTTCAAGATTGGCTTACTCAGATTTTGTTTTATTTCTGTAAACAATATCGAAATAGCTTCCTACTTTTGCCCGGCTAGCAAACTTATCACGAGCGTATTCAGAGTATCCATTCTCCATCATAAACGCGCTGATATCTGAGAGCTGACAGCAGCCTCCATAAGACTCAAAATCTGGCACTTCTAATTTGATAAATTCAAAATGCTTTAAAACAGGAAGACTACCCTGTAAGACCAGCATCTCTGATCCTTGCGTGTCCATAATGAGCGCTTGGTAACGCGTTACATCTATTTGTTCTTTTTTGAGAAGTGAGTCCAAAGTGATGCTAGCGAGAGAAAGAGTAGTGGTGAACTCAATATTAGGCCAAATCTCTTTATGCCCTTTCAAATCTAGAATGGACGAGGATTGCCCATTATTATTGGAGATAAAAAAGTCATATTTCTGATGGTCAACTTCTGTCACTAGATATTGAAATGCGCGCTGTTCTTTATAGCCGCTCAAGTTGGCTTGGAGTTGAGTAAAAACCTCAGGGATGGGCTCAATCCAAATAACATCTAAATCGTACTTTTTATAGAGATTCCGTTCTTGTCCAACATTAGCGCCAATATGAATCACCCCAGTAACCTGTTGTAGGAATTGGTTTGGGTCTTCTGCTAATGCTTTCCTAATGCGATATAAAAGTATTTTGCTTTTAGCAACAATCATCATTCAATTTCTGCGTTTGCTGCAGCAAGGTACAACAATCACAACTGAATAAAACTGCTCCTAACGTATCACCAAGGTAATCGCTTGTCTATTCAATCTTAGGGGAGGGGTGAATGAAAAAAAGCGCGTTTAGTTCAACGTGGAAGCCCCGCGCCATACTCTTTGATTTGGCGTCAGGAGATCGAGCGCATGACCGCAGGGAGTCATTCAAGGGGATGTATTACTCCCCTTGAAATTGGCTAGACTGCAAGTCTGTTCTGCATGACAGCTTTTTGAACTTAAATCTTCGTTCGTTCTTTCTTACCGCGAATGTTTGAGGAAAAAGTCAACGATCATGGCACTCGCATTGATATCCTTCGACACCCTACCTATCAATCTGGGGCTTAGATATTGCGCACCACCGGGCCAAGAGTGGCCTCCACCAATCACTTTGACGAGAGTGACCTCTGTCTGATCAGCACAGCCGGTATATTGCTCCATTTCAACCCTTGTCCCATCGTTAGGATCCGTATCAGGGAGTGATGTTCTCTTGGGTGTAGCCTGACAGTGATTGCGAAGGCGAAAATGCTCAATGGTATCGGTCGTTGAAAGGATTTCGCCTCGACTACGACCCAACCGAAACAGACGAACATGCCCGCCCTGATAAGGCACAATTGGATCCTCCGTGCCGTTGATGAACATGGCGGAAATCGGTTGCTTAGGAGTCTGATGCTGTAGAGCGAGGGGAAGTTGGGCAGTGACAGGTGCGATCGCAGCAATTTTGTCCGATAAATCTAGCGCCAAGCGCACTGACATAAACCCACCATTAGAAATGCCAGTAACGTAGACCCGTCGAGCATCAACGCCATACTCCTCAATCATCTTGTCAATGACCTTGGACAAAAAGCCAACATCATCGTAGGATTTATTGCGCTTCAGATGCGGAGTCCGCCCGTCACTCCATTGGCGATTTATGCCATCGGGGAAAACCAAAATGACACCTCGCTGATTCGCAAGGGTCTTGAACTGGTCTTGAGAAAGCTTTTGATCAAACTGGCGGCCCGTTCCCCCTCCTCCATGCAGGGCCAATACCAATGGCAGCGACTTCTGTCGGTTAAACCCTTCCGGTAAGTAAATATGATAGGTTCGCTGGATGCCTTCATGCCTAACCCGTTTCGTTAGGCTGTTTGCAGGATTGCTCTTTGAGTTTGGGGGCGTTACGGAACTGGCCTGGCAGCCAATACACAAGAGGATGGATGACGACACCATACAAACGCCAAGACCCACTGCCCCGACCGTCCGTCCAAATCCCTTCATATCAGCAACTCCTCTGCACCTCTTGAATGGGGTGAGCCTCTCACCCAAATGAACTTCACCTAAGGCTTAGACTGGCTGAGCAGGAGTAAGGTTCAATCCGGCCAGACTTTATTGGATGTCAACCGGATCAGGCGTCCCTTGCAAGCGGCTCTCACGCCGGAAGCAGCTACTTTTTAGCCTCAGCTGTGGATTTGATCTGCAATTCTTTCAGCTGCTTCTGATCCACATTGGAAGGGGCTTGAGTGAGTAAGCAACGCGCCTGCTGGGTTTTGGGAAATGCAATGGTGTCTCGAATCGACTCTTCACCGCTGAGAAGCATGGCCAAGCGATCAATACCATAGGCAATCCCGCCGTGGGGAGGGGCACCAAAGTTAAAGGCATTCAGCAAGAACCCGAATTTATCCTGGGCTTCCTCCTCTGATAAGCCAATGGCATCAAACACTCGCCGTTGCAAATCCGCTTGATAAATTCTCAGACTTCCACCGCCAATTTCCAGACCGTTATAGACCAGGTCATAGGCTTGAGCACGGGCTGTTTTGAGATCTGCTGCATCTTCAGGGTAAGGCGCTGTAAAGGGGTGGTGGAGCGCTTCTAGCCGCTTTTCATCGGCGTTCCACTCGAACATGGGGAACTCGGTAATCCACAGTAGATCGATTTGGTCAGGATCAATCAGATTCATCTCTGCACCCAACGCTAGACGCAACCTGGAGAGAGACGCATTCACGATCTCCGTAGGACCTGCGCCAAACAGAAGTAGATGACCCGGCTTGGCTCCGGTCCGCTCTAAAAGTTCTGCCGTTTGCTCTGGAGAGAGGTTGTCTTTAATCGCCCCAATTGTATCGATGGCCCCATCGTCTTTGACCCGGATATAGGCCAGACCTTTGGCGCCACCGGCACTGGCTTCAGAAAATAAATCGCCACCCGGTTTAATGCGAACGTTAGAAATATTGGCATTGCCATCAGGGATGGGCAGAACTTTAACTTGTCCCCCTTTTTTAATCGCCCCCGAAAATACCTTGAAGCCTGAGTCTGCCAATAAGTCAGAGACATTCACTAACTCAAGTTCAAACCGGGTATCTGGGCGATCGGTGCCGTAGCGTTCCATCGCTTCGCTATAGGTCATCTGCGGGAAGGTCTTTGGTAAGTCAATATCTTTCAGGGTCTTGAAGACATGCCGCATTAAGTCTTCGTTGAGCTGGATGATTTCTGCCTGAGACATAAAGCTCATTTCCATATCCAGCTGGGTAAATTCCGGCTGGCGGTCGGCGCGCAAATCCTCATCCCGGAAACAGCGGGCAATTTGGTAATAGCGGTCAAACCCCGATACCATCAGCAATTGCTTAAAAATCTGGGGAGACTGCGGTAGTGCAAACCATTCTCCTGGATTGGCTCGACTGGGTACTAGATAGTCTCGTGCACCTTCGGGAGTGGAGCGTGTTAGGACTGGGGTTTCAACATCCACAAAGCCTTGCTGATCTTCTAGGTAGCGACGGATAGATTGCATCAACCGATGCCGCATCATAATGTTTTGGTGCATGCGATCGCGGCGCAAATCCAAATATCGATACTTAAGGCGTAGCTCTTCTTTGACCGATTCTTCATCAGCTGTCGAGACCTGAAAGGGCAACTGCTGATGCACGGCATTGAGCAGTTCAATCTGATCGGCATAGATCTCCACCTCACCCGTGGGTAGCCGAGGATTAAGAGAATCATCGGGGCGGCGACTTACCTTCCCCTGAATGCGCACCACATATTCATTGCGCAGGGCATCGGCTTGGGGATAGGCGTCAGGCGTGCGTTCTGGATCACTGACAATTTGGATAATCCCGGTGCGATCGCGCACGTCCAAAAAAATCACCCCCCCGTGATCGCGACGACGGTCTACCCAACCACAGAGGGTAACCCGTTCACCCACATGATCATTTCGTAATTCACTGCAATAGTGGGTTCGCATATTGGATTGATCTCGCTCCCGCTTTAAACAACAAGGTTCTCCCCACCAACAGGGAGGTATCATTGCACCTTGGCAAACTCACCTATTATCGCAGCTATTCTCTATGGATGCAGCTCTAGACTGAAATCAGTGAATGAGGGTTATATCGGCTTGCTTTAGGACAACTAGAATTATTACCGTCTAAGAGTTTGCCGGATTTATTCAGGTGGCATAGAGTGCAGAGCCCTTTTAAACGGTGAGCCGAGCCGTTAAAATCCACCAGGGTTAGACTTGACTACTATGGTCGTAATTCTAGAGTAGTGAAAGTTCATTAATTAGTCTTTTGGTAATGACATAACATTTCATTTACACAAGAGCCTTGAGATTGAAGTGAGTGAAATAGAATTACAGGAATCTTGTACCCAAGCACAGCCACTGGTTGAGCTGCTTCGACGAGAACTGAACTGCCGAACGGTGCCAATTTTTATTGCCCTTGACGGGCGCAGTGGCTCTGGAAAGTCAACAATAGCCTCAATTGTGGCTGACGAATTGAATGCTGATTCTTCAGAAGAAGCGATTGTTACCGTGATCGAAGGCGATCAATTCTACGGTGGTGGTAGTGCATCAACATGGGATGCGATATCTATTGACCAAAAGATTGATCGGGTCATTGACTGGCAGCGTCAGCGCCTACTACTAAAGTCTTTGCGAAACCAAGGTACGGCTGTTTGGCAGTATTTCGATTGGGACAGTGATGACTGGGATGCAGACATCATTCCCCTGAAACCTCAGCCGATACGATGTGTTGCAACACCAGTAGTACTCCTAGAAGGTGCGTATAGCGCTCGACCAGAACTGTCGGATTTACTCGATATTCGCGTCTTACTCAATATCCCTACACAGGTGCGTCGCGCACGTCTCCTAAAGCGAGAGGGAGAGGCATATCGAGACGACTGGGAACGTCGCTGGGCAGCAGCTGAAGATTATTATTTCGGCTCAATTACACCAGCCCATGAGTATGATCTTGTGCTAGGTCAAGCTGATGAACAGTCGTAAAACAGCTGTCTTGAGTTTCACAACGAACTGAGTTTCGGCAGCTTAAGATCTAAGCTCAAGCACCAACTTCTGTGTGGATTGGATGCAGAAGATTTAGGATCTAGAGTGAATAGCTGTATAACCTGTCATTCACCCCTGTGACCGATTCTGCTTCCCCCTCGACCCTACTTAAAAATCGCGATCGCTTAGAAGCCAGGCTGCGAGAAATTCCCCCTGAGCCCGGTGTCTACTTTATGCGCGATGCCAACGATGACATTCTCTACATCGGCAAGTCGAAAAAACTGAGAAACCGCGTGCGGTCCTACTTCCGCCAAATTCAAGACCATCCTCCTCGGATTGAACTGATGGTGCATCAGGTCGCCGATATTGAATTTATCGTCACGGATACCGAAGCCGAAGCGTTAGCGCTGGAAGCTAACCTGATCAAACAGCACCAGCCCCACTTTAATGTGCTGCTCAAAGACGATAAAAAATACCCGTATCTTTGCGTCACCTGGTCGCAAACCTATCCTCGGATTTTTATTACTCGCAAGCGGCGTTTGGGGAATGCCCAAGACAAATATTACGGTCCCTATGTCGATGTTTGGCAGTTGCGACAGACCTTGCGCTTAGTCAAACGTCTTTTTCCCCTGCGCCAGCGACGAAAACCGCTCTTTAAGGACCGTCCTTGCCTCAACTATGAAATTGGTCGCTGCCCAGGCGTTTGCCAAGAACTGATTTCACCCGCCGCCTATCGGCACACCCTGCAAAAAGTGGTCATGATTTTTCAGGGCCGTACCAGCGAACTGATCCAGACCCTGTCACAGCAAATGGAAGCAGCCGCCGAAGCGCTCAATTTTGAACAAGCGGCCCGACTGCGCGACCAAATTAAAGGCTTGCAAGGGTTGGGCGCCGATCAAAAAGTGGCCTTGCCGGACGATACGATTTCGCGAGATGCCATTGCCCTCGCGGCGGACGATCAATGTGCCTGTGTCCAACTCTTCCAGATTCGATCAGGACGTTTAGTGGGCCGACTTGGGTTTATGGCTGATGTTCAATCTGGATCGCTGGGGATGATTTTGCAGCATGTTCTTGAAGCCCATTATGGCAGTGCCGATCCCGTAGAACTGCCCACCGAAATCCTGGTCCAAACCGATCTTCCAGAAACAGATTTACTGACCAGCTATCTCAGTCAACGGAAGGGTCGCAAAGTCAGCATTGTCTGCCCACAGCGGCAGCTCAAAGCCGAACTAGTTGAGATGGTAGGACGCAATGCCCAATATGAGCTGGCTCGGATGCAGAAGAGTCGCGATCGCAACATCCAAGCCCTCCAAGACCTGGCGACTTTGCTCGATCTACCTGACCTGCCTCACCGCCTTGAATGCTACGACATTTCTCATATTCAGGGATCTGACGCTGTCGCTTCTAGAGTCGTCTTCCTCGACGGTCTACCCGCTAAACAACATTATCGGCGGTACAAAATTCGGAATCCCCACGTTCGCGCTGGTCATTCTGACGACTTTGCCAGCTTGGCAGAGGTGCTACATCGCCGCTTTCGCCAATATCAGGAGTCCCCCGATATCCCTCGGCAAGGAACGGCTGACTGGCCAGACTTAGTGGTCATCGATGGGGGCAAAGGGCAATTATCAGCGGTGATGACGTCTCTAACCAAATTAGAGGTGGCGGAAGACCTACAGGTGATCAGCCTAGCCAAGCAACGAGAAGAGATTTTCCAACCCGGTGCGAGTCACCCCGTACCTACCGATGCGGAACAGCCCGGAGTTCAACTGCTTAGACGATTGCGCGATGAAGCCCATCGATTTGCCATTAGTTTTCATCGGCAAAAACGGCTCGATCGAATGAGGCGGTCTCGCCTCGACGATATTCCAGGCCTCGGGCACCACCGCCAAAAGGAATTGTTAGCCGCCTTTCGTTCAGTTGACTATATTCGGGAGGCCAGTCCAGAACAGCTGGAGAATGTTCCTACGATTGGCCCTCATCTGGCTCAGAAAATTTATGATTACTTCCATCCTGCCTAAGGTGTGGTCAGTGATGATTTCAGCAAAAAAGCCTTGAGCAAGCGTTTGTAGAGAGAGAAAAACCTCAAACTTCTATCGACGATAAAGTGTCTATTTATTGAACACTTCTCTACTACAGCTGAAAATGATATTTGTCTCGCAAGCGTGTTTTTAAAATGATTTCAAGGTGATCCCCGTCTACTCAGTATCTGACATCTCAACTTCTGATCATCAGACAATTCTGTGCCTTTTAAGGGCTGGGGATCATTTGGGGATCAATTTAAAAAATCATTAAAATACCTACAAGTTTCAATTCAGCCAATGCTATAAATGTAGGGGATCAAGCTTAGAAACTTTTTCACTTATATTTTAAATCGTAATTTCTTAATAATTTCTTTCTTTTTCTACCTCTGAATCACCATCTGTTTCCTCATTTAAGATAAGGACTTTAATTATGAGCCGCATAGAAAAAATCCGCTGCCCTAACTGTGGCAGTGAATATGGCGAGCGCCACTATATTGATAATCTGACCCGTACGCAATGCGTGGCCTGTGATTATTTGATGATTACAGATGCTACAACCGGCGAAGTTGTGGAAGCGTATGCACCAGGTCTATATATGAGCAGCTGCTCCTCTTCCTCCTAACAGATTACGGTAGCTCTACCGATGTGGGTTTAGCAATATGGGGTAACCCCCAGCCTAATTTTTCGCGCAAAATTTTGAAAAATTCAGGCGAGCCTAAGCGGATAAAGCGGGCTGCATAGGGAGATTTGTGAATCCGAACGCGCTCGCCAGGCGAGATGTAGCACCCTGCATTGCCATCCACGGCCAGCACCAGCTGTTGTTGGTTAGCAGGGAAGATTCCTACCGGTTCCGTATCAGCAAAAACCAGCGCCCGCGAGGCCAAAGAGTGGGGGCAAATCGGGATCAGCTGCATAACCGGCACACCCGGCGCAATCACAGGTCCGCCAGCTGCTAAGGCGTAAGCTGTCGAGCCCGTTGGCGTGGAGACCAACAAGCCATCAGCCGCAATATCCACCACGGCATGTTCGCCCACCTCAATTTCAAAATGGCACATGCCCGTTAAGGGCTCTTTATGCAGCAGCATCTCATTGAGAGAAAGCGCTTCCCAAAGCACTTTGTCGCCACTGACGACTTGGACGGTTAACGTTGCTCGTTCTTCAATAGAGAAGTCTTCTTCTAACAATAGATCAAAGACTTCGTTCAGTTGATTGACATAGGTTTCAGTCAAAAAACCCATATGCCCCGTATTTACGGTCAGCATCGGGATATTGCAGGGGGCTAACTGCCGTCCTGCAGATAGCACGGTGCCATCCCCGCCTAACACAATGGCAAACTTAACGTCCTGATCGAATCCCGCAGGAACTAATTCGTCAATGGCAGAGAAACAGACGGGATGTCCCGGTCGGGAATAACCCAAAATACCGCCGACACCTGTGGCCATACTGACTTGCCAACCACAGGCTTGAAACTTTTCTTTGAGCTCTGTCGCTATTCGGCAAGCGAAGGGCTTGAGATCGTTATAGATGATGCCAGCTTTCGCCACGCTCAAGATTCAACCTATCGTTATGAAGATGGAGTTTTGAAAGGGCTTCGTTTGCGAGATTGCTTTTGATTCTTTTCGTATTCCAGTTGTTTCAGTTTTTTGAGAATACGATCAAAATATTCTTGCATATAGGCTTCGAGTGTTGAAATGCTAGCTTCATCAATCCCAAAGGTCTTGTAAGTCTCCGCCATAGGAACAGTGATAGGAGCTTGCGAGGTAATCACTTCGCTAAATGCTAAGCGATCCGCAATATTCCAACTCCACTGAAAGAAACGAGCTATTTTTTCGCCACTTCTGAGTAAATTAATCGGCATACGGGTGATTTTTGCCGGTTGATTGGCTAGATTTTCGCACAGCTCCACAATCTGATCGGGAGACCAGTCTTTGGGCCCCGCTAAATCATAGGTTTGGTTTTCTGTTTCAGGGTGAGAGAGGGCATTCACCGCAAATTTAGCAATATCCTGTGTATCCATGTAGGCCGAAGAGGTGGCCTCATTCATGACCCACACAGATTGATCTTCTAAAATCGGGATTGCATATTGGCCAATCAGCCCTTGAAAGAAACCACAGGGCCTAAGGATGGTGTAGTTTAATCCTGATTCTTTAAGAAACAACTCAGTACAGTGCTTAATATCCATCAGCGGCACATTGGGATAATGCTCTGCCCCCAAGATGGAAAAGAAAATAAACCGCTGAATCCCTGCAGCTTTGGCAGCTTGAATCAGAGAAACTTTGCCGTCCCAGTCTACCTCCCGAATGCTAATCGAATCCGTGGCTCGAACTGTGGCGGCATCAATCACAACGTTGCTACCTTCCATGGCCAACCTGAGCGTTTCAGGGTTCCGCAAGTCACCTTTGATCAATGAGGCTCCCCATTCTCTCAGGAAGGTAGCTGCTCGTGGGGCACGCACTAAACAAGTGACCTCATGTCCCTCGTCTAAGGCGCGACGGACAATTTGCCTGCCTAGTGTTCCGGTGGCACCGACAATTAATAGATTCATGAGGTCTTAAATACAAATCTTAACTTTTGTAATATTTTATCAGAAAGATGAGATCTTCATGGGCTGAATCGGCAGATCCTCATCTATTACGATCCTACAACTTAGGTAGGTTAGTTCGTGGGTTGAAGCGGCGGAGGTGGGCAAGTTGCTCATATAATTCTCGCTCGGCTGCACTGAGATCGGGGGGTGGCGTAATTTGAATCTTAACGACGAGATCGCTGGCTCCCCCTTTCGCCCGAGGCCAGCCTTTACCCCGTAATCGTAGCGCTTGTCCAGACTTGATGCCAGCCGGAATATTCATTCGGACAGTGCCCGTCAGCGTTGGCACATCGATCTGCCCCCCTAACACCGCTTCATCGGGCGTAATCGGCAGCTCACAGAGAATATTATCCTGATCAAATTTAAAGAAGGGATGGGCATCAAGCTTGATTTTAAGGTAGAGATCGCCGCGAGACTGCGTCAGGGGATTCATTTGTCCCTTCCCTTTTACTCGAATGCGGCTCTCGGGTTTGGTACCGGGTGGGATCCGCACTGTGATGGTTTCAGTCCCACCAATGGTGAGCCGCTTTTCTACTCCGTTTAATGCTTCGCTAAAGGTCAACCTGAGGTCTGCTTCGGAATCAGCAGAGAGGCCCGGTGAGTTGAAACCCGAAAAGTCTTGAAATCCAAAACCAGGTGAGCTAGAGGTACTGGTTCGGTAGGAGTAGCTTCGTTCGGTTGAGGTGGATGCCCCTGACCCAAATCCGCCTGAGAATCGGCCTAATAATTCATTGATAAAGTCATCAAAACTACCGTACTGCCCAAAGTCAAAATCAAAGCCGCTGGCTGAACCCCCAGCTTGGTTCCAATACTGACCAAACTGATCGTATTTTCGACGTTTGTCTGGATCCGAGAGCACCTCATAGGCTTCATTAATTTCTTTGAATTTGGCTTCAGCCGCCTTATCCCCAGGATTCATATCTGGATGATATTTGCGAGCTAGTTTCCGAAACACCTGTTTGACTTCGGTTTCACTTGCGGATTTACTGACCCCCAGTATCTTGTAATAGTCTTTGAAATCCGTGGAAGGCATCGGTGATACTCCTCAAGGCAATAGTTAGAGTCGACAAATCAGGCAAGGCCATAGGCTGTGCTCTCATTCCTGACGGGCAATGGCCAGAAATCATTGATATAGATCTCTGTTGAAGTCTAAGGTAGCCATCTCTAGCTCATCTTTAATATTGGCTTAACGTCAATATTGGCCTAACGTCTGCTCCCATCTTTCGATTCAAAGGCTGGCAGGAGGGGAGATTGGAAAAGAGCTTAACTTCACCCTAGCAAGATTCAGCGGGTCAGCGGTTCGGTTTTCACTAAAATCTGGCGTGATATATCCGTACTGCACCAGTACGGTTGAGGAGCGATGTCTTCCATAGACGTCTGCCCCATCACACGTATGGTTTTTTCATCTGATATGGGGATTAGGCGAGGATACCGATGCCGAGCAGGATGCCACTGACAAAATGAAAGGCCACAGCAATAAACTTACAATTGCTGACGTAGCGCGGTTGATCATGAAACTTCAAGACATGCTGGCATAAGTAGAAGGCCAACGGGAAGCTCGCTAAGGTCAACAGTGCACCGAGGGGAAAGAGGTGGAGGGCCGTAAATATCCCAATTAGGCCAAAGATACTGCCGCAAATCCACGGGAGGAGACGAGCCCCTCGTTCAGTGCCCAAGCGAACAATCGGTGAACGTTTGCCTGCAGCCAGATCATCCGCCACTTGATGGAAGTGAGAACAGAGCAAAATAAGACTGGTGGTCAGCCCAACGATGATGGATGCGGCCCAACTATGGGCTGACCACGATTGGGTTTGACTATAGTAGGCAGCAGAGACAGCTAGGGGACCAAACGTAACAAAACAAATAATTTCTCCTAACCCTTGATACCCCAGGCGAAAGGGTGGTCCCTGATAGGTATAGCCCAGAAAACAGCTACATAAAATGAGTCCTAAAACCGTGACATCCTGTTGCCACCAAGCAATCGCTAAAATACCGAGACATCCCAAGCCGAGGAATAGATTGGCGAGCCAGAAAATTAAGGACTGATTTCCCGTCAAATTCACCAAAGAATGGGGTTTATTCACGTCAATTCCGGTATCAGCATCAAAGACGTCGTTGGTCAGATTGAGCCAAGCAATAATCAAAATCGCCGCACTGAGGAATGTCCCAAAAATGACCCCATTGATAGACTGTTGATCCGACCATGCGATCGCAGATCCCACCCAGATCGGAATAATGGCCACACTATACATAGGCGGTTTCAGCGCAGCCAGCCACAATTTTGAGGGAGAAGCGGGCACAGACTTGGTCGTCATAAATTCAGGTTAAGAGGGACATTATTGTTTAGGGTACAGGATTGCCTCTTCCTAAGCATTTGTGACAAAGGGATAGATGAACCACACTGGATGCCCCTTTCAATGGTTAGATGGAATAAAGGTAAGAGTCCTGTGGTTGAGCGGTGGCGATGGCGCAAGACTTTGAACTTTAACATTGGAGGTAACCCGCACTCCCAGCGATCCACCTTGCTATCCTCGATTTCATGACAGTCACTTCTTTTTCTGCCCATTTATTTCAGGACCGCAGGTCAATCCATGAGTTTCTCGCTTCCTGCCGTACCATTGCCATTGATAAAGAGCATGCCCAGGTCGTCAGCCTGTCTCTGGAAATCCCCCAACTTGATGCCCTAGCTGTTCTCAGTCTCTTACAGCAGCCTGACCGTCCTTATTTTTACTGGGAAAAGCAATCTCAAGGCACTGCGATCGCAGCCACCGAACCGCTGCTGCATTTACAGGTGGATGGGGCACAGCGCTTTACGCAAGCCCAGCATTTTATTTGCACCTCCTTAGTCGATACGGTATCGGCTGGCGCGCTACATTTGCCCTTTGCCGGGCCACATTTTTTCTGTAGCTTCACCTTTTTTGACCAGACCCATCGGGAAGCCCGTTTATTTCCTGGTGCTTCCGTGTTTTTACCTCGTTGGCAAATTGCCTGTGATCAAGACCAAGCGGTATTGGTCGCCAATGCCATCGTTGATGCAGAGACGCCTTTAGAGAAGCTAGCTCGAGAGATCTGGCAACGGTGGCAGCTGTTGCAGACCCCAAGACGCTGTCCGTCGCCGCGATCGCAACCGACGAACTTTGCCTATCCACTGTTGGCCAATTCTGACGCCTTTACGACGGCAGTGGCCGATACCTTAGAACATATCGAAGCCGAGAAACTGCAAAAGCTGGTGTTAGCTCATACCCTGGATGTCAAAACACCACAACCGCTGGATCTTTGTCATGCCTTAGGCACCCTCAGGGCGCGCTATCCAGAATGCTATGTGTTTGCCGTCAGCAACGGCCAAGGACAAAACTTTATCGGGGCCAGTCCTGAGCGGTTGATTGAATTGCGCGATCGCCACCTCGTCACCGATGCGCTGGCTGGATCTGCCCCCCGAGGTCATTCTCGCGCCGATGATGAAGCGCTCGGCCACCAGCTCCTCAACAGCAAAAAAGATGGGCACGAGCATCGGGTGGTCCTCGACTTTATTCGCGATAGTCTCTGGGAGTTGGGCATTACCCCCCAAGTGGCCTCCCTGCCACATTTGCTGCAACTCCCCAATATTCAACATCTACGGACGTTGATTACAGCTGAGGTTCCCCAACATTTGCATCTGCTGGAAATTTTAGCGGCGCTACACCCTACACCCGCCGTCGCCGGGATGCCGCGAGAAATTGCCCAAGCCCAAATTCACCGCCATGAACCCTTTGAGCGCCATCTCTATGCCGCCCCGTTAGGATGGATTGATCATCAAGGCAATGGCGAATTTACAGTGGGTATCCGGTCCGCGCTAATCAATGGATTTCAAGCCCGGCTCTATGCTGGCGCTGGTATTGTGGCCGGGTCCGATCCACAACGAGAACTCGCCGAAATTCAGCTCAAGCTCCATACCCTGCTAGATGCGCTGATGTAGGTCGAGTTACGCTAAGCGCGTGCGCGCCATATAAAAGCCACAAATAGACTTGGCATCAATCGGTACCCCGTCCAGAATCGCGGCCTCCAATTCTTCTGAGGTCATCAACACCGTTTCAATATCTTCATCGTCATCCTGCGCCGGTGGGTGCTCCAATAACTCCAAATCCTGAGCCAAAAACGCATAGATAATTTCATCCGAATACCCCGGTGCTAAAGGAAACTCCCCCAGCTTTTGCCACTGATGGGCTCGATAGCCAGTCTCCTCCTCAATCTCTCGCCGAATCGTTACCGCCGGATCTTCATGCACTTCCACCGTTCCCGCCGGGAATTCCAACAGCCGTCCCTGCAAGGCAAAGCGATATTGCTTCACTAACACAAACTGCCCGTCTTGGGTTATTGGCACCGCCATTGCTCCACCGGGATGCCGCACACAGGACCAATCCCCCTCACTTCCATTTGGCAACCGCAGACGATTGGCCTCGAAGGTATATTTGCGACCATCGTAAAACATCAGTGGCTTGAGGATTTCAGGCGGTTCTTGGAATAAAGACATAGGTTGAAAGTTAAGTGTGGCGGTCAGAGTTTAAAGCTAAACAAGAGCGAATGGGTGCCTTGTGACCCTCCACAGAATGACGCTAGCTAATCAGACAGTTGCTGAACTCCTGTATAGTCTACAGCTTTGGCAAGCTCGGCAATGGTTTGTTCCTGAACGGGGTGCACCCAGCCTGGACAAATTTCCGCCAAAGGAGCCAACACAAAGGCGCGTTCGTGCAGAAAGGGATGTGGCACCGTCAGGGTTGGCGTTTGAATCACCCGGTCTCCATACAGCAAGAGATCTAAGTCTAAGGTGCGGGGTCCCCAACGTTGGCGCCGCACGCGTCCAAACTGGGCTTCAATCTGCAGGAGCTTCTCCAGCAAGGGCTGCGGTGAGTAGGTCGTCAACAAACTGACACAGCCATTGAGGTAATCCGGTTGAGGGGGGCCAACGGCTGCGGTTTGAAACCAGTGAGATTGGGCCTGGACGGTGATCTTGGGATCTTGGCTGAGTTGGTCAATCGTAGCCACTAAAATGGCCCGAGAGTCTCCTAGATTGCTACCGAGTGCGATCGCAACAGGATGCTCGGATTTTGGGTCTGTTGGCACCATATTGATTCTGGCTAAATATCGGATTGTATCGCTGACGATGCGCCCAGAAAATAATGCTTTGTCTTGAAGACCTCACTGATCCTGATCATGCATCGTCACGGGGAGGCTAGGATATACATGGTTCCTGGAAGCTGTTATGCTAGACACTCTAGAAGTTTCTAGCTTTGCCACTTAGTTTTCTGGTGATTTTCTAGAGCGTTCTAGACCCTTTTTTTATTTATTAATAGCCTCCCTACTGAGTTCGACTCAATTATCCGTGGAGTTACAACACATTTTTAAATCTTCTAATCCCATTATTGGCGTTGTTCACCTCCTGCCACTCCCCACCTCCCCTCGTTGGGGTGGAAGCCTCAAGGCTGTCATTGCCCGGGCTGAGCAGGAATCAGCAGCGCTTGCTGCTGGAGGGGTGGATGGCCTGATTATTGAAAATTTCTTTGATGCTCCGTTTACCAAAGAGAACGTCGATCCAGCCGTCGTCAGTGCGATGAGTCTCGTCGTGCAGCGGGTCAAAAATCTTGTACCGTTGCCCATTGGCATTAACGTGCTACGTAATGATGCCTGTAGCGCTATGGCGATTGCATCCTGTGTGGAAGCCCAATTTATTCGGGTCAATGTGCTGACAGGCGTTATGGCCACGGACCAAGGTCTGATTGAAGGCGAAGCCCATCGGCTGCTGCGCTATCGCCGCGAACTCGGCAGTGACGTTAAAATTTTCGCCGATGTGCTCGTTAAGCATGCTCGTCCCTTAGGCGTACCGAACTTAACCACAACGGTACGAGAGACCATTGAGCGAGGCTTAGCCGATGGCATTATTATCTCGGGGTGGGAAACAGGCAGTCCCCCCAATTTAGGCGACCTAGAGCTAGCCGTGGATGCCGCTAAAGATGTTCCTGTCCTGATTGGCAGCGGTGCCACTTGGGAAAATATTCCCAACCTGATTCAAGTGGCTGATGGAGCCATTGTCTCCAGTTCTCTCAAGCGGCATGGTCAGGTGGAACAGCCGATTGATCCCATTCGAGTCAGTCGATTTGTGGAAGCCATGCGGCGAAGCTTAACCAATCAAGATCCAGCGAAAGCGAAGTCATCGGTTATGCTCAGTTCTGATTGACGTCCTCTCCCCCCAACCCTAACGGGTATGGTTGGAGATTCCCCGGATCACTCCAAAGGTTTCCTCGCGGCTTCAGTCCGGGGTGGAAAATTGCCTCGGGCAGATTTATCTGCCGTGAAATATTCACGATAAAATAGCAACGTGAAAACGTTCAAGTTTAAAGAGGCAGGATCTCTGTCTCTGGGAGTAGGCGATGTTAGACCGTCTCAGACGGCAGTTGCTGCTTGAGTCCCGAATCCCCCCACTGAAGATGGGGGGAGTGGATCAATACGCTCAATTGTCCTGTCCAATTCCTCTTGACAATAGATTTAGAGCAAAAAATCGCTAATTTACGAGCATCGCTGCGGCCCGGTCAGCGTGAATTAGCTGATTGGCAAGCCGGTCCCTTAGCGGTTTCTGCTGTGCCAGGAGCCGGGAAATCCTACGGGATGGCTGTGGCTGCAGCCTTGACCTTAGCCCGTCAGCAACTAAATCGCGCCCAGCAGCTTGTGATTGTGACCTTTACCCGCTCGGCAGCCACTCACCTGAAGCAGCAGGTTCGTCAGCATTTACGCGAGTTGCAACTGCCCATGAGTGGCTTTACAGTCCAGACCTTACATGGATTGGCCCTCAACATCGCCTCGCGCCATCCTCAACTGTCGGGCATTCATTTAGAACAGGTCACCCTGATTACCCCGAACCGCCACCATCGTCTGTTGCGGCAATGTGTTGAGCAATGGGTGGCGGATCACCCTCAGCTGTATCAAGCCTTACTGGTTCAAGGAGCCTTTGATGGTGAAGAAACAGAACGTTTACGCCGACAGTCTGTGTTGAGATCTGATTGTTTGCCAGAGTTGGCTGCGATCGCCATTCGCGAAGCCAAAAGTTCAGGTCTCAGTCCCCAACAGCTCTATGCCCTCGCCGAACAGAGGCCAGACGAGATCCCCGTGCTGGAGATTGCCGCTGGACTCTACGAGCGATATCAGCGATTGCTCCACTCCCAGCAACTGATTGACTACGACGATATGATTTTGGCTGCCCTCCAGGTCTTGGATAATCCGAGTGCGCGCCAAATCTGGCAAACGCAAGTCTTTGCCGTCTTTGAAGATGAAGCGCAGGACTCCACCCCCTTGCAGTCTCGCTTGCTCAATCTATTGGCAAAGGACCTCTCCACAGCTGCTCCCAATCTCGTGCGTGTCGGTGATCCCAACCAGGCTATCAACTCCACGTTTACCCCTGCGGATCCGATTTTCTTTCGCCAGTTTTGTCGACATAGTCAGGGGCAGCATCGGCTAGCCACGATGAATCAAGCCGGGCGTAGCTCCGCCGTGATTATTGAGGCCGCCAACTTTATGTTGGACTGGATTAATCAGTCCCAACTGGCAGGGCAAGAACAGCCTTTTCAGCCACAGGCCATTCAATCCGTTGCCCATAATGATCCCCAAGCCAATGCCAATCCAGCGCCCCAAGGGCAAGGGTTAGAAATTCTAACGCCTGAGGATGTTTACCAAACCGCCGACTTAATCGGGCAGCGGGTCTGTCAGTTGCTAACCGATCATCCCGAGGCCAATGCTGCTGTTTTGGTGAGAGAAAACAAACAAGGTAGCTTTCTCGCCGAACGCTTTAATCATCCCGATCAAACGGTTAGTCTAGCGGCCCACGGCATTGACATCCTCGATGTGGGGGGCGGTAGCCGCCAAACGCAAGTTCCCTTACAAATGCTGACGGTCTTACAGTTTTTGGCGCGTCCCCATTCTCCTGACACCCTCAAAGCCGCTCTGCAAATCTTTGTGGATCGACAACTGATTCCCGCCCAAGACGTGCATCCCTTGGCCAGTCAGCCGGAGACGTTTCTTTATCCTGGACCTCTCGATTCACCTCAACCGGATAAAGTCCAGGAGGCCCGTCGCTTTTGCTGTAAATTATTGCGATCGCGCTGGGAATTGCCCCACTATCGGCTGATTTCATTTTTGGCGCTGGCCATGAAGTACAATCCTGCCGAGCTAGCCACGGCGGATAAATTGGCAGCCCGCCTCGCGCAACAAGCTGCCGGTGCGCCGTCGATGACCACCACCTTACCGATTTTGCAAGAACTGATCAGTGCTGAACGGTTTGATCCCGTTGAGGTGGACGAGGTGGAATCCCAATATCTACGTCCCCGGCAACTGACGATTATAACGATGCATAAAGCCAAGGGCTTGGACTGGGATTTTGTGTTTCTACCGTTTTTACATGCCCGGATTATTCCTGGAGAGTTGCGGGTTCCGGCTGCTAGCCAATTTCTCGGTCCCTTTAGTTTGGCAGAGGTGGCCCGCGCCCAGATTCGAGCTAGTGTGCATAACCACTCGCCCTTACCGAATATCGAAACGGCTTGGCAGCGGGCCAGCGATCTCAAAAGTGCAGAGGAATTTCGCCTGCTCTACGTCGCTATGACTCGTGCCAAGCGGTTGTTATGGATGTCTGCCGCTCAGCAGGCCCCCTATAACTGGAACTGGTTTGATTGGCAGCGCCAAACCAAGCTAGAGGGGCAACGTCCCTGCCCCATCCTCGACCCTTTACAAGCTCAATTTCCTCAATCTGTTCGACGAGTTGAATCGTGAACCGATCTAAAAAATTGCTTAGGAAAATCATCCTGTTCGAAAACGCCCTGTACTGTGGATAGTATTGAGCGATGCGATCGCAAATCGCTCCGTCAAGTTTGCACAGGCACTTTATTCTCTACAGCCCTCTCAATCCATCGGTTAGTAGTTCTCTCCCCCTTGAATCAGCATGGGTTGAGGATATGGCATTGATCGGGGTGGATCCGCCCATCATCAAGCTGACAGCACCAACACCCAGGTTCCACTCTCACCCTTAACGCCATCCCATCCGTCGCAACGGGTCACGATCCAGATCTGACCGCGCTGCCTACGATTCATATTCAAAGGAGATCCTGGCAACTCTGTTTACTGTCCCTTAGTTGAGGTTCCCAATGGTTATCAAACTAGGTATCAACGGTTTTGGCCGCATCGGTCGACTCGTCTTTCGAGCCGGGATCAGCAATCCCAATATTCAATTTGTCGGTATTAATGACTTAGTGCCTCCCGAGAACATCGCTTATCTCTTGAAATATGACTCTACCCACGGTCCCTTTCCAGGAACAGTCGCCGCAACCTCAGACGGAATTATTGTCAATGACCAATTTATTCCCTGTACTTCAATCCGCAATCCTGAGGAACTCCTCTGGGAACAGCAAGAGGCTGAGTATGTGATTGAAGCCACGGGATTGTTTACCACGTACGACACGGCTGCCAAACATTTAGCAGCGGGGGCGAAACGGGTTGTTATTTCAGCCCCGACCAAGGAAAAAGATCCTGAGAAGGTGCCCACATTACTGATGGGCGTCAATCACTCCCTCTACGATCCCCAAAAACATCGGATCGTCTCCAACGCCAGTTGCACCACGAACTGCTTGGCTCCAATTGCTAAGGTCATTCACGACAACTTTGGCTTTGCAGAAGGCTTGATGACTACGGTTCATGCTATGACTGCAACCCAGCCCACCGTCGATGGCCCCAGCAAAAAGGATCTGCGGGGCGGCCGGAGTGCGGCACAGAATATTATTCCGGCCTCGACGGGTGCAGCCAAAGCCGTTACTCTAGTCTTACCAGAACTCCAAGGCAAGTTGACGGGGATGGCCTTACGCGTTCCCATCCCTGATGTTTCTGTGGTGGATTTGACGTTTCGAACCGAACGGTCCACCACCTATGCAGATATCTGTGCGGCTATGAGGACGGCTGCCTTTGGCGAACTCCAAGGGGTTTTGGGATATACCGAAGATGCCGTTGTGTCTACGGATTTCACAGGTGATCCCCACTCCAGCATTTTTGATGCCGGGGCAGGCATGGAACTCAACTCCAATTTCTTTAAGGTCGTGGCTTGGTACGACAACGAATGGGGATATTCCAATCGCATGATTGATTTGATCCTATCGATGGTAGCTAAAGAATCAGAAGTGATGGCTGTAGCTTAAGGGCTGAGCCATATCTCCAAACTCAATCTCACGCTCTTAATCTTAAGGTTAGGAGCGTGAGACTTATGGGGCCGAGTTGAGCAGGATGTCTGCTCGCTGGCGTCGTCGTTTGCGCCATATTCTGGCCAAGGCCCGAATACTGCGGAGAAATCGATCCTTTTCAGCCACGGATAACTGGGTTTGCTGCCAAGCATCTCTGGCCGTTAGTCGATCCAGCCAAGTTTGCAAAGGAGGATGATCGACTAGATCAATCCCTAACTCACACGCGACTGGTACAAAAACCCCCGCCACAATATCAGCCAAACTCAGCTGTTGGCCGCCAAAATAAGGGGCGTGTCCGAGTCGCTCTTCAAATACAGTCAAGGCAGTGGCTGCCCGATGTCTGGCATAGGTTTGCTGATCCGGTTTTTGCATCAGTAGCTCACCAATCGCAGGCATCAGTTCATTGATAGACACCATCTGCACCATACGCACCTTCGCCAGCGCCTGGACATCGCTAGGCAGGAGTGGTGGCTGCGGATATTGCTTTTCCAAATAATCCAAAATGGCTTGCGATTCCGTCACGCAAAATCCATTGTCCACTAAGACTGGAATGCGGCAAAAGGGATTGAGGGCTCTGAATTCAGGGGTAAATTGTCCCCCCTTTTCCATACTGACGGGGACAAGCTCAAACTCGAGTCCCTTCTCCAGTAGCGTGATCCAAACAGGACGACTAAAGAGAGAGGGTTTAGCAAAATAGAACAAAATCATAGCTATTAAGCACGAACGATCGTTCTAAATATAAAGCCTTGTCGCCCCTGCTTCAACCCCAAGCGGTCAAAAATTGACTAAAAGGGAGAAGTCTCAGGCATTCAGCGTTGGCTGACAGGATTTCGCGTTATTCCACCTTCAGGTCACCGCGCAGCAGTTGCTGAGTGGTTGATTCTCCTAGCTGATCCAGTCGACGGTTTAGCAACCACCTTAGACTTACGAGCAGATTAAAGTGGAGCCCAGCCATCAGCAGGGCACTGGTGACGGCAGTCTCCTCTAGGGCAGCGAGGGCAAAGGGCGTCAGTAAGATCAAGCTGCCACCCGCTTGTCCGGGAATAATTCCAAAAATAATAAGGATAAAGGCTGGCAAAAGGGTAGGGCCTAGCAAAGTTGCGGTTACCCATAGGTTGCGGTTGGAGATGGGCCGTAACAACATCACCTGATTGAATAGGGTGAATATCACAATCAAGGTGGAATTGAATAGCAGTCCGGCCATGCCGACCCCAGAGTCACCTGAGGGTAAGGACAGCATCCAAACCATAATCAGCAGACCAGCGATGCCTAGATTAATTGCGATCGCAATCCAAGTTGGGCTGTTATTGGCCCACACTAAATCATGGAAACGCTGTGCTTTGCCCTGAGCCGATGGATAATTTCCGCGAAATCGAGCCCAATCCTCTAGATCCTGATGGTGGGGAAGTAACAAGACAATCATCAGCAGGAACCACAAGAAATGAGTCAAGATAACGGCCATCATCAAACTGGTTGAAAGGATGTTCTTTGAATTAACTGAAAATCCTAAGAGGCAGACAAAGAAGCAAGCGGTGGCCCCATAGCTTTGTTTTTTACTGAGCAGCGACACGGTTGGATTACGGAAGCGCCGTTGTAGAGGTTGCCATAACCACCATGTCCAGAGCCCAAAATGGGTCAGTGCAAAGAACCCTAATCCCACGCCACTTCTGCCGATGGGGACTAAAAACCACTGCCAGTCCGATAACCGATAGGACTCAAAAGGGAGGTTCACGCCCGTCAGATTAGGAGCAATATCCTGATAAATAAAGGGGAAAATCGCTGAAGGCGATAGCGTATATAGCCAGTCAATAGAACTGTGGGTTAAAGCGTTTCGAGTAAGAAACAGCAGGAGTAATACAAGACCTGCACTCCATAACCAGGCTTGAAAGCCATTTAGCCAGTTGCTGGCAAGTCCTAGCAATAAAGCCAGACTGTAGTAGAAACAACAGCTAGCCAATAGCAGAACATCAAAGCCTACTATTCTGATCACCGGAATTTCGGCGGCTAGCCCCGCCATATAGTGGAGTGGCAACGTGAGAAGGACAGCCAAGTAAAGTAGGAAGGGAGTGCCCAACATTTTACCCACCAAGATGGTGCGGGCTGTTTGCGGACTAAGGCTAATAAACGTTAGGGTTCCTTGGCGATCTTCTTTTGAGAGATCGCTGATCAGCAAAAAGGTGCCGCCCACGATCAGGCCAAACATCAAGAAAATGCAGCTCCAAGAAAAGACTTGCAACCACCATCCTTGCCAATTCACCAGCAGATATTGTTCTCGGCTGACTTGGAAACAGTCCAGCCCCGTTTTCCGGTACTCCGCAGTCGCACAATTCCCCCACCGATAATCTAAGGTTCGATATTGCCAGAATAGAAACAGTCCTTGAGCAACCAAAGATAAAAATACTGTCAGTAAAACACTGCGTACTTTCAAGCGACCTTGGATCTCCCGCATCAATTGCGGATTCCAGTCACCCAGGGTTTCTATCCCTCTATTTACGAGGGAAAATTGAGCCTTGCCCATTTATGACACCTGCTTATGGTCTAGTTTGTCGAGAAAGATGGTTTCTAAATCTTCTTGAATGCACTGAAAATGATAGATGGGAAGATCGGCTGCCAGGAGCGATCTCAATAATGCAGCGGCATCCGCTTGATTCCCTTGAAAGTGAGCTTTGATCTGTTGGGTCGCTGGATCTAAGCGCCAACGCTCTATCTGAGGGCATTGCTCCAACAGTTGTTCCACGGGCTGCCAGTCCCCCAGGGTGGCAATCTGAATTTGCTGCTGGCTTAAGGCTTGGTAAAGCTGCTGAAGTGAAGTCTTTTCCACCAGATAGCCCAATTCCATAATCCCCACCGAGGTGCAAAGTTCGGCGAGGTCGCTGAGGATATGGGAGGAAATAACGATAGTCATGCCCGCTTCTCGCAGCACATTAATCAATTCCCGAAACTGAACCCTGGCTAACGGATCTAAGCCGGAGACGGGTTCATCCAACAACAGTAAAACTGGTTCATGGATAATCGTCCGAGCCAGGCCCAGTCGCTGCTTCATACCTCGCGATAGATTGGCGACGGAACTTCGCCGCTTATGGGTCAACTGCACCAACTCCAAAACATCGAACAGGCGTTGACGACGGTGAGGCTGACGTAACTCATACAAACGGGCAAAGTAATTGAGATATTCCCACACCGTCAGATCTTCGTAGAGGGGAAAATCATCGGGGAGATAACCAATCAGGCGCTTAAGATAGGCATTGGTTTGATTGCGCTCTAACAACTGGCCTCGAATATAGATATTGCCAAGGGTAGGCTGTTCTGCCGTCGCTAACATCCGAATCAGGGTGGTTTTACCCGCCCCGTTGGGACCAATCAGCCCAAAGACTTCTCCTGAGCCAATCTCTAAATCTAAGTCGTTGACCGCAACGTGACGACCAAATCGCTTCGTCAATCCCTGGGTGCGTACTGCTATTTCAGAGGACATTATTGATCTCAAACCATTCCGTAGGGTGATTTTAATCATCCTGAGCAAAATAATTTGTGATCTAGGTACATCAGCAGTGTGAGGGGGAGCCGAAGCAATCTATATTCATGGCTTAAGGAGGATTGCGTAGATTGATTGCAGACAATACCTACCAATCCCCCTCATAGCTCGGGTACTGTTCAGGGGATTCCCCATGCACCTCCAAGATTTCACCCATAGGTGCTTGTTTTTTCTTCTTTTTAGTTCGAGTGCTCTGAATTTGGTTGAGATCTGGCTCGATGGTTTCCAGTCGAACTTCAAAAGTCCAACAATCTCCAAAATCAAAAAGATATTCCATTACGCTGCCTTCTGACAGGGGTAGGCTGCCAATTTTGACTTCATCCGTGTGGATGGTTTCTCCGGCAGAGAAGAAGCCACCTTCAGCATAGGGGTGCAGTACTTCCACTTTTCGCCCCATTGCGTTGGTATAGGTGAAGGAATCCAGGTGATCGGAGTCAAACTCAACGGAGGAAAGAATATAGGCACTGAGATCCTCTAAAGTAGCCTCTCCAGATATAGCGATCCGTCGCCATATTTTCCCTAAACTGACCTTAAAGATATGGCGATCGGGTCGGAAGTCTGAACTAGGCAAGACCAACGTTTTTTGCCATTTGGAGAAATGGGGTTGCAAGGCATCCTGTAATTCACCATAGGGGACGGATGGATCCACCTCAGAAGGCCATGACATGTCGTGTTCTTGAAAGGCATTTTTGACCAAATTTAAAAGTGGCGTTCCCAAGGGTAGTGCTTCAAAACTTTTAATCCGCCATCCTTTGCCAGCCTCCGGTTTACCAGTTGTGATTTTCAGTAAGCCGAACATCTCCATTAACGCTAAATTATGGACGCCAGGATAGTAGCTGAAAAAATCCCGAACCGTTCTTTTCGGATTAAAGGTATGCTTTTTCTTCTCAACAATCTTGTGCCAGCTTTGTAGACAGCGATTACCCTCTGTAAGGAATCCCATTCGCTCTTCACCGATCATTTCTCCATGGCTGCGGATTAGCCAAGCTTCTAGCAGCGTGCAGTAACGTTCTGTGGGATTGAGTTGCTGCCATTGGTCATAAACTGGCGAATTTAGCGCTAGAAATTGTTTTTTCCCTTTTGCTACTACTTTGACAATGCCCGTTGCCCTCAGCAACAGATACAGTCCATGAATCGGTGGATAGGATTTTTGAGCTGGACGCTTTAGATCAATATTGATGGGGTTACTTAATTGTTGATTCAGTTCAGCCAAGTCTTTCATCGCAATGTGCTGTCTTTTACCACTGACCGCTTGCCCGTCTGGGCCAATAAAATCTAGCAGCGTTTGGAAGTCTTGGAGGAGGGAGCCTGGTTGAGTCTCACTAATAGTGAGGGTTTTGAGTAGCGTCATCTCTTGCTCTGACAAGGAGACGTCTTCATCTAAGGACGCGGACATTAAATCGGTCCTGAGGGAGCGTAGAACATCTCCTGGCCCCTCCTTGGCGGTTGGAGCAGTGGCGTCTAGGAGGTCAGCCATCTGATCGGCCGCATCCATGATTTTGTTGAGCAACTCTTCTGGATTGATCTGGGTGCCAACTTCTGGTAGTTCAACCCCCATCAAATCAAGAAACTGCTGGATATCTGGGGGAGGAGCTGTCATCGGCACAGTCGGGACAGCGGGCATCAGGGGATTATTTTGAGGATCAGCGAATGCGCTGATTATATTCGGCTTGGAAGGCTTCTATATCGGCTTGGCTGGTCATATCAAAGCCCGCCTGCATCCCCTGCAACATAAAGTTCTTGGCAATGCCGCCTCGGGATGCATCAAACATCCAGTCGGCAAATTTGTCTTGGATAGAGGCGAGATATTTTGCGATCGCACCCCCACTCCGCAATTTATACTCCTGTTTCAGAAACGTCCAAAAGGCTACTAACTCAGGAATCGCATCCTCTACTTCACTTCGATCTCGTAGAGTGAGCTTGCGAGGCAGAATATCCTCCATCACAATTTGGACATCCCTCTTGGTCATCTTTGGCAGCGTAAATTCACCGTAGTGATAGGCCATTTCGATAAACGTACCGATCCAAAAGCCTCCCTCTGGGTATTGGGTGGCATGGGTATTCCCAATCTCTGTGCCTAAGAACTCATTGATCACATCAATGATGTAGTCCTCCAATAATGGCTCGACCTCGTCATAATCCAGGCCGTCGAGCTGGCGAATATCAAACGTCATGATCTAGGTCCTCAGAGCAGATATCTAGAGAGTACTGACATGGCTATTTGTCTTCAAGCGGTTGGCGTCAGATCAGGCATCCCAGACGCGATACAGTGAGTTGGTCACAGTTAGGATCTAGCGTTCAGACTGATGTTTTAATTTTCGCCGTAATCTCTGTTCTTGTATGGCGTTCGCCTTGAGGGCTAATGCGAGTCCTACTAAGAGATAGGCAAAAATAATACCCTTGGCAACCGCCACCAAGGATGAATTAAAGACACCTGGATCGGGAGTATTTGTCCTAAACTTATCCAGTTGACTGAGAAAGCTCAGTGCGAGCGCTCCTGCGGCAAACGCCCAGGCTGCCACTAAATAGGCAATGGCGTTGGCTTTCTGGCGAAGGACCCAATAGACAGCCAGTAGCAGAACACCGCCAAGGATATAGTCGTCAAACCAATTAAAAAAGCGAGAAATATCCAAAATATGGTTTGAGCGCCGAACGGCCTCGGCAAGGGGGAGGAAAATTCCCATAACGACCGCCATCTTGACTGATAGGTTGAGAGGCTGATTATCCATCCGTTCT
This sequence comes from Acaryochloris sp. IP29b_bin.148, assembly GCF_028285565.1. Classification (GTDB taxonomy): domain Bacteria; phylum Cyanobacteriota; class Cyanobacteriia; order Thermosynechococcales; family Thermosynechococcaceae; genus Acaryochloris. Next base: position 54,089 of record NZ_JANQOY010000033.1, read on the forward strand.
GGTTCTACGACTGATTATTGGGGAAGAGCCTCTGATAGCGACTCAGAGCCGTCAGGGGAAAATGCTGCTGATACAGATGGTATTTCAAATAGAAATGCCCAGGAAACCCGGTACCTGTAAAGTAATCTTCATCCCAAGTTCCATCAATGGTTTGCGTCTGAGTGAGATACTCTACCCCTCGCTCAATTGCAGTCTGAGCATAGGTCCCCGTTGCCTCCCCTGCCGACAACAACCCCATCAGTGCCCAAGCCGTTTGGGATGCGGTACTTGGACCTTGGCCTTTGAGATTAGGGTGATCATAGCTGGTGCAGGTTTCTCCCCATCCCCCATCTGAGTTTTGGCAACTCACTAGCCAAGCGGCGGCTTGTTGAAGCTGAGGTTGGAACCCGTTGGGGTCGATTAAGGCTAAGGCGGCCACTACACCGCTAGTGCCATAGATATAATTCACACCCCAACGCCCAAACCAGCACCCCTCTGGCTCTTGTTCTGATCGCAAATACTGGAGTGCCCGGTCAACGCTATGCTGGCCCGTGGATTTATGGCAGCGTCCAATCATTTCTAAAACGCGGGCGGTGACATCCGCTGTATTGGGGTCAATCATGGCTTTAAGGTCACCGTAGGGGAGATTGTTGAGCCAGTCTTGATCATTATTAATATCAAAGGCAGCCCAGCCGCCGGGGCGGCATTGCATCGTCGCGATCCAATTGACGGCTCTGGAAATTGCCGCCGCCTTTGCCTGCTCATCGGGGAGCTGAATTTCATTTAAGGCCATCACCACCACTGCGGTATCATCCACATCGGGATAGAAGCGATTATCAAACTCAAAGGCCCAGCCCCCCGGTTCCCCGCCCGGATTTTTGACGGACCAGTCTCCATAGTCGAGAATCTGGTGGTCTAAGAGCCATTCTCCTGCCTTCACCAAGGCCGGATGATCCGGTGCCAGTCCAGATTCCGCTAAGGCTCGAACCACTAGCGCCGTATCCCATACCGGAGAAATACAGGGTTGAATCCAGTATTGGTCGTCTGTTTCCAGGGCAAAGCCGTCAACGGCGGCTAGTCCCCGCTCGATAATGGGGTCGTGGACATCGTATTCCAAGGCTTTCAGGCCCAGTAAAGAATTGAGCATGGCTGGAATAATGCCGCCCCAGTCTCCTGTGGCCTCTTGCCGTTCTAGGATCCAGCGTTCGGCAGCTTGGATTCCCTCTTCACGAAACGGGACAAGGTTCATGGTCTCGGCAAATTTGAACAAACCATCGAGATGGATAAAGGCATCGGTCCAATCGTTTTGCAAAGGGAGATCAAACTGAGCCCGCTCTCGACCTTCCAAGAACAGCTCATCCAGATTAAATCCCGGTTCTACAGCATAGACCGGCTCTCGATCCATGACGATCAGTAAGGGCACCGTACTGCCTCTGGCCCAACTCGACATTTCGTAAATGGTGAAGGGGAATTGTTCGGGCAGCAACATCACCCAGGGCGGTAACGAGGGAATACCGCGCCATTCATAACAGCCAATTAAGGCCAGATGCAATTTTGTAAAGATGCGGGTTCGGCTAATGCCCCCCTGTTCCAAAATAAAGGCTCTGGCCCGCTCCATGGCCGGATCGGTGGTCGAGACCCCCAATAGCTTCAGGGCCATATAGGCTTCCACCGAGACGCTGATTTCGCCACCATCGCCAAAATAGAGTTCCCAACCGCCGTGGTCGCGCTGTTGCGATCGCAAATACGTTTCCACCTTTGCCAACGGCCGACTGCGATCGCTGCCCCAAATCTTATGGAGCAAGACCACTTCCGAGGTGATCGACACATTCGATTCCAACTCTGCCCACCAGTAGCCTTGGTCCTTTTGCTGGGTGAGAAGATAGCGTTGCGACGCTGCGATCGCAGCATCTACGGTTTTTGGGTTTACTCTGTCTTGAACTTGCATCGTCCCTGATTTCTTTGAGCCTGCCGTCACAACATCAACCCTAGCGTAAAAGCCGCGCCCTGGTTGGATAGCTGGACGATACCACAAGTCACCCGGATAGATCTAAGCAGGAACGCCAGGATGCAATTCTTGGTTTGGCGTTCTGACGTCTGTTATGGTGTGTTCCTAAGTGAGGTTAAAAGGCTAGCCATAAAGCATAACTACCCCCAACGGTAGACCGGTTGGATTCTGTCTAACCTTTTGAGTCTCCGAGCAACACCCTAGGTTTAGAGGGATCTGTCTCTATTGATGCACTGTAGAGGTCCCAGAGATGAGCAATTCACCCTATTCTTCTAGTTCAGATCCAGCGTTCAATCAACCGTCTGGAAAATCATCGACTGCTGTTCAGTCTGTCGACTTAGACCGAACCGTTCAGACTATCGGCATGGAACAGACCCGACTCGACCAAGAGCTGCAACAATTGCGAGGTCGCACTGCGGCACTGATCGGCCTGCTCGTAGGGCTGATGCTTTTAGTGGTAGGCGGATTTACCTGGCTCACCCTTGAATTACAAAATATCAGTCAGGACGAGCAGCAAGATGCCAGTAATGTGGATGCCGCCCTGGCCAATCGCGTAGAGCAACTAGAAGAACAAATCACCGATCTGAGTCAGGCGGTTCCGGGAAATTTAACAGATACACTGCGCTCCAACCAAACCACATTGGCACGGATTCAAACGCAACTACAGCAACTGACCACTCAGATCAAGGCCTTGGAGCAATCGCCCAGCCTTGTCCAACCTCAACCTAATATTCCCCTGCCCAACGCTGCCCCTGCCAGCCCACCCGTCCCAGACCCCTCACAGCCCAACCCGTAATGAGCCGTATTGGGTCTTCTTATGAAGGGCATGGCATTGGCTGGAACTGATGCCATGCCCTCGCGTCCGTGTTGGTCAATCAAGATCAGGGATTAAGCACTGAATACTCTTTTTCAGGATGATTCAGTCAAAATACGGAGTCTGCTTCTACTGCCAATTTGTATGATGGGCATAGATATAGTGCCTTTTCATGAAGTGTGAGATTCAACGGGCTTCAGCCCCAGACTGTAAAAAGATTCCGGCTGCGGAAGCAATGTCGCTTGGATGCGGAGACGGAATTGAATTTTACAAAACCATTATTCGTACCCTCCCTGATCTTATTTGGTTAAAAGATTCGGATGGTGTGTATCTGGCCTGTAATCATCGTTTCGAAGAGTTTCTCGGAGCCTCTGAACCAGAAATAGTGGGTAAGACTGATGACGATTTTGTGAATGCTAGGTTGGCCGATGGTTCACAAGCACGCGACCAGGATGTCATTCTGAAACGGTCCCCCGCCATTACAGAAGAATGGGCAACCTTTGCACAGGATGGGCACCATGAACTTTTGGAAATTAGCCGACTTCCCGTGCAGGACGAGGATGGGGAACTGATCGGCATACTTGGCATTGGGCGCAATATTACGGCTCGCAGAGCATCAGAGGAAAAACTGCAAAAAAGTGAGGAACGGTTTTCTCTGGCGATGCGTGGAGCCAATGATGGGCTGTGGGACTGGAATCTGGAGACCCATGAAGTCTACTATTCACCCCGCTGGAAAAGCATGCTGGGTTATAACGATGATGAACTCACCCATGATCTCAGCACTTGGGAGAACCTGGTGCATCCCGATGATAAAGGCAGGGTCTTGAAACTGGTTCAAGATTATTTAGTCGGCAAAGCTGATGCTTTTGATGTTGAAATGCGGATGCAGCATAAAGCAGGGCATGACGTGTTTGTGCTCTCGCGTGCATTTCTGGTCCATCGAGCGTCGGATGGTAAGGCTATTCGCCTAGTGGGTACTCATGTTGATATTACAACCCGCAAAAAAGCAGACGCCTTTAATGACAAGAATGCCAAAATTTTGGAGATGATCGCTACCGGAAAACCCGCTGCTGAAATTTATGGTGAAATTGCTTTAATGTATGAAGCCCGCCATCCTGGCCTGCGATGTTCCATGCTGGAGTTGCAAGATGGACAATTGATGCATGGCGGGGCTCCTAGTCTACCCAAGGCATACTGCGATGCAGTTCATGGCCTCAAAAATGGCCCGAATGTCGGCTCCTGTGGCACCTCGACTTATACCGGCAAGCGGGTTTTAGTTGAGAATATTGCCACCGATCCTAAATGGGCCAAGATTAAGCATGTGGCACTGCCTCACGGCATGCGGTGCTGTTGGTCTGAACCGATTAAAAATTCGTCGGGCCAAGTGCTAGGGGCCTTTGGCATGTATTACAACTACCCTGCCTTGCCCAATGCAGCGGAGTCCAACGATCTGACATCTGCGGCTAGATTGGCGGGGATTGTCATGGAGCGGGACCAAGCGCAAAAGCGGATTCGAGAATTGGCCTTTACTGATGAACTCACAGGGCTTGCCAGTCGAGCCCACTTCTATCAGGTTCTGGAAGCCTCAATCACACGGTCTAAACGATATACCTCTCGTTTGGGACTTCTCTATATCGATTTAGATAACTTTAAAGGCGTCAATGACAGCCTCGGGCATGATGCCGGTGATTTGTTGCTAAAAGAAATTGCCCAGCGGTTGCAAGGGGTCGCTCGTGACACTGATTTTGTGGCCCGTCTGAGTGGGGATGAATTTTGTATTCTGGTCAATGATGTCCCTGACGACTATGTTGCCACCCATGTGGCTCAACGGTGCCTGGAAGTGGTATCAACCCCCATCGAACTATTGGCCCGGAAATTTACGCCGGCTTGCAGTATTGGAATTGCCCACTATCCCGATGACGGACAAGATCTGGCCAGCCTGATCAAAGCAGCGGATACGTCACTGTATGCCGCCAAAGAACGGGGAAAAAATCGACTGGCGTTCTATAAACCTGAGCTGACCCAAGCTGCGGAGTACCGGTTTCGGGTGGAACAACATCTCAGGGAAGCGGTCGAGAAACAGCAGTTGTCTCTGGTGTATCAACCCCAAGTTCAGATACGAACGGGCAGCATTATCGGTGTTGAGGCACTCGCACGCTGGCATCACCCCCAATTAGGTTCAGTTCCACCCACGGAATTTATCGCCACCGCTGAACGAATCGGTATGATTAAACCCCTGACGGAGTGGGTGTTGACAACCGCCTGTAATCAAGCGGTTGCCTGGAAACAGGCTGGTTTGCCTGCCCTGCGCATGGCGGTGAATATTTCTCCAGTTCATTTCCTCGATAAGGATTTTGTGTCCTTGATTCAACGAGTGATTGATGAGACCGGCATGGTGCCATCAGAACTAGAGCTGGAAGTGACTGAGAGTGTTGTGCAAACCGATCAAGAAAATCTCTCCATTTTTCAAGCTTTGAAAGATCTCGGTGTTTTACTAGCCATTGATGATTTTGGCACAGGATATTCATCCTTTGCGTCTCTTAAACATCTTGCGGTTGATTGTCTGAAAATTGATAAATACTTTATCGATGATATGCTGACCGACGATAAATCCAAGACGCTGATTGGTGCCATGATCGAAATGGGCCACAATCTAGAGCATGAAATTATTGCCGAAGGGGTTGAAACCACCGAGCAAAATCATATGCTCAAAGAATTAGGATGCGAGACAGTACAAGGATATCTGTTAAGCAAGCCCGTTAGCGCCCAGACAATCGCCAAGCTACTGACAGGCAATGGTTTGGATAAACAGGAAAAGGTTGCCTGAGGAAAGATGAGCACAGCAGCAATGGTCGGAAGAATAGAAGTTGAGGTAAGTCGCTACGCTTGCCTCACATGCTGTGGGAAAACTGAATCAAGCTTTGTATCGTCACTCAAGAGGCTGAGCTAGCTAAATATGTCGAAGTATTTGCGTAACCCCACTCAACGGTTGATCAGCAGTGGAGTGATGGGAACCTTGACTGGAGCGATGCTGTTCGCTTGGCCCAGTTATGCCAACTTTAAACCCCCTGGTGATTTGGAAAAACCAGGGAATCGTCGAGGATTAGCCACTCGATTGTTTGAACGTCGACCTGGTCCCCTCAATGAAAGTACCCCTCGGCGAGGGCCTGCGAGAGTGACCCCCGTCCCGCTACCGAGTCCAGAAGCTCCCCCACTTTGGGATTTGCCCTCCGACCCTACCCCATCCTCTCCGCAGAAACCCTGTGTGGCTGGCAGGAACCCCACTTTGACCACGTTGGTTCCCAACAGCAATATCGGTTTGACGGCATCCGCTGCTCCGACCTTCTATTGGTACACCCCCACGAACAGCTATAAGCTTGTGCAGTTCAGCTTGTTCAAAATGGATCCGGTTGGCAACCCCCTCACCCAGGTCTATACTTCTACCCTGCAAGTCTCTGGCAAAGCTGGGTTGTCGAGTGTTACGGTGCTTGCCCAAGAGACAACCCTCACCTTAGAACCTGGAACCGATTATCGTTGGCAAGTGGGTCTGTATTGTTCTCCCAACCAGCAACAGGGCATCGTGGCTAATGGGTGGATTCGCTTTGTCCCGCCTCCTTCTAAGTTGGTGAAGAAACTAGTGAAGGCAGACGCTCGCCAAACAGCAGATCTGTATGCGGAAGCGGGGTATTGGTATGACGCTGTCCACGCATTTGCGATCGCACAGCCTACCCAACCCCAAGAGGCCAACCTAACCCAAGCCTGGCAAGCTTTATTGACATCGGACGCCGTTCAATTGCCTGAGATTGCAGCGTGTCTATCAGACAGTAAAGAGCCTAATACAGCGTCGAGTAAACCGGGGAATCGCTCATCCAGTTCTGCTCGCCGCAGCGAATTGAGATGTTGAGTGCCTTCTTTGCGGGAATAAATCACCCCTGACTCCCGCAACACCTTGAAGTGGTGAGACAAGGTGGACTTGGCAATCTCACAATCAAAGGCATTACAAGTCAACTCACCCGACGTTGCTAACTGACGAACAATGTCTAACCGGACTGGGTCTCCTAAGGCATATAACACAGCTGCCAAGGAGATTTGCTGCGGTTCTGGGTGAAACAAGATTTTCATAGTTGCATTATGCCATGGGATGATCTATATTCTAATTGTTCGAGGCTTTCGAATAAAAGAACAATATAGGAGGGCAATCGATGTCTTCTACAACCGCTATCAATGACACCACCTTTGCCACAGAGGTACTTGAGAGTCAGCAGCCTGTTCTCGTCGATTTTTGGGCACCTTGGTGTGGACCTTGCCGAATGGTCGGTCCAATGGTCGAAGACCTGGCCTCAGACTATAAGGATCAGGTCAAAGTCGTTAAGTTCAACGTGGATGAAGGTAGCGATATTGCCAGTCAGTACGGCATTCGCAGCATTCCCACATTAATCGTATTTAAGGAAGGTCAACCCGTTGAAACCCTAGTGGGTGCTTCCCCGAAATCAACCTTGGTTGAAGCCTTAGACAAACATCTGTAAGGCTACTTACTTTGCATTCCTGACGTTAAGGCGTAGCGCGCCGCCTTAACGATTCTATTGTCCTGCTAAGCAAGCCACTTCAGCTCTTTCATCCCCAATACATCGGGAGAGTTCTACATGTCTATTTCATTCTTGTTCGAACCCATTCGTCTGGGTGCCATTGACCTGCGCAATCGAATGGTGATGGCCCCATTAACCCGAGGTCGATCGGGTCCCGATCGAATCCCCAATGCCCTAATGGCAAAATACTATCGACAGCGAGCTAGTGCAGGCTTGATTATTACTGAAGCGACCCAAGTTTCAGAGCAAGCTGCTGGCTGGGCCGAAACCCCTGGTATCTATTCACAGGAGCAAATTCAGGCGTGGCAGCAAGTGACAGATGCCGTCCATCAGCAGGGTGGCAAAATTGTCCTCCAAATTTGGCATACGGGACGGGCCTCTCATCCTGATTTCCAGCTGAATGGGGCACGACCGATTTCTGCATCAGCGATTAAACCCGCCGGTGAAGTTCATACTCCTCAAGGCAAGAAACCTTTTGTGACCCCAAGGGCTGTGAGTCTAGAAGAGATTCCGGGGCTTGTTCAAGACTTTGCTCAAGCTACTCGTAATGCTCGACAAGCAGGATTCGATGGCGTTGAAATCCATGCAGCTAACGGATACTTAATTGATCAGTTTCTGAGAGATGGAACCAACCAACGGCAAGATGCCTATGGGGGCACGATTGAGAATCGCGCTCGGTTTTTACTGGAGGTGACGGCGGCGGCGGTGAATGCTTGGAGTGCGGATCATATCGGCGTCCGATTATCTCCCACTAATGCCTTTAATGACATGAGAGATAGCAATCCGATCTCAACCTTTACCTATGCCGCCCAAGCATTGAATTCCTTCAACCTGGCCTATCTCCATCTCCTCGAAGCCTTGCCAGGACATATGCTGGCGGTCGAGGGCGAGCGAGTGAGTCCCTACATTCGCAAGATTTTCCAAGGCCCTCTGATGATCAATGGGGGCTATGATGCGGTGAGTGGGGCAGCTGCGATCGCAAATCAAGACGCCGATCTAGTCGCCTATGGCATCCCATTTATTGCCAACCCAGATTTACCGGAACGCTTTGCCCAACAAGCTCCCTTAAATAAACCAGACCCATCCACGTTCTATACCCGTGGGGCAAAAGGTTACACCGATTATCCGGCTCTTAGCCCGCTCCCCACGGTAGCTTAGCGTGCCATCACTTCCATTGCTATCAAATTTGAAGACTATGGAGATGGAAGTTGTCTGGACACCTAACGTACCGTGCGGCATCAGCCTTACTGGATTATGGGATGCAGGCCGTCTTGCGATCACCCTAGTAGATGAGATAAGACGGCTGCATCCAGCGGGAATAGGACCACCCTTTGCAATCCTCGATCTGAATCGACATTAGGCGTTGACATCAAACTTTGTCTTGTATAACTGTCATCCACACGACCGTTACCCATCGTCTCTTCGTCGTCATTGGTGATGATATGGCTAATCAGGAGCGATGTCGGCATGCTGAGCAAAACTAAGCTTGCCATCCAATTTACACCTATAAATTTTGAGAATTTTAGGTATAAATTACGATAAAGAGCAGTTTTCGAGATGCGCTCTGTATACAAAGACTTCAGCTATATTCCACGTTGGGAAAAGGGGGGTAGGTCGATGCCCAGCCAGTTTCACCCTTTTTGAATGCAAACGGAAAATACTAAAAAATGGTTTCATCCTCAATATCTTAGCGAAATTGAATACTCCAAAAACATCATTTTATATAATTTTTGTATTCTAAATTACACGTCTTGTAGGCACCCATTAAATTGGAATTTTATGTATAAAAATTATGATAGATGAACCCTCCATTTGAACTATACTATTTCCGTAGTATAATCCTCTGAAGTGCAATGCAATCTATTGACTTTTTCCGTAGTATAATCCTCTGAAGTGCAATGCAATCTATTGACTTTGAGCTTGAAAACCAGTGGAGCGAAAGATTTCAGGCCTCTATATCTATTGTCAATAATGGCAAAAAAACGCTAGATGGCTGGATACTAGAATTTGAAGCTCCTTTCGAAATTACTCAGATCTGGAATGCAGAGATTCTGAATAAAGAAGGCAATCGCTACACTATTCAATATGCAGACTGGAATAAAAATTTAGCTCCCGGACAAACGCTGACGTTTGGCTTTTTAGGGAAATCTGATACGGAGTCCGTCAGTCAACCGCGAGATTTTTAATCTCAACGGTGAAACCCCCACTCTGCCCAGTCCAGCACCCCAACCCGTGCCTGAAATTGAAATCGGTAACGTCACGGTCTCTGAAGCCGATGATCAGGCTGTGTTTGAAGTGACGCTTACGGATGCGAGTGACCAGCGCGTTACCGTTCAATACTCAACCGCCAATGGCACTGCTCTGTCGGGCTCTGACTATGAGGCTCAGTCTGGTCGCGCCATCTTTGAGCCGGGTCAAACCTCTACATTGATTCGGATCAACCTCCTAGAAGATACGGCAGACGAATCCAATGAAAATTTCTCGCTCGAATTATCGCAACCCGCTAATGCTGACCTAGCCAACACTGTGGGTGTGGCGACCATCCAAGATAATGACTCGTCCATGCCTCCGGTTCCACCTTCCCCCTCTCCCACCGATCCGCCGAGTACGCCGCCTCAGTCTGGTGCTTTGAACTATGGAGAAGCCTTACAGAAGTCTTTTCTCTTCTATGAGGCCCAGCGTTCTGGCCCCTTACCCAGTGATAACCGCATTGCCTGGCGGGGTGACTCAACGCTTCAAGATGGTCAAGATGTGAGTCGAGATTTAAATGGGGGGTACTTTGACGCCGGTGATCATGTCAAGTTTGGGTTTCCCATGGCGGCCGCAATGACCATGCTGGGGTGGGGAGTCAATCAATATCGGGATGCTTATCAGCAAAGTGGCCAGTTGGATGAAGCTTTGGCCGCTGTTAAATGGGGCACAGACTATATTCTCAAAGCCCATGTGGCAGACGCAAATGGCACACAAGCATTTTGGGGACAAGTGGGGAATGGTGGCATCGATCATGCCTACTGGGGAGCACCCGAGACTCTGCCTACTGCCCGTCCCTCTTACAAAATTGACCGACAAAATCCTGGTTCTGACTTAGCGGGTGAATCTGCTGCCGCCCTCGCTGCTGCTGCCACCATCTTTCGGCCCACGAATCAAGCCTATGCCGATCGGCTCGTCACTAATGCAGAACAACTGTTTGAATTTGCCGATACGTATCGGGGTAACTATTCTGACTCCATTCCGGATGCCGCTAACTTTTATAATTCCTTTAGTGGATTTAACGATGAGTTGGTGTGGGCCGCGACTTGGCTTTATAAAGCCACGGGACGTCAAACCTACTTAGATAAAGCTGAAAGTTATTATCAAGGGATAACCTCAGGCTCCCACGATTGGGATAATAAATCTGCAGGTGCTGCCGTTTTACTGGCTCAAATAACCGGCAAAGACAGATATAAAAGCGATATTGAAGCCTTCCTCGATCGATGGAGTGATGACAGTGGGGCTGGTATTAGCTACACCGATGGTGGGTTAGCCTGGCATCAACAATGGGGGTCCACTCGACATAGTGCCAATGCTTCCTTTCTAGCCAGCGTGTATGGAGACACCGTCAACGATAAGGGCGGTCGCTACTCTCAATTCGCCAAAGATCAAATTGACTACTTATTAGGCGATAACCCCAATAACTTCAGCTATCAAGTCGGATTTGGCGACAATTTTGCCCGCAATCCCCACCATCGAGCCGCATCTGGCACCACAGATGTCAACGATCCTGCCCCCAATCAACATATTATTTACGGTGCGCTTGTAGGAGGTCCGACCTCTCCCAGTGATGATGCTTATGCAGATGTTCGTTCGGACTTTATCGCCAATGAGGTTGCGCTTGATTACAATGCAGGGTTCACGGGGGTCTTAGCTAGTCTTTATGAGGACTTTGGTGGCAATCCGCTGAGTGATTCACAATTGGACAATTTAGCTGGGATTGATGTCTAGCCCTTGAAGTCGTTTATAGAAACCGTTATCGCTATTAAGCTGATCGCTTACCGCGTCTAGACGTGGGCATGAGCGGGAAAAAGAACTGTATTAGAGAGTAGCGACTGTCATTCTCTAATGAACAAATGTGGCTAAAAGCAGCTTGAAGTTATTCCAGTATGCGCGGCCATTATTCAGGCTTGAAGATTGTAGATCTTCAAGCCTGATTTTGTTTTATTCACCACCTGGATCATGGCCACACAAAATCCATAATATTTCTTATATTAAAGAGAAGTTTTGAGCTGGCAGGGTACGAGGGGATTATGTCTTTATACGCTGAGCTACATCGACATTTAGGCGGATCGGTTGTGCCCCGGGTTCTCTGGCGATATTTCAAGCGCAATCGTCCCGATCTAGCGCAACCTTTTGCCGACTATCCGACCTTTGAAGACTTTTATTGCCGTCCTCGTAAATCCCTCGCTGAATACTTAGAACTGCATACGTTGGTGGAAAGTGTGCAGACGCGTGAAACCTTGCCTTACTTTATTTATCGCTTGATTCGAGGGGCCTATGTTTTTGAGAATCTTGCCTACCTGGAGATGCGCTATACCCCCTATTTGCGCACTTCCGATCAACTCAGTCAAACCGAGCGGATCGACCAAATGGCCGAGATTGTTGACGTTGTCGGTCAGGCCAGCCAAGTGGATGAATATCCAATTGTAACCAGCCAGATTTTATGTATGCATGCCCGACTTCCCTATGTGGTCAACCGGGCTATTGTCGATTTGGCAGCCCAAATGCCTGAGTACGTATGTGGAATCGATTTAGCAGGTGGGGATGATTTGTATGGCGATCGCATTCATGAATTTATCGATCTATATGCCTACGCTCGTTCCCTGGATCTGAAAACCACTTGTCATCTCTATGAAACCTTTAATGGTGCCCATCCTCAACTCCTGCCTTACTTGATGCGGATTGGTCACGGCATCCAAATTCCCTTACATCATCCCGAATTACTGAAATCCATTGCCCAACGCCGTCAGTGTTTGGAAATTTGTCCTACCACCTATCTCAAAACCGGGACCTTACAAAGTATTCAGCAGCTGAAAACAGTCTTTCAAAGCTGCTTTGATGCAGGAGTGGATATCGCCATCTGCACCGATAACGCGGGCCTTCATAATGTCCGCTTACCCTTTGAGTACGAAACCCTGCTCACTCAAGATGTGATTAGTTTTGCAGACCTGAAAGCCTGTCAAGAGAATGCCTTTCGTCATGCCTTTGCTTGGCCCCTTAATCAAGGTCCAGCTGCTATCCTAAATGATGTTCTAAACTGGGCTCCAGCTGTTCTCAAACCAGGGAAAACGCCTGTTTCAGTCACCTAGCGTGATGGCAGGCGCTCACCTTCAGCTTCGGATGCCTTGTTGGGGGTCTTCAGAATAGCAAATGTCTTTTACACGCTACAGCACCCGTCTGATCATCAGCTTAGGGACACTTGTCTGCTGTCTTCTGCTGCATCTCCCGAGTGTTGGGCAGTCTACAATTCCCTTGCCGTCGACTTCTTCGATACCAGAGGTCTCACCCCAGCAGCCTCTGATCATACCTAATCTGTCTAATTTCCTCGTCTCGGATTGGATCTGGTTAGATGGTCATCGTTTATTCAAGATTGCGGCCACTAAGGGCAACTTATCAGAACGAATACAAACCGTACAGGAGAGTTTGTCTATCATTAAGCGCAACTATCTAAATACGCAAAGCGTTGACCCTACAGTCGAAATCAGAACCCTCAATAATCTGCCAGTGATCTCCGTCGGTAGTCAGCATTTACTCACGATCACGGCCTTAGATGCTGAGTTACGGGGTGTGGAAGTGGCAACCTTAGGCGATCAGCTCAAAACCACTTTGGTGATGGCCTTGAAGCGTTCAAGAATAGAACGGCAGCCCCAATATCTACAACAGCAAGGACTGATTTCCATTGGTGTGATCGCCGTTGTCCTGGTGTGTAATCGTTGTATTCAACTGTGGCAACGCTATTTAAGTCGTCCTGCCAAGGCCATTGCTGCCTCCAAAATGGATGTCGGCTCTAAACTTCCCCCTGTTCAATTTTGGATTGGCTTTTCAGGACTATTGCGTCAAGTTCTGAGTATTTTGCGTGTCTCGGTTGGGGTGCTGGGTCTACTGATCTGTTTGGATCGATTTCCCTATACCCGTCCGATCAACGTCTGGTTATTTCAAAGCTTATCGATTCCACTCACCTTGGCACTCGTCGGTGTCTGTACGTTCCTGCTGATTCGATTGACGTGGGCGTTAGTCAATCGGTTTGCCTTAGCCCTAACGGTGACCCCCTTGTTAACCCCAATCACGTCCCGACGGATGTTGCTCAGAATTTCGACGATTACCAAGGTAATTAAAGGGTTTGCCGTTCCTGTATGGATTAGTATTGGCGTGATTGTTGCGTTGATCGTCTTGAAAGTGGATGTGGGGCCACTCTTAGCAGGGGTGGGATTAATTGGGGTCGCGATTTCGCTGGCGTCTCAGAGCATTATCAAAGATGCGATCAATGGGTTCTTAGTGCTGCTTGAAGATCAGTTTGGTGTGGGAGATGTGATTCAAGTCGGAGAGTATACGGGAGCAGTAGAGACCCTCAATCTGCGGATGACCCAAATTCGCAATGCCGAAGGCCAGTTGATCACCATCCCCAACAGCGAAATTCGCATTGTCGCCAACCTTTCTAGTGAGTGGTCACGGGTTGATCTCAATATCCCGATTCCTTACGATGCCAATGTGGATCAAACCTTAGATTTAATTCAATCCACCGCTATGGCCATGGCTGAAGATGCAAACTGGCAGCCGCACATTATCGAACCACCCCAGTTAATGGGCATTGATGACTTTGATCACCGTGGGTTGGTGGCAAAAGTGTGGATTAAAACCCAACCGCTGCAACAGTGGGCTGTATCGAGGGAGCTGCGACGACGGTTGAAGTTAGCGTTTGATCAGGCTGATATTGTTATCCCAGTCCCCCAACATTCTCTTTGGGTGCAGCAACAACATTCCTGAGCGTTAAACCCTTTGCAGGTATGAATAGGTTCGTACAGAGAGACGGTATGCTCTCCCAAAACTTATTCATTAAAGTTAATAGATATTGGTAATATGTTGGGAAAAGAATCAAATATTTATTTTTAAACCATTAAAAACAATTGTTCAATGTTAAATCCATATTTACCTGAGCCAGAGTTGGTGTCCGTTTGTTTAGGACCATTACTGGGAGATTTTCATTACTGGTTAAGTCGATCGCGATCGCTGTTAGAGTACGAAGAAATTGACTTCTTAGATACTCATCAGCAGTCTGATTTATTGGGGCGAGTTCATCAAACCTTGCTAGAAGTCATTGCTGCCCGCAGCTTATTTAAGGCTACCTATGGGCAAATTGGAATTGAATTAAACTTGCTGGAAGCCTGGCATGAACTGGTGTCTGAGTGCTGGCAGATCATGATTCAGCTCCGGCTGGGGCAGTCAAATTGAGTAAAATGGTTTAAATTCTCAGATATAGACGTGATTAGAGATCTAGAGAAGACGTCTAGTCTCGATGCTGGGATAGGGGCAGTCCTTAAAATACTACTGGCTTGGGAGGGCTATGGATGATGCTTCAGTTACTGTATATGCTGGCTTTTATCGTGTTAGCGGTTTTAACGGTAGGCAACTTACTCCGCAATGTTTACACACTGGGTCTTCAGTCCCGACAAGACTACAACTTGCCGATGCCTCCTTCGGCTTACCCTGAAGAGACGCCACCGATGGTTCCCCATCCCGAGTTATTAGATGAGTCTGGCAATGTTATTGATGAACCGTTGCTGGTGATGCGGTCCATGAGTGTCGAAGATGCTAGGGAGCAACTGGATGCCCTGTATCATCAATCTCCCGGTTCTAAGGATGATTAATTTGGAGCCTTGCCTTATGGCCCAAGCATAGTGCCCAGACCGTGAAGATCAGAGTCTGTTCCTTCCTTTGCCCCCCAGGTTTATTCGCGACACCTTAGGCCCCGACGTGGAGAAGCAAAAGCCTGCCGACCATTTGCCAAAATCTCGTTTTCAGGCCTTTAACCCCCAATCTTGGTTCTCGGCTGACCGGACTCAGCGTCTGTTCAAAACAGTCCAGGGTTGGATTGTGCCGTTGCGGCAAGGGCGACATTCGCTTAGCCGTTATTTTCAAGTGGATGAGCAAGAAGTGGCCGCTCTGTTGGAGCGCGTTCGTGCCACCTTGCCCACCACGGAAGTGATCTTGATTGGCAAACCCCAATCGGGAAAGAGTTCGATTATCCGTAGTTTGACGGGTGCTACGGTGGATATTATCGGTCAAGGATTCCGACCCCATACGGCCCATACCCAGCAGTACGCTTATCCCACCGCCGACTTACCCCTCATTTACTTCACAGACGCGATGGGGTTAGGAGAAGCATCGTCTACGGCTGACCCCATGCAGGAGCTGCTGCAACTCTTTACGAAACAGACATCACCCACGCCGCCTGCGAAGGTCATTATTCTGACCCTGAAGCTGAATGATTTTGCCACGGATTTTCTGCAAAACATCATGGCCCAAATTCGGGAACAATACCCTGAGATTCCTTGCCTATTGGCAATCACCTGTCTCCATGAGCTTTATCCATCGGCAATGGATCACCATCCTGCCTATCCTCCTGTTGACTCAGAGATTCTGCGAGCTGCCTCAGCCATACAAACTCAGTTTGCCGACCTATGCGATCGCACCGTGCTGATCGACTTCACCTTAGAAGAAGATGGCTATACGCCGCTGTTTTATGGACTGGATGCCTTTGTCGATCAATTAGCAGACTTACTGCCAGAGGCCGAAGCGAGACTGCTGCATCAACTTCTAGAGGACACTGGACTAGAAACAGAATTGGGGGGTCTCTATCGCGACACGGGGCGGCGCTATTTAATGACCTTTTCAGCGATGGCTGCCACCTTAGCCGCTGTCCCCCTACCCTTTGCCACCATGCCCGCCTTGACTGCCCTCCAGGTGACGCTAGTCAGTTTATTGGGACGGCTCTATGGCCAATCCCTTAACTTGTCCCAAGCGGGTGGTGTTGTCAGCGCCATTGCCGGTGGGTTTATGGCTCAAGTGGTCGGCCGTGAGCTGATCAAGTTCGTACCAGGAGTGGGGAGTGTGGTCGCCGCAACGTGGGCCGCAGCTTATACCTGGGCCTTAGGAGAAGGGGCTTGCGTTTACTTTGGGGACCTGATGGGGGGCAAAAAGCCGGATCCGGAGAAGATCCAGCAGACCATGAGCCAATCCTTTCAAGAGGCAAAGACCCGATTTAAAGGAGGGGTATGGTCCACCGCCCCTTCGTCTAAGGCCCAGCCTACCGATCAGGAGTAAGAGTTTGCGGTTTTAAACGATTTTGCACCTGCGTAAACCATCGCCCCTAGCTTAAGGGACAGTTCTAATCCTTGAGGTTGTCCCAGCGGCCTTCTTGGGATCGAACCCGGATCGACATGGATTGGGCGAGTCCTGACTCCAGTTGAGCTAAGGCATCTAATTGATGCAGATGTTGATCTAAGGCTGGGGGAGAATATTCGATCAGCGGCATTCGTTTCATAAAGGTGTCGACGGTGGGGCCTGACCCAAACCGGGCGGTGCCGCCTGTGGGGACATTGGGGTTTGGTCCTGCCAAATATTGGATCACGGCAGGAGGGGTATGGTGGCCCATCAAGACCACACCGGCATGCCGAATCTGTTCAACCAGTGTCCAGGGATCTTGAATGGCAAGGGTTAGTCGGGCTGGGGCCACTTGATTGGCCAGGGTAGCGGCCTCCATCAGCTGATCGACGACAATTACAAGGCCATAATGGGCAATGGCTTTCTCCGTCAAGACACCATAGTGCGTCCACTGTTGATTGACTTCTAAGATTACTTTAGTGGCTAAGGTCGCATCGGTGGTGATTAAGATAGCGGCTGCGAGGGGATCCGATGCTGCTTGAGCCAAGAGATCGGCGGCGATATAGGAGGGATGAGCCGTGTGATCCGCAATCACCACCAGTTCAGACGGCCCCGTTAAGGCATCAATGCCCACCGTGCCATAGACCAACTTTTTGGCAAGGGTGACGTAGATATTGCCATTCCCAGCAATCACGTCTACCGCAGGAATCGTATCTGTACCATAGGCTAAGGCTGCGATCGCCTGCGCTCCGCCCACCCGATAAATATGATCAATTCCCACTTCTTGGGCAGCCACTAACACCGCCGGGTGGATCTGCTGCTCAGGCCCCGGCGGGGTAGCCATGATAATCTGGGCCACCCCTGCCACAACGGCGGGGACCGCATTCATCAAGACTTGGCTCGGTGACGGGAGCTGAGTTCCGCGGGTGTAGAGGCCTACGCGATCAACGGGGGTGTAGCGTTGCCCGAGAACAACCTGTTGATCGCCAAAGTGGACTCGGTTCTGAGGGCGTTGCTGGGTGTGGAATGCCTGGATTTGTTGGTGACAGACACGAATGGCCGCCAATACATCCTGGGATATCTGCTGATACGCAGCATCCAGTTCTGCACCGCTGACTTGGAGCTGTGCCAGACTGAGGGGCTGCTGATCAAACTCAGCTGTATATTGAAGAAGGGCTCGATCACCTTGACGTCGAACCGTAGATAGAATTTCCCTGACGGTGGATTCTTTGTGGAGAAGGTGGTCATCTTGGATGCGATCGCAGATCCGCTGTAGTTCTGCAATGGCCTCCGCTGGCTGAGTAATCGTTCGGAGCATAACCCAGAAATGCCTATATGCAACCGCTAGAGAAGAAGTGCCACCTCTGTCAATGTAACGCATTCGCTGAGGGGGTGGGGGAGGGGTCTTCTCCGCACTATCCCGTCAAAGCAACCCCAGCAGGGGATAAGGGTTGGCCCCAATTCTTTCTTCAGCATAACTTGAAAAATTGATGGCAGCTGCATTGACAATTGGTGTTAGAATATCCCTTTGGGTAAATAACGACACTATCAAGCGCTTGCTGAGCAACTAACGTGGCCAACATCAAATCTGCAAAAAAGCGAATTCTCACTGCTGAACGGAATCGCCTGCAAAACAAAGCATATAAATCGGCAATCAAAACCTTCACCAAACGGTTTCAATCTGCAGTCGATGACTATAAACAGAATCCTTCCGACGCACAGCTTGCTGTCGTTCAAAAGGAAATGTCTACTACCTTTAGCAAAATCGATAAAGCGGTCAAAACCGGTGTTTTTCACCGTAATACAGGTGCAAGGAAGAAGGCAGGTCTAGCGCGTCTTCTCAAGGCAGCCTCTTGAGGAGCGGGTAACTGTTGAATTTCGGTTGAACTGAACCGAGAGTTTCATCCCTGTTTACCACCGCCTTGGACTTAAGCTTCTTCATGCAACTCATAGATACGCATGTTCATCTAAACTTTGACGTTTTTCAATCGGATCTCGACCAGATCGCCCAGCGCTGGCGCGATCATCATGTCGTCAGATTAGTCCACTCCTGTGTAGAACCCTCAGAGTTTGATCAAATTCAAACCTTGGCTCAACAGTTTGCCGAGCTGTACTTTGCGATTGGTGTTCATCCACTAGATGTTGAAAAGTGGACCTCGGACACAGCACCTCGCATGCAGTCAATGGCTCAATCCGATCCCAAGGTGGTGGCCATTGGTGAAACCGGCTTAGATTTTTTCAAAGCCGATAATGTTCAACAGCAAGAGCAAATCTTTTGGTCTCATCTTCAGATTGCCCAGCAACTGAATCTACCCGTGATTATTCACTGTCGAGAGGCCGCTATACCCATGGTCCAACTCCTAGAAAAGTTTTGGCAAACCCAGGGGCCTGTTCAAGGCGTTATGCATTGTTGGAGTGGTACACCTGCCGAAACACAACGGTTTTTAGACTTAGGATTTTATATCAGTTTCAGCGGGATTGTGACCTTCAAAAATGCAGCTCAAGTGCATGAATCAGCCCAGATGGTCCCGTGCGATCGCATCCTAATCGAAACTGATTGCCCCTTTTTGGCTCCCGTTCCTGTGCGAGGTAAACGTCGTAACGAACCCGCTAACGTCAGATATATTGCCCAACAGGTGGCTGATTTAAGAGACGTTTCTCTAGAGGATCTAGCTGCCACAACCACTGAAAATGCTTGTCGATTATTTCAATTGTCCTTACCCGATTAATCGTAAAAAAGATTGATTTTGGGTGCAAATGTAACTTAAAATTGTTGATTCTATTCGCGCTGGGCGTAACCTTATAGAGGAGCTGTATGACTAACTCGATCTACACTCAACCCGCCTTTACTTTACCCGACCTGGTTGAAATTCAGCGGGAAAGTTTTCGCTCATTTTTGAAAGAAGGATTGATCGAAGAACTCGAGAGTTTCTCTCCTATCTCAGACTACACCGGCAAAATTGAGCTGCATTTTTTAGCCAAAAATTATAAGCTTAAGCGTCCTAAATATGACGTAGATGAAGCCAAACGTCGAGACAGTACCTATGGGGTGCAAATGTATGTCCCCACCCGATTAATTAATAAAGAAACGGGTGAGATTAAAGAACAAGAGGTATTCATTGGCGATTTACCGTTGATGACCGAGCGGGGCACCTTTATCATCAACGGCGCTGAGCGGGTGATTGTTAACCAGATTGTGCGTAGTCCGGGGGTCTACTACAAGTCTGAGACCGATAAAAATGGGCGACGGACGTACAACGCCAGTCTGATTCCTAACCGTGGTGCCTGGTTAAAGTTTGAGACCGACAAGAATAGTCTCGTTTGGGTCCGAATTGATAAAACTCGCAAACTCTCGGCCCAAGTCCTGTTAAAGGCCTTAGGACTCAGTGATGGTGAAATTTTTGATCGTCTGCGCCACCCAGAATATTATCAAAAGACCATCGATAAAGAAGGGCAGTTCGGTGAAGAAGAAGCCCTCCTAGAACTCTATCGAAAACTGCGTCCGGGCGAACCGCCAACGGTGAGTGGGGGTAACCAACTTTTAGAATCTCGCTTCTTTGATCCCAAACGCTATGATTTAGGGCGAGTCGGACGCTACAAACTCAATAAAAAATTACGCCTCAATACCCCAGAAGCGACACGGGTATTGACTCCCGATGATATCTTGGCCGCCATTGATTATCTGATCAATTTGGAGTTCGATATTGGTTCAGTGGATGACATCGACCACTTAGGCAATCGCCGAGTGCGCTCCGTGGGTGAGCTGTTGCAAAACCAAGTTCGAGTCGGTCTTAACCGCCTAGAGCGAATTATCAAAGAGCGGATGACCGTGTCAGATGTGGAATCCTTGACGCCTGCGTCTTTGGTCAACCCCAAACCGCTAGTCGCTGCCATTAAGGAATTCTTTGGGTCCAGTCAACTGTCCCAATTTATGGACCAAACGAATCCCCTGGCGGAGCTAACTCACAAGCGACGCCTCAGTGCGCTTGGCCCCGGTGGACTGACTCGGGAACGGGCTGGCTTTGCCGTTCGGGATATTCACCCCAGTCACTACGGTCGAATCTGCCCGATTGAAACACCAGAAGGTCCTAACGCTGGTCTGATTGGTTCGTTGGCCACCCATGCTCGGGTGAATCCCTATGGCTTTATCGAAACCCCCTTCTATCCGGTTGAGCATGGCCGCGTCCTCAAAGAACAGGCACCGCAATATATGACTGCTGATGAAGAGGATGATCTGCGGGTTGCACCCGGCGATATTCCTATGGATGCAGAGGGCTACATCCAAGGAGAGATTGTTCCTGTGCGCTATCGTCAGGACTTTACCACCACGTCCCCGGAAGAAGTGGACTATGTGGCCGTTTCCCCAGTCCAGATTATTTCAGTGGCCACCTCGCTGATTCCCTTTTTGGAGCATGATGACGCCAACCGAGCCTTGATGGGATCGAACATGCAGCGACAAGCCGTTCCCTTACTACGGCCTGAACGGCCTTTGGTGGGCACCGGTTTAGAAGCTCAGGCAGCCCGCGACTCAGGTATGGTAATTATTAGCCATACCGATGGTGAAGTGACGTATGTCTCCGCGGATTCCATTCGCATTCGGGACAACGAAGGTAATGAGAACGAGTATTTAATCCAAAAATACCAGCGCTCCAACCAAGATACTTGCTTAAACCAACGCCCCATTGTGTTTGTGGGCGATCAGGTTCGAGAAGGTCAAATTATTGCTGACGGTTCGGCGACCGAAGGCGGAGAACTGGCGTTAGGCCAAAATATTCTCGTGGTCTATATGCCGTGGGAAGGTTACAACTACGAAGATGCCATTCTCGTCAGTGAGCGGTTGGTTCGCGATGATGTCTATACCTCGATTCACATTGAGAAGTTTGAAATTGAAGCGCGACAGACCAAGCTCGGTCCAGAAGAAATTACCCGAGAAATTCCCAACGTGGGTGAAGACTCCCTGCGTCAGCTAGATGAGAACGGCATTATTCGCATTGGAGCTTGGGTGGAAGCGGGCGATATTTTGGTGGGTAAAGTCACGCCTAAGGGTGAGTCGGATCAGCCTCCTGAAGAAAAATTACTGCGGGCGATCTTTGGTGAAAAAGCTAGAGATGTGCGCGATAACTCCCTGAGAGTGCCCAACGGTGAAAAAGGCCGCGTGGTTGATGTGCGGGTCTTTACCCGTGAGCAAGGGGATGAACTCCCACCTGGAGCCAATATGGTGGTTCGCGTTTACGTGGCTCAAAAACGCAAACTGCAAGTGGGTGACAAGATGGCCGGTCGCCACGGCAATAAAGGGATTATCTCCCGCATTTTGCCCATTGAAGATATGCCCTATCTGGCCGATGGTACTCCGGTTGATCTGGTCTTGAATCCTCTAGGCGTTCCTTCCCGCATGAATGTGGGACAGGTCTTTGAGTGTCTCCTGGGTTGGGCAGGGCAAAACTTGAATACCCGCTTTAAACTGACGCCCTTTGATGAAATGCATGGAGAAGAGGCATCTCGTAGCACCGTTCACGGCAAGTTAGCGGAAGCTCAAAACAAAACGGGCAAAGATTGGCTCTATGATCCCGATCGCCCTGGCAAGCTCCAAGTCTTTGATGGTCGGACTGGAGAACCCTTCGACCAACCTGTGACGGTGGGTAAAGCCTATATGTTGAAGCTAGTTCACTTGGTGGATGACAAGATTCACGCTCGGTCCACTGGTCCTTACTCCTTGGTGACTCAACAGCCTCTGGGGGGTAAAGCTCAGCAAGGTGGACAGCGATTTGGAGAAATGGAAGTGTGGGCATTGGAAGCCTTTGGCGCAGCCTATACCTTGCAAGAACTCTTAACAGTCAAATCCGACGATATGCAAGGGCGGAATGAAGCCCTGAATGCCATTGTCAAGGGGCAAGCCATTCCTCGACCGGGTACACCGGAATCCTTCAAGGTCTTAATGCGTGAGCTGCAATCTCTATGTTTGGATATCGCCGTTCACAAAATTGAAACAGAAGATGATGGCGGTAGCCGAGATATGGAAGTTGATTTGATGGCCGATGTTAGCCACAAACGCACACCTTCTCGTCCAACCTATGAGTCGTTCTCCCGGATTGATATGGAAGAAGGAGAAAGTTAATGGTCGGTTGGACCATGGAGTTAAACGCTTGACTCCTGCACAATCATTTGTCTCGAAGCATACTTAGCAAGTAAACAGAGGAAGCTAATCGCGATGCCAAAGCTCGAACAACGATTTGACTACGTCAAAATTGGGCTAGCCTCTCCGGAACGGATCCGGCAGTGGGGGGAGCGCACTTTACCCAACAATCAAGTGGTGGGTGAAGTCACTAAACCAGAAACCATCAACTATCGGACCTTAAAGCCGGAGATGGATGGTCTATTCTGTGAGCGGATCTTTGGTCCTGCCAAGGATTGGGAATGTCACTGTGGCAAATACAAGCGGGTTCGGCACCGAGGCATCGTCTGTGAGCGATGTGGGGTGGAGGTCACCGAGTCACGCGTCCGTCGGCATCGCATGGGCTATATCAAGTTAGCCGCGCCGGTTACCCATGTTTGGTACTTAAAGGGAATTCCCAGCTATATGGCGACATTGCTGGATATGCCCTTGCGGGACGTCGAGCAGATTGTGTATTTCAATGCCTATGTGGTTCTCGATCCCGGTAACGCCGATACCCTGTCCTACAAGCAACTGCTGACGGAAGATCAGTGGATCGAAATTGAGGATCAAATCTACAGCGAAGATTCTCAACTGGAAGGGATTGAAGTGGGGATTGGGGCTGAAGCTGTTCAGCGATTATTGCAAGACATCAACCTAGAAACCGAAGCCGAAACGCTGAGAGAAACGATTGGCACTGCGAAGGGCCAGAAGCGAGCAAAGCTGATTAAACGATTGCGGGTAATCGATAACTTTGTGGGGACGGGCTCCCAAACCGATTGGATGGTCCTCAGCGTGATCCCGGTTATTCCACCTGATTTGCGACCGATGGTGCAGTTAGATGGTGGACGATTTGCCACCTCTGACCTCAATGACTTATACCGTCGGGTGATTAATCGAAATAATCGTCTAGCAAGACTACAAGAGATTTTAGCCCCTGAAATTATCGTTCGAAATGAAAAACGAATGTTGCAGGAGGCCGTCGATGCCTTGATCGACAATGGCCGCCGGGGGCGAACGGTAGTGGGAGCGAATAACCGCCCCTTGAAGTCCCTGTCAGACATTATTGAAGGGAAACAAGGCCGTTTCCGTCAGAACTTACTGGGTAAACGGGTTGACTACTCCGGTCGTTCTGTGATTGTGGTGGGTCCCAAGCTCAAAATGCACCAGTGCGGTCTTCCCAAAGAAATGGCAATCGAACTCTTCCAGCCCTTTGTGATTCACCGTTTGATTGGACAAGGCTTGGTGAACAACATCAAGGCGGCTAAGCGTCTGATTCAACGGAATGACCCAGTCATTTGGGATGTGTTGGAAGAAGTGATTGAAGGGCACCCGGTGATGTTAAACCGAGCACCGACCCTGCACCGCTTAGGAATTCAAGCCTTTGAACCTATCTTGGTAGATGGCCGAGCCATTCAACTTCATCCCCTAGTTTGTCCAGCCTTTAACGCCGACTTTGACGGGGACCAAATGGCGGTTCACGTTCCGCTTTCCATCGAAGCGCAGTCAGAAGCCCGTCTGCTGATGTTGGCCTCGAATAATATTCTGTCGCCAGCAACCGGACGCCCCATTGTGACGCCTAGTCAGGATATGGTGTTGGGCGCTTACTACTTGACTGCCGATAATCCAGGTCGGCAAAACGGAGCGGGTAAATATTTTGCCAACTTAGACGACGCCATTATGGCCTATGAGCAGCAGCAAGTTGACTTACATGCCTATATTTGGGTGCGCTTTGATGGTCCTGTTGATGATGGCGAAGATGACGTCGAACCTAAAGTCGAAACCTCTAGCGACGGGACAGTCACGCACACATACCCCTCTCGTCGAATTCGTAAGGATGCAGAGGGAGAACTGATTTCGCAATATATTCGCACGACCCCCGGTCGGATTATTTACAACAAAACCATCCAGGATTCATTGGCTAGCTAAGTTGGAGAAGCAGATTATGGC